>JBGTOF010000298.1:0-28511 GCA_041742695.1 Elainellales cyanobacterium | reverse complement strand
GTGCATCAATCGCGGCACAGAGATCAACAATGGCATCCCCGACGTGCGCTTGCCCGTGGCGTATCTCACCTGCAACCAGACGCCGCCGGTGGATGGCAAACCCAGCCTCATGACCTTTCAGGAAGTGACGACGCTGTTCCACGAGTTTGGGCATGGCTTGCAGCATATGCTGACGCGGGTAGACTACAGCGGCGCAGCAGGTATTAACAATGTGGAATGGGATGCGGTAGAACTGCCTAGCCAGTTTATGGAGAACTGGTGCTATGACCGGGCAACGCTGCTCAGCCTCGCAAAGCACTATGAAACCGGAGAGCCACTGCCTGAGCACTATTATCAAAAGCTGCTGGCCGTGCGCAACTTCATGAGTGGTAGTGCCATGCTGCGACAGCTGCACTTCAGCCTGCTAGACATTGAGCTGCACCACCGCTACCAGCCCGGCACGGGGGAAACACCCAACGATGTCCGCAATCGCCTTGCCCAAACCACAACTGTGATGCCACCGCTGCCCGAAGACGCATTCCTCTGTGCGTTTGGGCATATCTTTGCGGGGGGCTATGCGGCAGGCTACTACAGCTATAAGTGGGCCGAGGTGCTGAGTGCTGATGCCTTCTCGGCGTTTGAAGAGGCTGGGTTAGAGGATGAAAGGGCGATCGCCCAAACGGGACGCCGCTTCCGCGATACGGTATTAGCTCTGGGGGGCAGTCAGCACCCAATGGAGGTGTTCAAAGCCTTCCGGGGACGCGAACCCGAAACCCAACCCTTGCTACGCCACAATGGACTACTGTCCGTCTAAAGGCGAATGCTTGGGGGGAGTAAACAGAATACGTTAAGGGGCATGGGGCTTAGCTACCATGCCCTTATTTTTGAGGGGTCGTAAATGGGGCGTGGTTTGGAATGACCGTACAGCACGCTACGCCATCCTTCTAGATGGACACAAAGGCTCCAGTACAACCCCTCTCAAGAGTCGATAGATGATGGCAAGAGTAGGGATTTTGGTTGAGAGCAACAAGTTCCAGTCCGGGATGGCGCAGGTGTTGTTACTCAGCAGCAGGGACTTTAGACGGTTTCTGTCAACAAAAATCTCTTAGTCTATCCATCAGCGGTGATAACGCAGAGGCGTTAACGCAGCCTAGGAGCGTTGCTCTCGCTGCTCTTGCCTTCTTCGGCGCATGTTAGCGGCTACTACCGACCTATCTATCGGAAAACCCGCCACCGGAATCACTTGATGCTTACGCTCATCTTCTAACTGGCGCAGTTCTGTGTAGTCTACCCAGTGAATGCAGTCAACCGGACAGGTATCAATCGCTTCTTGAATCACGTCTTCAGTATCGCCATCTTGACGAATCACGCGCGATCGCCCGTAAATGGGCTCAATATAGAACGTATTGCGAGCCACATGGGCACAGTGTTTGCAGCCAATACAGGTAATCTCATCGACATACACCCCTGTTTGCCGAACCATGCCGCCTAGCTCCGGCTCCAGCCCAGTTCGATCAGGCGCATTGCGCCACTCACCGCCCAGCTCAGGTTCTAGCCCAGTAGCAGGCTCATGAGCCACATCTTGGGGCAGATTTGGCTGAAACGAGGAGGAAAAATCAGAAGGATGAGGCATAACAAATGATGAGGTTGCGTAGCAGTAGTAACGATAGGCTAGCGCCCTCTACCAAGATGCCCAACGGCTCACCTCAATGCTGTTACACAGCAGCAGACGAGCGTTAAATCAACGGCAAAAGACAGTCTCAGTTCAACCAACAGGCTTAGCGCATCACCCTGACATAGAAAGACGGGCTAGCCAATCTAGCCAACCCGTCGATCTAAAACCTAGGTCTAAGCGCTCCAACGACTCAGCAACAAGCGAATCGAACCATCAGCCTGGCTTTGCTCTTCAGTCACCTGAAAGCCACTTCGCGCCGTCTCTGTCTTCACGGTGTGATACGCATAGCGCTGGTTCACCCGATTCAAGAATCCTTCTACCGAGAGGGGTTGATTCCAATATTGCAGATCCGCCACCAGCTCATAATCTTGGCCCGTCCAGCGGAAGCCTAGGTCATAGCCATTAGCCTGCTCAATGACGAGATCAGCCTGAACGGTTTGCCCTTGATAACCGCGCACTGGGCTAGGGCCAGCTTTCCAGTCTGCTCCGACATCGGTCAATGCAGACTGAAGACCAGACAGATCGCGCAACTTCGTTTTGATTTGACTAAAGTGTGACATGGGACTCGTTTACTCTAATAAAACTAAAGGTCTAAACGTGAAAAAGGCCTAAACGTAAAAGCAAAGAAACAGACAGGTTCGATGACATGAAAGACCAGCAACCTCTTTGAGATCCACCCTTACCACTCGCTATAGGACGGCTGATGAAGCACTGTTTCGGCAGACTGCATGACTTGGGCAAAACGCTCAGACGTTGGCTCACAGCTCACAACCTGGCCTAACTTTTCCTCAATCGCCGCCGTAACTTCCGCACAAGAGGAACCGATAATGCCCGTTACCGTCTCTTGAACCCGACCGTCGGGATAGATGATGAACTCAAGAGTTTCCATAAATTCTGGTTAATAAACTCAACATCGCCGGACTCAAAAATGCGTTGAATAAATAAGAGCCAACCCTCAAGCACTGCCGGACGAAGCCGTGCGGGGGCTGCAAACCCTTGTAAATTGATGAGAAAAAATGCAAGTTTTAACAAAAGTTATCAATTAAGATACCAATTGCTCTTTTTGTTAGTGTCGCGCAACTTATCCATGCAGTCAAGGACGCTAAAGAGATAAAGAAACTAGAACAGTACAGAAATAAACAGCAACTTATAGAAATTCTATGCATTGCGCTAGATTTCTATTGCGTCCTTAGTTTGGACGGAAAATGTTTTGGGTCACTACGTACCTTATTAATCCGAATTCACGTTTACGTTCTCTTATATGAATTCGATGAGGATTGCTTCAGCCCTGCGCTGCCGGGCGGAACTGACGTTATCTCTTAAAAATTCTGAGCACGTAAAAATTTGGGCAGTGATATCGCCGTATTGAGCCGCGTAAAAATAAGCATTCAGGAGGAGAGCAAACCGTCCGCGATTTACCAACCTTGTTGGGTTGTTGCTCCTCAACGATTGCGCAGAGCCTTATGTGACGACGACTTGACGCAATTACGAGAGCCATAGGAGTGGGGCGATCGCCCCACTCCTATGGCTTAACGTGCAAAGGACTAAGAACAGGCTCTAAGAAAAGCCTTGATAGAAGTAGTAGGTCGCCATGGGAATGATAGTGGCAGCCAGCAGTAGCCCAATGACCCAGACTGTAGAAATTCCTTTGCTTTCTTCAGTTTCTTCGCGACTCGCAAAGGTGCTTTCAGCCTGTTCTGTGACTATAAGTTCAGGGGGGCCTGGGTCTGGCTCACCCGACAACACCGCCACAAGGCGATCGCTCGCATCTAGAAAGGCCTGATTATATCGGTTGCCGTCCCGCAGAGGGGCCATCAGAGTCTCGCCGACCACGCTTGTCGCTAGGTCGTCAGGCAATATCGACTTGGTTTCTACTCCCGTATGCAGCGCCGCGTTGTTTGTCACCGTATCTAGCACCAGCAGCGCTTGGTTGGTCTGAGCATCCGCCGTTGGATACCAAGACTCAAACAGCTTTTCAGTAAAGGTTTCTACAGTTTCGCCATAGTCAAGCCGGTGGATCGTAACCAATCGAACTTCTTGCCCGGTGGTGTCTGCTAACTGGCTCAGTTGCTCGCTGAGGTTCCCTTCTGTCAGTCGGCTCAGCACTTCGCCTTCGTCTACCACCCAGGTCGATGAGCCAGCCGCCAGCGATGGCATTTCATAAAGGCTGGTGGCGGCTGCCGGAGATGCCCCCAGCACGAAGATCTGAATGCAGAACAGCAGACTAAGAAGGAGGGTCTGCCATGGTCGACAAGCGGTACCCCTCATAATCTGGTACATCCCGTTACCTATTTAAATACTTATCTCACCATACACCACGATCGAGGTGCTGTAGCCGCGACAGATTCACGGGCTCTTTCGAGTGGGATCTTGGAATCTTTAAGACAGGCATGTCACCCTAACCCGTTCAGTGCGGGGGTGACGGCTTCGGCGTTACTGGGACGGTGTGTGGGTAAGCGTGGCGATCGCATCTACCACCACTTGAGCCGCAGCGGCTAAAAACGCTGAATCCAACGTCTCAGGAGTATCAGTCGCTTGATGATAGTGGGGATTGCGAAAGTTGGCCGTATCGGTCACTAGCAAGGCTCCGATACCCCGTTTCCAAAACGGAGCGTGATCACTCCGAATCGCGTCTGGCATGAGGTTGCCAAAAGGAGGTATCGCTAGAGTGAACACCGGAATACCCGCTGGTTTCGTCGGCAAGGCGGAGAGCAGCGCAGCATGAGCCTGATCTACCACTACGGCTAAGAAATCACCCTGATCAGACGGGGCCGCAATCGGCAGGGATGGATAGGTTTGACAACCGGGAACGGTGCAGCGATACCCCAACATATCCAAAATCATCGCGCCATCGTAGGCTTGCGGATTGGCAATCGCCTCAACAAATACGTTGCTCCCCAGCAAACCCGCTTCTTCCAGATCAAACAACACCAGATGCAGCGTATGAGATGTGGTCTCGGAGCCCAAGAGCCGTGCAGTTTCGAGCAGTGTGGCCACAGCGGTCGCATTGTCGTCGGCACCCGGCGATCGCTCCACCGTATCGTAATGGGCACCCAGCAGCACGATGCCTGCTGCCGCATCGCGACCCGGACGGATTGCGACCAGGTTTTCGCCTGTTTTGCCCGCTGCTGTAAAGGGCTGCCGCTGCACCGTCCATCCCGATTGCTTCAGGGATTGCGTAATGTACCGCCGAGCGCGATCGCGCCCCTCAGCCTGCGATCGCACAAAAGATAGCGCCGCCACATCTGACAGCAACCTCTCTGCGTCAACCCGAGGCGCGCGATGCGGAATAACGATGTCTACCTGCTTGGGCGCGGGCGCAGGCAGCCAATCCCCGATACGCCAAACCTGCCCACCTACGCTGAGAACCACCAAGGCAACCAGCGCCAGCAGCCATTTCCAGTTCACCCTGTGCATGGCACCCCAAACTCTGCCTGAGTTCTGTCAGCGGTTCTATTGTAGGGTGGATCGCATTCAGGCCTAAGCGATCCACCCTACCGTCAGTTTGGGTTACTAGGATTTTGGGGCACCGCACGACGCGCACCGCACATAAAGGTTTGAGCTTGTCCCGAATCCTGTCACGAATTTGGGCTGCTCTGTAGGGATAAGCCGACGGCGTTACGGCTGGTCGCCCAACGCAGGAAGGTTCTTTTTGAGAAATGGCCTTAGTCTGCCATATCTTCGGGGCAGAGTCGTCGCCCTTCTTCCTCGAGGGTATAGACACAACCGACATAGCGTCCAACCGGGGTAGTTGGTTGCTGCGCAAACACCAGTAGGGCAGTCGACCCTGAGGCGTCGCCATGCTTCACCAGCAGGTCGCTCCCCAGATAGCCCACGTCGGTAATGCTGTTGAGCGGAAAGGTGGAAAACTCGTCGGGCAAGGGGCGATCGCCTGGCACCTGTGCGCGATAGATAGCGTAGGGCGGATCAAGCAAAAACACAGTGCTGACCTGGGTTCCGGCGCATTCCCGCAGCATGACCGGCAGGGCGACATTGCCCGTGTTCTGATCAATCGCGATGGAGGGGAAGAACCACTGCCCAGTCAAAATTTGCTCGGGTGCTAGTTCCATGCGATCGCAATCCACCGCATCCAGCACTCGCACCATGAGACCAGAGGCGTCGATGGTTTGGGTGCTGCCCAAATAGGTGAGGGAGATCTGGCTTCGATCTGGCGACAGCACAAACGTGGGTAAAACTGTCGGGGAATCTTCCGGAGAATCTTCCGGGAAATCTGTCGGCAAGGTGGTCTCGGGCTCAGCCGAGATGAGCGTGGCGGCTGGGCTGCGCTCAGCACTAAGGCCTCGATCTGGGCTCAGGGGATCAGATGCTGACTGATGCAGGGCGATTCCCCTAGATGCTGCAGGCGCTCTGAGCTGATAGGTATGAGCGGCGATCGCCCCAGTCGTCAGGGCAATCAACCCCACCACCGTCGCAACGGCTAAACGTGGATGTCTCATGGTTGCGTTCTCCTCGCAGGAATTGCGGTCACAGTTAAGGGTGCGGGCAGCACTACTGGCGGTAGCGCTGCGGGTTGACGTGCGTTGTTTTAGGCAGAAATCACCTAAAGAGCGTCTTCTTGCTCAAGTTCTTCAATTTCTTCAATAATCTGCAAGCCGCGGGTGTCGCCCACTTGAAGCATGGCGACTTTGGCATCTTCGCGCACACCCATGTCATCATCTTCAGCAAAGGCTTCGAGAAGGGCATCAATGGCGGTGCCGTAGACCACATTAGAGGGCAGTTCACGACAGAGTTGGCCCACCGTCCAAGCACAGTTGCTGCGAACGGCGGCCACTGGGTCACGGCGTAAGCCTTCGATTAGAGCTGGCATGGCTGCGATCGCCTCGTCATAGCCAACGTGAGACATTTGCGCTAAGGCGCTGGCAGCCCACAGGCGCACCGCAGAAATATCGGTTTTAAGGGCATCAATGAGGGGATTTAAGGTGCGGCGATCGCGGCAATTCCCCAAGGCCCATGCGGCCCCCTTTCGCACATAGCCATTCCAATCATATTGAAGCTGATGAATCAGAGGCTCGACGGCATCGGGGCTAGAGTTGCGGCCCAAGGCATAGGCTGCACTCACCCGCACCAGCGGACACACATCGCTAAGTAACATAATTAGATCGGGAATGGCGCGGCGATCTTCGAGTTCACAAAACGCCCGAGCTGCCACCATGCGCTGCTGATTCACAGGAGACTTTAATAGCCGCAACATTTCCTCTGGATCAATCAGCGCGTCGGTGTTTGCGGCCTCTTCAGCACCAAGCTGATCCAGTGGGTCGTTTTCTAGCTCAGCCTCCAGTACTGAGATGTCGTCTTCATCGTACATAGGCGCGGGTGGGGTCTGGGGCGATAGGGTATGCGGGTGGCGAGGGTACATCCCAGTTTTGCAAGTTTGCCCTCATCCCCCAGCCCCTTCTCCCAAAAATGGAGAAGGGGCGCCGGATTCAAAGTCCCTCTCCCGCTCTGGGAGAGGGACTTAGGGTGAGGGCTACAAAAGCGGGACGCACCCGGTGGCGATTTGCTCTCTCATTGACCACTCGGCACAAGGCGCATCACTGAAAATAGGCTGGAACCGTTACCGGTCGGATCGTATCCTTACAGACACTTTACCGCACCAGGGAACCTCACTTTATGAATCGCCTGCCTCCCTGCCAATACCCGTTCTAGAACGGGTAGCTACAGATCCGTATAGACATCTGTTTTGAGAGGGCGATCGCCCTCTCAAAACAGATGTTCGGCAAATGCTAAAGCAGCCCAGACACCAGCCTCCACCGTTGCCTCAATACCGGATTTGTAGCGTGACTGTGGCTCGCACGTCTTGCTCACCCCCCACCACAGGAGTTGATGCATCAAAGCTAGCGGCTTCTGCAGCCATTTGCCGCTGAAACGGCATCGGAGGCGGAACGGGCGCGCTGGCGTGATTCACTTGAATGCCCACTACTTCTTGGCTGCTTAGCCCCAAAACAGAGAGAACGGCTTCTGCCTGGGCCTGCGCATCTTCGGTAGCCACACGCAAGGCTTGCCGCTGGGCTTGGGCGATCGCCTCATCCGACGCAATAAAGCTGACGCTGTTGATGCGCGTAGCACCAGCCTGCACCGCATCATCTAGAATTGATCCGGCTTGCTCGGTGGGCAGCTCAAATTGAATGGTGTTGCTGGCGCTATAGCGGATTATGCGCTGCTCGCCACCGTCGTAGTTATAGACTGGGTTGAGCGCAATGCCCGTCGTTTGCAGCTTAGATACATTGCGCGATCGCACCAATTCCACCACAGCAGAGGACTGTTGCGCCGCTTGGCGCTGAGCGTCTTCGGCGCTGCGGGCCTGCACTTCTACGCCCAGTTGCACCTGGGTCAGGGTGGTTTCTACCGATTCTAGACCTTGTCCGCTAACCGACAGCAACCGCATCATTTGTTCTTGGGCACTCGTCGGTTTTGGAATAGCCAGGCTCAGACAGCCCACCGCCAGCGGCAATAAGATGCCCCACTTTACCCCCGTGGCCCATCGGGTAGAACGAGTTGGGTTCAACACATTGCGTTTCATACGTTATCTCTCCTCACACACCGGGAGACCCCAGGTGGCACTTAATTGATTGCTCTTAATCTGGCACGACGGGCCACGAGAATTGCGGTAGGTTACAAATTCAGTAACTATTCAGTCACTTATGGATATGATTTCAATCGGTCGGACTTATGGGCACCTCGATTAATTGCCTCATTGATAATCTTGGGAGCCCAGAACCACTGGAATCTCATTGCCATTCTCAACAAGATTTGTATTTTTCGAGGTGCCCTTATGCTTAAACCCAACGTCTTTGCCCTAATGGCTTAGAAGGGTCAAATGAGTCGGATCGACCGTGACGTAAACTTTCACCGAATCGTCTAGGCCCAACTCTCTACCCCAACCTCCAACCTCCAATCTTCAAATCTCTTAGGATGTGAAAGAAGGGTTGCGATCGCTTGTTTGAGATGCTATGAACTTTCGGATTGGGCTAGCGCTGTGGGGCTATAAAGACTGGGTGGGAGAGTTATTTCCGCCCAAAAGTCGCAGCACTCATTTTTTGAAGCTCTATGGTCAGCGCTTTGCCACTGTAGAAGGCAATACAACCTTTTATTCTGTTCCCGATGCCGAGACGGTGCAGCGCTGGGTGGCCGAGACGCCGCCCGAGTTTCGCTTTTGCCCAAAGCTGCCGCGAGCCATCACCCACCAAGGCGAGCTGATGCCGCAGATGGACACGGCGCTGGCGTTTCTAGAGCGGATGGAGGGGTTGGGCGATCGCCTGGGAACTATCTTCGCCCAATTGCCCCCGGCCTACAGCCCCCAACAGATCGAAGACTTGGCAGCCTTTGTGAAAGCATGGCCGGGCGATCGCGCCCCGCTGGCGCTAGAAGTTCGCCACTTAGACTGGTTTCGAGAAGACTTCCGGCTAGAGCTAACGCTGCTGCTGTCTCAGACAGAAACAGGACGCGTCATCCTCGATACACGCCCCATTTACGACTGTCCTGACGATCCTCAAGTAGCCTCAGAGCGCAAAAAGCCGCGTCTGCCGGTGCAGCCGATCGCCACGTCTAATATTTGCTTGGTGCGTTATATCAGCCATCCTGACCCCGACTTAAATATCGTATACCTGCAAGAATGGACGGCTCAAGTTGCGATCTGGCTAGAGCAGGGCAAGCAGGTGTATTTCTTCGTGCATTGCCCACTAGAAGAGCGATCGCCCACCAACGCTCAGCAAGTGCAAACTTACTTAGAAAAAGCGGGAGTAGACATCCCCCCGCTTCCCTGGAATACCCTAGAACCCCCTCCGTCCCAATTAAGCCTGTTTTAAGCGTGCGGTGGGAGGCCCACCGACTATCGCTGACTATCGATGGAGTTGACTATCGATAGAGAGGAGCGGTTTTTGGACTAGCTGCTTTGAGATAGCGGCTTCTTTGCAGCGAACTGGGTTCGGGGAGTGAGCCCAATCCCAGAATCTTTACTCTGGATACCAACAGACTCGCCCCGACACCTTAGAATGTAACAACCCTTATTGAACTCTAAGCTTATTTACTATCCATGACCGTAGCACCTTCCTCTCCTGACCCGTCACTGCGGCAAATCAACAAATTTGACTGGGGTTTGGTGAAGCGCTTTGTGGCGATCGCCCAGCCCTATTGGTTCCCCACCGGACGTGGCGGGTGGAGATTTTTTCCGCTGGTGGGTCTCTTTATTGTGTTTCTGTTTTCGCTGCTGGCGTTGATCGTCAGCGGTGTGACCATGCTTTGCCAGGCTTACTTCCCAGAATTTATGGCGCAAACGGCGGGCGGGCTGGTGAGCCTCAGTCAAACTATCCTCAGTGTACCTGTTGTGTTTTTGCTGGTGGCGGGGTTTATTGTTCCGGCGATCGCCTTTTTTGCCGTGCGCGACCAAGTGCTGCCCCGCTGGCAGCAGTGGGTATTTTTGGGCGGGCTGCTGTTTTTGTCGCTGTGTGTGAGCGGCATGAACGTGATCATCAGCTTTGTGGGCAACTTTTTTACCACCGCGCTAGCCGAACAGGATGCGCCAACCTTTTGGCGATTTTTTGGGGTCTATGCTGGGGTGTTTGCGATCGCCACACCATTCGTGGTCTATTACCAATATTCTCAAGCTCTTTTGGGGCTGCGCTGGCGAGACTGGATGACCGGCAAGTTTCTAGGCCAATACTTTCAGGATCGGGCGTATTACGACATCAACTCGGGGGGCATCATCGATAACCCCGACCAGCGGATTTCGCAAGACATCAACTCCTTCACCACCTTTAGCCTTAGCTTTTTGCTAATTCTGCTGGGATCATTCATCGACGTGCTGTCGTTTACAGGCATTCTGATTTCAAAATCCCAGTTTCTCGCTGGTTTTTTGATTTTCTATGCGCTGGGCGGCACCGTTGTGGTGGCATTGTTGGGGCGGCGGCTGATTTCGCTGAACTTTTTGCAGCTCAAAAAAGAAGCCGACTTCCGGTATGGCCTCGTGCATGTGCGCGACAATGCCGAATCCATTGCGTTTTATCAGGGCGAAGACCGAGAGCTAGGGCAGCTGCGGCGTCGCTTTGTGGAGGTGCTCCGCAACTTCAACTTTTTGATTGGGTGGCAGCGAAATCTCGGTTTTTTTAGAACGCCTTATCGGTACCTTACCTTTATCTTGCCGTCGGCTCTGTTGGCTCCGCTGCTGTTTGATGGCCAGATCCGCTATGGCGACATCACTCAGGCTAATTTCGCGTTTAGCCAAATCTTTGATGCCTTCGCCATTGTGGTGTTGCAAATCAATCAGTTGAGTGAATTTGCCGCCGGGGTTAACCGTCTTGAAAGCTTTTCAGAGGTGCTGGATGGAACCGCAGACACTGTAGACCCTCCCTCTACCATCCACACCATTGAGAATGGTCGCATTGCATTATCGGATGTGACGCTGCTGACGCCCAAAACCAGCCGCACCCTGGTGCAAGATTTAACCGTATCGCTGCAGGCCGGAGAAGGGCTGGTGATTGTGGGGCACAGTGGCGCCGGTAAGAGTTCTATTTTGCGGGCGATCGCCGGATTATGGAACAGCGGGGATGGCACCATCACCCGCCCCGGCTTAGATCAAATGCTGTTTTTGCCACAGCGGCCCTACATGGTACTGGGCACCCTGCGAGATCAGCTACTCTACCCCAACTCAAGTGCCTCGGTGGATGAAGAGAGCCTGCGCTATGTGCTCCGCAAGGTGAACTTAGAAGACTTGCCTGACCGTCTGGGCGGCTTTGATATTGAGCTAGACTGGGCCACCGTTCTATCGCTCGGCGAACAACAGCGCCTCGCTTTTGCGCGCCTAGTGCTAAACAAGCCCCGCTATGCTGTGCTCGATGAAGCAACCAGCGCCCTCGACTTGGCAAACGAACGGCGGCTCTATGACCAGCTGCGGCAGGGCAGCACCACATTCATCAGCGTAGGTCATCGACCCAGCCTGTTGGGGTATCACGACTATGTGCTGCAACTAACCGGCGACAGCCAGTGGAACCTCACCCGCCGAGAAGACTACAAGGTGGATGAAGGCGCATTCGCTTAACGAATGACGAGTGTCAGCCTTAAGCAGTGCTGATATGGTGAACCCCTTGCCTAGCAAGGGGTTCACCATAATCATTGTCCTAACCAACCAAGCGGTTGCAATCGCTCCACGCTATTGATACACAGGCAGGGTGAAGTGAAAGCAGCTGCCCTGTTGCCCTGAAGAGTCAACCCAAATTTGCCCAAAGTGCGCTCGCACAATTCGCTGGCATAGAGCTAGCCCAATTCCATAGCCATCTTTGGCTTCGTCGCGCTCTAAGCGAAATCGATCTTCAAAGATCAGCTCTTTGTCTTTATCGGGAATGCCGGGGCCGTTGTCGCAAATGGACACCTGAATCTTCTGGGTGGTGCGGTGCAAGACATATACCGCAATGGTGCCTTGGTCTGGGGTATATTTGCAGGCGTTGTCTAGCAGGTTCGTAATGACCTGACGGATGCGCTCAAGGTCAACATACACCATCGGCAAATCGTTGGGGATGTCAATCGTAATGTGCTGCGATTTGCTGGCGAAGCGGTTTTGCAGATCGCTGACGACTTCATAGCACAGGCTAGAAATACTGAGTTTTTGGGGCTGCAGCTGCAATTTTCCGGTGCTGCCGCGAGCGGCCTGGAGGGCATCGGTAATCATTCGATCGAGTGCCTTGGCCTGAGTGCGAGCATGGCGCAAGAGCTGTGCAGTGGTCTCGGGCGTCAGCCGAGAGGGGCGATCGCCCGTGCGGCCTAGCGCAAACTCTAGGGTTTCTAGCGCAATAGAGACCGCCGTGAGGGGGTTGCGGAGGTCGTGCGCCAGCATCGCAATGAGGCGCTCTTTGAACTGGAGCTGCTCTTGCAGGGCTTGTTTGTCTTGATTGAGCCGAAAAATTTCGTCTGATAGCTGATTGACTTCGCTGAGATGGGCGATTGAGGTATCAGAAGACATCGCAGAGCCATTTGCATTTGCCGTCGGTGCGATCGCTCCGGTTTCTCTTTCATCCTCTGCGGCTTGCTGCCACTGCGTCCAGGTTCGATTGAGCTGAGCAATCAAATCGCTACCCGCCAGCGTATGCAGCGGCTGGGGATGAATTTTGACCAAGGCTGGCGTGGCTACCAGCTTAAAGTGTTCGACCAAATCTGGATGCTCGCCAACATCGACCACCTGAAGCCCAAACTGAAACGCTGACCCCAGATCTCTCAATCGGCTGAGAATTTGCCGCAGTTTCTCGGTGGAACTAGGGCGCTTATCAACAAACAGCAAAAGCTGCAACGATGAGGTGGGGTTTGAGAGTGAGCTTGGCAGAGCCTCCATGCGCGTTCAGAAATTGGGTGTAACCAGCTAGGGAAATGCACGGCAACAAAATCTCGGTACAGCGATACACGTTAATTGTAACTACAGAGAATTCATAGATATGAAGAATCCGCGAAGAAAGACCCTACAGAAAACAGACTCATGGTGGGCGATCGCCCCGCAGGTAAAGCCCCGTGTATGATCGACACGCGCTAGGCAATCCGTCAAGGCAGCGATGGAACAGATAAGATAGGATTGTGCGCATGCGACCGTGAAGAGTCGTCCCACCCATTCTTTAGACTACCGCGATCGCCCATCGTTGCATTACGTAAATTCTAATCGCGAATCGCAGCAGCACGGCAAATTTAGCACTGATCCCGTCTTTGGGCCTTGGCTTAATCCCCAATCTCTCTAAATGCATTAGCAGCTTGAGGCAGCACCAACTCACTGACTCACTGCTTTAGGCAGAGGACTATTCTATCAGCCCTGCTAAAATTCCCTTCACCGCCCCTCTTTGAGCCCAGCGATGCCAGCCCCAGCCTTGTAGAATTGGTGAAACCTAGCGTTTGGCAGGTTGCAACTGTATGAAAATCCTGGTGTTAGCGTGGGAGTTTCCGCCCCGCATTGTGGGTGGGATAGCTCGCCATGTCGCCGAACTCTATCCAGAAATAGCCCAGTCGGGGCACGAGGTGCACCTGCTGACGGTGGAATTTGGCCAAGCGCCCCATTACGAGGTGGTCGATAACATTAAAGTCCATCGAGTGCCCGTGGGTGCCAGCCAGGATTTCTTTCACTGGGTGGGCAATATGAATGAAAGCATGGGGCGGCACGGGGGCAAGCTTTTGCTTGAAGAGGAACCCTTTGATCTGATTCATGCCCATGACTGGCTGGTAGGCGATGCAGCGATCGCCCTGAAGCACACCTTCAAAGTGCCCTTAGTCACAACCATCCACGCGACTGAATTTGGCCGACACAACGGCTTACATAACCCGATTCACCACTACATCCACCAAAAAGAAAAATACCTGGCGCATGAATCTTGGCGGGTCATTGTGTGTTCTGACTACATGCGTCGCGAAGTAGAGCGGGCACTTTGTACCCCATGGGACAAAGTAGACGTAGTGTTTAACGGCATTCGATCAGGCAAAAAACCCACGCTGCGTCAAGCCGACCACTGCCAGTTTCGTCGCCGCTTTGCTGCAGACAATCAGCACATTGTGTACTACGTCGGTCGCATGACCTACGAAAAAGGAGTCCAAGTGTTGCTGGATGCCACGCCCACCATCATTCAAGAACTGAATGGGCAGGTTAAGGTAGTGATCATCGGCAGCGGTCAGTCTGAGGCGCTCAAGCGACAGGCTTGGGAATTAGGAATTTGGGATCACTGCCACTTCACGGGCTTCATGTCTGAGGAGGATCTCGATCAGTTTCAAACCATTGCCGACTGTGCTGTGTTCCCTAGCCTTTATGAACCGTTTGGCATTGTGGTGCTCGAAAGCTTTGCGGCTCGCGTACCCGTCGTGGTCTCGAATGCAGGCGGCATTCCCGAAGTGGTGCGCCATGGCAAAACCGGGATTGTGACCTTAGCCAACAATTCCGGCTCCCTTGCCGCAGGCATTTTGATGGTGCTGCAACATCCGTACATGGCAAAGCGCTTGGTAGAGCAAGCCTATCAAGAATTGGGCGATCGCTTTAGCTGGGCACATCTGGCGCAGCAAACTGACGCCATTTATCAACGGGTGATTCAAGAACGCCAGCAGGTGCTCTGGTAACCGGTTGGTTGGGGCTGAAACTAGCACAGCACCCTTGAGGAGAGCACCACCCTCATCATCAGCATTGAGTGCCCATAGTGCGATTCTCTGAAACCACGACAGGGTGATTCATAGAACCCTCACAACACATGGATTCTAGAAACTCTTTTGGCCTCAATTCAGTCTCAACCTAGTGAGAGCTGTTATAACTGGACTCAAAGAGTTGACCGTCATCCAACATCTGTCAATCCTCACCATTCCCTAATAGCCATGGCTAAGTGGACAGGCTGCCCAGCCTTTGGAAGGTCTGAGGTGGATAGATTTTTAGGGAACTCTGATGAGTGGGTGTGCCAAGTGGAGCACGGGGAATAGCTACGGATCCAACTTGATTGACCCTGTAGACCAGAAATCATTTGATTTTTGTGAACACCTCGCGTAGCTCATAGTCCGATTGATCACACTAGAGCGATCGCCCGCAATCCTAGGGCAGAATGGCAGTGCGGTATTCCGCTAGGCCTACGTGCAGGCTGTCTATCTTGAGCTGCCCTCTCAACCGCAAGGTCAACGAGGGGATCGGGGTTGGTTCCCTGCATCAGCAAAATTCAGTACAGTGAAGTACGTTATTGACTCGGCATCCCTCTGCCTGTGTTTTCTGTCGATTAGGAGGGTGCGATCGCCAATTTCCGGTTATTGGGTTCGAATACATTGGCTACCTGCACTGACGGACTGATCGCGCCCCTGTAGAGGAATAGGATAGCCGTCCATAGCTGCTGCGCCAAAGCTGCGCATTCTGCGGGCACTGGATCCTTAGCGCTGTGCCTCCTAACCTCTCTCATTCTCATGCGTTCCCATCACATGAAGCGTCGATGCAGGCTACTGCATCGCCATGCCAACCCCTCAATGCGAGCTGAAGCATGATCCTGAGATGCACCATCCCAGTTTCGAGGGTTGATTAGGATCATGTCTAGCGCATTGACCATCTACATTTCAGCTCACTGCACCCCCCAGAGGTACGTTTGCTAAGACGGGTTTCGAATCATCGCTATGTATCCCGACTAATGCTTGCGTTGTCTCGGTGGCAGCGGCCTGTCAGCTTGCGCACCAAGCTACTGGTGGGGTTCAGCGTCGTGTTTGGGGTGGTGTTTGCGGGCGCTTTCTATTGGTTCTACAGCTTTACCACTGATAAAGTGCTAACCCGCCTGCGAGCCGATATGCAGGCCACGCTCTACGGCGCGTTGGCAGGACTCGATCCCGACCTGCTGCAAGCACTTTACGAAACCGGGGAGCCGAATGCCGACGGCTTCTCCGATGATGCGCGTTACTTGGCCGTGATGGACTGGTTTCAGACGGTGCACAGTATAGAACCGCGCGCTTGGCTCTATACCTACGCGACGGGAGAGGCCCAATACCATCAACGGGCGATCGCCCAACCGTTGCCACCCAATGAGCCCATTACAATCTACCTGGTCGATATTTGGTCAGCCTACAATCCTGAAAAAGCTGCGCAGTTTTTAGAAACCACTGAATCGGGAATTGCGCTCCGGCGGATTGCCAACGGATCCACGCTAGAAGAATTCGACATTTACGAAGATGAATGGGGCACCTGGGTTTCTGCATTTGCACCTCTGCCTAACCAGAGCAATGGTCTGGTGTTTGGGCTGGGGCTAGACATCGAAGCGGGCTATGTGCGGCAGATTCAATCCACGATTCGGCAGCGGGTGTTAATTGCCAGCGCTCTTGCCTACAGCATTTTGTTCGGGCTGATTTACATTCTGTCTGGCATGCTCACGCGCCAGTTGCGAGAGCTAACCCATGCCGCCGATCAGATTGCCACAGGTGACTATAGCTTAGGGCAATTTGCCATCAGCCATGGCTACTTCCCTGACGAAATGACTAGTCTGTCTCAGGTGTTTCGGGGCATGGTGCAAAGCATCCGCGTGCGTGAGCAACTCATCCGCGAGGGCAAACGCACCGAAGACCAAATGCGGCTGGCGCTCGAAGAAGAGCGAGAGCTGAACGAACTCAAGTCACGGTTTATTGCAATGGTGTCTCACGAGTTGCGAACCCCGTTAACCGTCATTCGCACCTCAATAGAACTGCTGGATCGCTACGGCCATGTAGCATCCGAAGAAAAGCAGCAGTATTACTTTCAGCGTAGCCGAATCGCCATCGAAACCATGAACCAGCTCATCGAAGACGTGCTGATGATTGGTAAAGCTGAAGCCAAAAAGTTGGACTTTAAGGCAGTCTTGCTAGACCTACGGGCATTTTGTCGAGATGTAGTGGATGAAGTGCGGCTGGGGTTTGGGCATACGCATCGGGTGGCGTTTAGGCATCAGGGCGACTATGCCGAAGGCTACTTTGACCCCAAGCTCATGCGCTCAATTTTGACGAACCTGCTCTCCAACGCCATTAAGTATTCGCCCACTGGTAGCACGGTGGAGTTTTCTCTCACCTGTGCCGATCGCACCGCTACCCTAGTGATTCGAGACGAGGGCATTGGCATTCCCCTAGATGATCAGCCCATGCTGTTTGAGCTATTCCACCGCGCTAGCAATGTTCACACGATTCGCGGCACAGGGCTGGGTCTGGCGATTGTGCGACAGTGTGTGCTTGAGCATGGGGGCGATATTTCGTTCGTCAGCCAGGAAGATCGCGGCACTACGTTCACGGTGCAGTTGCCTCTGCTGCGCCATCTCAATCTAGAGCCATTGGAGCCGTTGCGGTAGAGCCGTCGCCACCCTCCGTTGCGAGCGATAGGATGGAGCTAGCCGAGCCCTCTGCCCCCTCAACCGAGGCTGAGTCATCGGTGCGCCTAGCTCCAGAGGGCAGTGAGACGCCCAACGTGCCTGATGTTTCGAATGAGCGATGAGTAACACTGCAATCCACTGGCAGGAGCCACCCTTGGACGCGATACCGGAGTCGTTTGTGACAGCGGTGCAGGCCTATGTCCCTGAGTCGTCTGGACAGTGGGCCGCGCAACTGCTCTGGCAGCGGGGTGTGCGCCAGACAGAAGCCCTAGCTCCATTCCTCGATCCAACGCAGTATATGCCTGCTAGCCCCCTCGCGTTTGGTGAGGAAATGACGCAGGCGGTGGCGCGGCTGCTTAAAGCATGGCGGCAGAATGAGGCGATCGCCATTTGGGGCGACTTTGACGCCGATGGGCTGACGGCCACAGCGGTGCTCTGGGATGGGCTGGGGCAGTTTTTCCCGCAAGACACCCGGCTCACCTATGTGATTCCCAATCGACTGACCGATTCCCACGGCCTGCATCGTGCCGGGCTGGCGGCGCTCCACCAAGCAGGCTATCGCGTTGTCGTGACCTGCGACACGGGCAGCACTAATCTGGCAGAGCTAGCCTACGCTCAATCGCTAGGGCTCGATGTGATCGTGACGGATCACCACACGCTCCCGAGCGATCGCCCCCCCGTGACCGCTATCATTAATCCTCGCGCTCTGCCTAGCAACCATCCCCTGGCAACGCTGTCGGGCGTGGCCGTAGCCTACAAATTGGTAGAGGCCCTGTATGCAGCGCTGCCAGACGTACCCAACCAGCCGTTAGAGCGCCTGCTGGATCTAGTGGCCATTGGGCTAGTGGCAGACTTGGTAGAACTGCGAGGTGACTGCCGCTATTTGGCACAGCAAGGCATTACTCAGCTACAGAAGAATTTGCGCCATCCCCCGCCGCGGCCCGGTGTGGCAAAACTGTTAGAACTCTGTCGCCGCAATGGCGATCGCCCTACCGACATTTCCTTCGGCATTGGCCCCCGCATCAATGCCATCAGCCGCATCCACGGCGACGCCCACTTTGGGGTAGAACTGCTGACCAGTCAAGATGCCGCGCGTTGCGCCCAGCTGGCCGAAGAAACCGAACTCGCCAATACCCGCCGCAAAGCCCTCCAGCGTGATGTAGCTCAGCAGGTTGCCACGCGCTTAGCCAGCCTGGATATGTCCACCACTCGCGTCATCGTGCTTGCAGATGAACAGTGGGAACCTGGCGTTTTGGGTCTGGTCGCGGGGCAGATCGCCCAAGAGTATGGCCGTCCTACGATTCTACTAGCGGTGGATCCAGCCGTGGATGCGGACACACCGGCAACCCAGCCCGGTGAGCTTTGCCACCGTTTGGCGAGAGGATCGGCGCGATCGACCCACGGCATTGACCTCTATCAACTCGTGGCCGCCCACGCGCACTTACTCCATCGGTTTGGGGGCCACCCCTTTGCCGCCGGGCTTAGCCTTCCGGTTGAGAATCTAGACTTGTTTACGGACGCGATTAACCGTCAACTGCGACAGCAGCCTACGGCAGAGCAAAGTGCCTCTCCTGCCACCGATCTAACTGTGACCATCGCTGACCTGGGCAAGCCTCTGTTTGACGAACTCAAACTGCTAGAGCCCTGCGGCATGGGCAACCCTACCCCGCGACTGCTGTTGCAAAACTGCTGGTTTGAGCGCGCTTGGAACGCCAATATTAAGGACTTACGGAACCACAAGGTTCGCTATATCAAAACTGAATGTGTGGTGCGCGATGACACGGGCGCTAGCTTTTCTGGCGTTTGGTGGGGGCACTACAAAGACGAATTGCCGACCGGACGCTGTGATGCGATCGCCGAACTTGACTTCAATAGCTATAGCAACCCCGCGCGCAATCAACAGCCCCACTACGAAATTCGACTGCTGGCGGTGCGTCCAGCCCAGTCTATCCAGAGCTCCACAACCGAAACGAACTGGCTGCTCGATTGGCGCACCAGCTCCCCGCTCTCTCCCGCTCCTGCCACCGAGCCAGCAGCAGACGTCCTCACCCTCAACCACTGCCCCCGCAGTTGGGATGAGCTGCGTTACTGGCTTCACCAAGCACAGGCGGAAGCAAAATCTCTGGCGATCGCCTATCCTCTACCCGTTTTGGAACCCCCGATTCACATCTGGCAGCGATTTATTGGGCTCGCAAAATACCTCAGCCGCACCGGGCAGCCCGTCAATCGCGATCGCCTCTGTGACCTGCTTCACGTGGGCGATCGCACCCTCCAGTTGGGGCTGCACAGCCTAGAGCAACTGGGGTTTCACTGCCAAATAGTGGGCCCTCAGGTCACGCTCACTCTGCCCAACCCCGCCTCCGAGCCAAGCGCCACTGCATCAGACGCCGTTCAGCAGTTTCTCCAAGCCATTCAAGAAGAACAGTTTCAACAGCGATACTTTGCCCACATCTCTATAGAAGCCCTGCAGGCGCTCTCCGTATAAGGAAGTCCCCAATCATCACCGAAGGAGAGTGCGGGCGAAGAAAATCCCACATCAATCCGCTGCTCTTTTTCATAGAGGCATGTGCGCAGTCAAGTCAAAGTCTTTACAGTTACCAAGACGGGATGCTCTTTTTTGAGAAAGCTCCTACGCACCACCATCCCGTCTAAAAAGGAGAACAATTCACTCGCCTGAGTTTAAAAATCCAGTATTATGTAATCAGTTACGTAACTGATTACATATAAAGCCTAAGGACTAGCTGATGTGGAGAGTGTGGTGAAACCCGCACGGTTCAAACTTGTCACAATCCCAATGACCTTAGCCCCCTTGATAGGTAAAAGCGATGGATTTTTACACTCAAATTGGCACAGTTGCGCTGGGCAGCCGTCTTCGTCGCCTCAGCGAAACTCTAACCGAAGACGCCTCCCACATTTATGCACTGTATGAGGTCACCCTCGACCCCAAATGGTTTCCCGTGTTCTATGTGTTGTCGCAGCAACCCAGTGCGTCCATCACAGAGCTTGCGCAACAGATTGGGCACTCGCATCCATCCGTGAGCCACATCGTGAAAGAGATGAAGCATCAGGGTCTGGTCACCTCCACAAAACAACCCACCGATGCTCGGGTGAGCGTTGTCAGCCTGACAGATACCGGAGCACAGCTTGTGCCAAAGCTCGAAACCCAGTGTCGCGACGTGTCTCAAGCCGTTGAAGACCTGCTGACCGAAGCGCAGCATGATTTATGGAAGAGCCTAGAAGTCGTTGAAGGCCTGCTCGCTCAGCAAAGCCTATTGCAGCGCGTGAAGGCGGTTCGCAACGCGCGTGAGCACCCACACATTGAGATTATCGACTATGCTCCTCAATTTCACGCTGATTTCAAACGCCTAAACCTTGAGTGGATTGAGCAATACTTCACGGTAGAAGCCTCTGATCTTCAGGCGCTTGATCATTCAGAGGAAAAAATTGTGCACCCGGGTGGGCATATCTATCTAGCGCGTTATCACGGCGAAATTGTCGGAACCTGCGCTCTGATTCGGCAAAACGAAGAGACCTATGAGCTGGCCAAAATGGCTGTGGCCGCTCATGCCCGAGGAAAAGGGATTGGCTGGCGGCTGGGCCAAGCTGCTGTGACCAAAGCCCGTCACCTTGGGGCAAAAACTATTTATTTAGAAAGCAATACTCGGCTGAAACCGGCGATCGCCCTCTATCAAAAACTAGGGTTTAAACGCACCTATGGTCGCCCATCGCCGTATCAACGCTGCAATATTCAAATGGAGCTGGCTTTGACACTGTGAGTTCAATCGCGCTTTTCAACTCTCTTTTCGAGTCGATACAGCCCAATCATCAGGGCAACGACGCCAGCTTGTAGCGCCAAATTAGGCAGCGCTTGGGCGACATCCCGTCCGGCGAGTACCTGGGCCAGAAACACCACACCGCCGATAAAGCCAGACGAGCCAAAGACAAGGTAGATAAAAATTCGCAGCCCTCGGTAGGGCGCCTTGGCTTCTGCCATCAAGCGGGCATATTTTTCAGGTTCAAGCTTGGAAGCACGACCTTGGCGGGGTTTGAATTTGGGCGCTGGCTCAGTCATGTCAACACCCTAGCACAAACCGCGCTACCACAGGCCACGCTTACCGTTGGGGTGAACCGTAGCCCAGTTTGTCTTCGCCTGACCAAGCTGATCATCATTCACTTTTGCCCCCGTCAAATCAGCGCCGCAGAGATTAGCACCCCGCAGATTAGCATTGCTCAAATAGGCATAGCTGAGGTCTGCTCCCCGCAGATCTGCCCCCTGCAAATCGGCATGGCTCATATAGGTGCGAGCTAGATTGGCGTTTTTGAGCACCGCATGGCTAAGGCTAGCCCGTCCAAAGTCGGCGTTGAACAGATTTGCGCCCTGTAGATTGACATGCTGCAGCTTCGACTGGTGAAAGTTTGCATTGCTCAACGTTGCCTTAGGCAACTGAACGCGGCTCAAGTCGTGGAAGGTAAAATCACGCTTGCCCTTAGCGTAGGCAGATTCCAGCTCATCGGCGTTGAGCTTGGGTATCACGCTAGGTGGCCCGCTCGGCGTGCCGCTAGACCCTTGGGTGCGATCGCCACTGCTGATCACCGTTGTGGTTGAGCGTCGGCTACCATACCCCCGCATAGAGCCTGCTGTCATGCTGTTGGAATCCATTCCCGCTTTAGCCTGCCGAGCACGGATCGCAGCCGCCATCCGAGCAGTGGGCGACGACGGAAACAAATTGCCGCTCAAGTCTCCCGTAGGCATGGTGTAGTCCCCGGCTGGGGCTGCGGCTGGGGCTGTTTTGGTAGGGCGCATCATGCTCTGCGCTAAGCTGTCCAGGTAGGGCTCTAGATCTAGTGCGCGTAAGACCTCACCCGCTGTCTGAAAACGGTGCCGCACCGACACATCCAGCATCTTCTTTAAGACGCCAGCGAAATGCTCACTGATATGAATATGTTGCTGCCACAGCATTTCCCCAGTCGTGGGGTCATAGTCTAAGTCCTTCGGAGATTTGCCGGTTAGCAAATAGATACTGGTGACACCTAGAGCATAGACATCGCTGGCATAGACCGGGCGCATCGCCATCTGCTCTGGAGGCGCATAGCCGGGTGTGCCAATGGCATAGGCTGTCAAAGCAGTTTGGTCAGACGCACCTGCCCGCGCCGGATTCACCTGATCTTTAACCGCACCAAAATCAATCAGCACGAGCTTTTTATCTTGCGACCGACGGATTAAGTTTGCAGGCTTGATATCGCGATGAATCACTTGACTTGAATGAATATATTGCAGCATAGGCAATACTTCACTCAAGAATTGCTTGACCCCAGCCTCAGAAAAAGGGCCGTTTTGCTTTACTTCTTGCTGCAATGTAAAGCCGCTGATATATTCTTGAACCAAATAAAATTCTTTGCTGTCTTCAAAATAGTCCAGCAGTCGCGGAACCTGAGGATGGTTGCCAATTTTGCCCAGGGTTTTTGCTTCCCGTTTAAATAGTTCACGCGCCATTTGCAAAACGTGAGGCGAGGTCGCAACTGGCCGCAGCTGCTTAATCACACAAGGAGGGCAACCCGGTAGTTGCTCATCTTTGGCAAGAAACGTTGCCCCAAAGCCGCCATGCCCTAGCTGTTGCAGCACTCGGTAGCGATCGCGCAATAGCAACGACGCACCACAACCCTGACAGTGTTCAGTCTCAATCAGGTTTTCAGGCTGGGAACATTCAGGATTCAAGCAATAACTCATTCGGCTTCACTCGGTAAGTGGACCGCCGGACGTGCTGAGAACATATTCAACACCCTATACTCCCATTATCGTTCTAACCACTTGAAGATGAAGCGCTGTTCTTGCAGGAAATCTCTTGAAGAATTGCTAAAGATGGCGCGAAATTGACTTAAAGGCTACGTGAATGGCCATAAAAGCACGGGATTGGGGTGTATCCAAGACTTTTAAACGCATCTGATCCTACTGGGTTTGTCCCTAAAAGAACATAGGGTGTCCCCCATCATTGACAATCGCCGCACAAGTAACCACTCTCAATAGAGTCGGGAAACAAATGTGAAGGCCGGTGGTGCCCATAGTTCCCTCTTCGAGCGTCATCCGGCCAACCCGAAATATTGTTTCAACAATTTATTAATCAACTCGTTTGTTGGGCTGACACAGCCTCATGGAAAAGCTAGGCCACAAATTTCGCACATATTTGCCTCTAGCTTTGCAGCAAATGAGTTGCTGCCCTAGGTTAACCAGTTGCAGAGATGCCTTTCGACGTTATGCCACTAAGTCAACCTCGAACGTTAGGGTTGATTTTGTCTGCTTACTTGTATCGCAACCATCAAAGCCATTAGAACAGCAACGTTTCTGTCTGGTCGCTTCATACGCTCATACAGGAGCGTATCCGTCTGCCTTGAACAACGTGATACCAGTTATAGCAAGAACCATCATCCCATCACAGTAAAACCTGTTTACATTCACAGAACCTTGATAGAGCAATGGTTGCATGAACGTAACGAGCTGATGCCGCTGCCTTAAACAGTAACCGCAGCCCTTTTTCTGGCGCGCCTTCTGAGAAGGCAGATCCAAAAAAAGATTAGCCCCGTCCAACTTTAGAGAATTGGTAGAACTGGTATGGCTAACGCCTTACCGGCATGAGTCAACCCTCATGTGGATTCTGTTAGTGTTCCCCACGGTCTATAGCGATCTTCTAATCGAGGGACGTATCGCAGCAATTTTACTTGAACCCGCTACAGCTACTTGGGGGGAATCTCGCGGAGCGTCGGCCGTCACAAAAAAACCCTGTTCTGACGACTTCAACTTGAGTTCGAGATCAGCGCAACACCTATCACGCAAGCACTTAAGGGGCTCACGCACCGCGCAACGTTAGAGAACCCAGACCTTTCTTACTTCAGTCAAGGTCTTCCAAGTCATGCTTTTGTAGCATGACCTATCACTAATGACTTTTAGCCTGAATTCCAAGGATAGTCAAAGAGTGCAAATTGATGGGCGTAAGGCCTGCCAGCACCCACCTCAACGTCCCAAACTGCCAACGACGAGGTGTCAGTCTTGGCAAGATGAGGGGCCTCCCAGCCCTAAGAGCCTCCCCAATGGTTGACCGAATGGTTTTCTAGTCACATCTGAGCGATAGAATAGGCAAGGCAATTCCTGGTCTCGTCGTAGCCCTTTAACCTGGGGCAATGCACGCCTTGACTCAAGAATCGGTCAAACTGTGGGTGAGACGAGCCTCATGCAGCGCAGAGATTCTACCCTACAGGTCTGGCTATAGCAGCCAGGTCGCTTTTACTGCGATGACCATTGCCGCCCATCACCCTCTACGCTAGAGCAGCAATGCGAATTTCTCTGAACTGGTTGCGGGAACTTGTGGATTGTTCAATGCCTGCGGAGGGGCTAGCGGAAGCCCTCACCATGGCAGGGTTTGAGGTAGAAGATATTGAAGATCGGCGAACCTGGGCAGAGGGTGTGGTAGTGGGGCGGGTGCTTGACCGGCAGCCTCATCCCAATGCTGACAAGCTAAGTGTGTGCACTGTAGATATTGGGGCAGAGCAGCCCTCGACTATTGTGTGTGGGGCTGCCAACGTGCGCGCCGATATCTACGTTCCTGTAGCAACGGTAGGAACCTACTTGCCTACGGTGGATTTGAAAATTCGTCCTCGCAAACTGCGCGATGTGCCTTCGGAAGGAATGATCTGCTCCTTGGCTGAGTTGGGGCTGGCAAAGGAGTCAGAGGGAATTCACATTTTTCCACAACCGTCGTTGTCGGTGGGTAGCGATGTGCGCCCCTTACTGGGTCTCGATGATGTCATTTTAGACTTGACCTCTACGGCAAACCGAGCTGATGCGCTGAGCATGGTAGGCATTGCCCGCGAGGTGGCTGCCATTACTGGGTCTCCCCTCACCCTGCCCGACATCCGAGAGGTGAGCGCCACTCAATCTGAGGGATTCGCGCTTCAGGTGTCTGCGGCGACGGCTTGTCCTCTCTATATCGGAACTTTGATTGAGCAGGTGACGGTGGGGCGATCGCCCGAATGGTTGCAGCGGCGATTACAGGCAGCGGGAACACGCTCTATTAATACTGTGGTAGATGTGACGAACTATGTGTTGCTGGAGTGGGGACAACCGCTGCACGCATTTGATCGCGATCGCCTGCACGGCGTGGCACATCTGCCGGCTAACAGCACCGACCTGACGGTGGGGGTGCGCTTTGCGAGCGCCGGAGAAACTCTAACCACCCTAGATAGTCAGCAGCGCACCCTAACGGAGCAAACGTTACTGATCACCGCTAATAACGAACCTGTGGCGCTGGCCGGGGTGATGGGGGGTGAAGCGAGTGAAGTACACGACGGCACGACCAACTTGCTGTTAGAAGCGGCGCTGTTTGACTCAGTCGCAATCCGACGGTCGGCGCGATCGCAAGGGCTGCGAACGGAAGCCTCGGCGCGATATGAGCGGGGGGTAAACCCTGCCGAGTTGGCCTTGGCCAATCGCCGCGCCATTCAGCTGATTACAGAACTGGCAGGCGGGACTGTGACGAATCAGGCGATCGCCGAAACTCGCCAAACCCTGACCGAGCGCACCATCCAACTGCGGCTATCGCGGGTCAACACAATCCTCGGTTTGGTAGAACTGAATAGTTCTGACGACGACACCGCGATTGGCGAGTTGACCGCGGCTGATGTAGAGCAAACCCTGGTAGCGCTGGGCTGCACGCTCTCTCCCACCACGTCTGAAGGTGATGTCTGGACCGTAACGGTGCCCCCGTACCGCCTGCGAGATTTGGAACGGGAAATTGACCTGATTGAAGAGGTCGCCCGGCTCTACGGGTTTAACAAATTCATCGATACGCTGCCAAAGGAAAGCGAGCCTGGTTTTTTGCCACCCGATCAAGAGGTGACCCGGCAGGTGCATGCAGCCCTGCGCGCGGTAGGCTTGACCGAAGTAGTGCATTATTCGGTCGGCAAGCCCACAGGAGACGAGCAAGTCACCCTGGCAAATCCACTGTTTGCAGAATACTCAGCGTTGCGGACAGACTTGCTGCCCGATCTGATTCAGGCCTTTCAATACAATCTAGAGCAGGGTAATGGTTCGCTTAATGCTTACGAGCTGGGGCGCGTGTTCTGGCGTGACGAGCTGGGGCTATTTGAGGTGGATCAGCTGGCGGGAATTATGGGAGGCGACCCTTATAAAGGGCGTTGGGTGCAAAGCGGACGCGAGCAGCCCATGACCTGGTACGAAGCCAAGGGCATGCTAGACAGCGTATTTCAGCGACTCGGGCTGGAGGTAGAATATCAGCCAGACCGCCGCAACCCGCTGCTGCATCCAGGGCGCACGGCGTCGCTTTGGCTGCAGGGCGATCGCCTGGGAACGTTTGGTCAACTTCATCCCCAACTCCGGCAAGAAAAAGGACTGCCAGAGGAGGTGTATGCCTTCACGCTCAACGTAGAGCTGCTGCTCACCAGCCAATCGCCCGAAGACCGCAAAACATCCCGCTTTCAGGTCTACTCTACTTATCCCGCTACCGATCGCGACTTGGCCTTCTTTGCACCCCTGACCTATTCCGTAACTGAAATTGAGCGGGTGATGCGCAAGTCGGCAGGGACGCTGCTCGATTCTGTTGAGCTATTTGATGACTATCGTGGACAAGGCGTGCCCGATGGCAAACGCAGTTTGGCGTTTCGGCTGATCTATCGAGCGGGCGATCGCACCCTTACCGACGAAGATGTAGAACCCGTTCACCAAAAGGTGCGTGAAGCGCTGGAAGAGAAATTCCAGGTGAGCCTTAGGAGTTAACCGTGACCACGCCCGACCGATTGCTGTTTTTGCATATCCCCAAATCGGGGGGAACCACGCTCAGCGACATTCTGACTCGTCAATATGCCGACCGCCACCTCTACTTTTATAAATACGGCTGGGGCAAGCGCAGCCTAGCAGAATTTAGCCAGCTTGCCGAAGCCGACGAAGCCCGAGAGTCAAAAATTGTTCGCGGCCACTTTTGTTTTGGGCTGCACCAGTATTTGCCTGGCCCTTCGCGCTACATCACCATGCTGCGAGATCCAGTCGATCGGGCGATTTCACATTTTTACTATGTGGCGCGATCGCCTGACCACCCCCAGCATCGTCAAGTGGTAAAGCAACAGCTGACGCTGCACCAATTTTTGCAAGACGGCATGGCCAAGGAAATTCAGAATTTTCAAACCTTGGCGATCGCCGGTATTAACGTGCAAAACATGAGCCAGCCAACCGCCGCCGACCTAGAGCAGGCGATCGCCAACTTGCGCCAGCATTTCGTTGCCGTCGGCACCACGGAGCGATTTGATGACACACTGATTCTCATGCAAACCATGCTGGGCTGGTCGGCCCCGGTCTATGTCAAGCAAAACGTCACGCTAGATCGCCCGGCCGCCAGCGATATTCCACCAGAAACGCAGCAACTCATCCGCAACCTGAACCCCTACGACGTGGAGCTATACGACTATGTGGATCAGCTGCTGGATGAGCTAATTGCCAAACATGTTCCTGGATTTCGGCTAAAGCTGTGGAGCTTTCAACGCCAAAACACTCTCTACAACCTGAGCCAGCGCTGGCGATGGTCTGCCCCATCGTCAAACGACTGAGCACACCAACCCAAACAGCCGAACCAGTTTGCACCACCTTAGCTAAACCTCACCCACCGCCTAAGACCTCTATCCCTTTTGCTGCCTGCTGCCCACAGGCTAGGGCATAGGGTGGCGGCGCCCGCTCAGTGGAGAAGAGTCACAGCTCAAGCTGGTTTTTACGGCACTGGCGGCTGGAATAAATGCGCTAGGATACTAACATAAGTTAACAATCGTTAATACTTTCACAAGGTGTACACAATGTATGCACTTTGTGCTGGTGCTGTTATGACCTAGGCCCAAAGGCCAGATTTATCGTTCTCGGTTAAAGCTATGCAAACGGCGATCGCTCCTTCTCTCGGCACGACCTGGCAATGGCGCGGGCAATCTATTTATTACGTTAAGGCGGGTCCTGCTCAAACCGGAAAGCCCCCGCTTCTGCTGGTGCACGG
>JBGTOF010000272.1:0-9749 GCA_041742695.1 Elainellales cyanobacterium | reverse complement strand
GTGCAGTCTTCCAACCCCATTTTGGGGCAGAAAAAGGGGGGAACTCAAGCCGTTGCAGTGTCACGGAGATATCCGGATCACCTTGCTTGTCTCAAATGAGACACATATCCTCCGGAACACTCAATTAATCGAGGTGCCCTATAGTTACCTCTGTTTACATCTAGAGTTGGGTAGAGGTCTGGATATACCAATTCTTGAAGCTAAGCTATTAACTTTTAGAAGCGGTATTCATCGCTACCCTATCCCTCAGCCTGCCACAGTGTTTACGAAGCTAAATCCTCCCCAAGTTCCAACTCTTCAAAGATTCTCTGTATCTATAGCTGTAGTCTCTTAGCTGACGGGGATCGCCTTAAATCTTTTTGGTACTGCTGTGGCGCTCCTGTGGCATTACGTTGTGGCTGAGATAAGCTGCGTTGAGCGATTGCCCTTTTCTAAGATCTCATGGCGATCGCGCCTGCATACCCATCGGCACTCCCGGCAAGTGAACAACACCAAGTCTGTGGTCTAATGGCAATGAATAGCAATGGATCAAGTAACGGTGTCCTATGCGCTCTGATGAAGAAATTTCCCACTTGGCGAATTTGATGCCAGCGTCGGGGCGAATGTATTGCAAGATAGTGGAGCGTCCATCGCAGCGTGGCGTGATTGCGGCTGACTTGCCCAAGCCCTGGCAGCAGAGTCGGCCTATTTTTATCAATTTTGATCTATGGCAGGAGTTGCCTCGGGCTCAGCGAGATATGCTATTCCTCCGCACAGTGTGCTGGGCTACCACTATCCAACTTCTAAAGCTGAACTGGCGACAAGGGGCGATCGCCCTTGGGCTATTGGGTACGGCGGTGGAGCTGGCGCAACGCGATGTGATGGGAGTGATGGTGGGTGCGGGGCTGACTGCTTGGGCGGGCTACCAGGTGTGGAAGGGCACTCGCAGCTCTGAGCGTGAGATTGAAGCCGATGAAGGGGCGATCGCCATTGCCAAGCTGCGCGGTTATGACGAACAAGCCGCGGCCTGCGCCTTGCTGGCCGCAATCGAAACAGTTGCCCGCATCGAAAACCGCTTTGGGCTAGATTTTGTAGAACTGCTACGCTGCCAAAATCTCCGCACTATAGCGGGATTGTCTTCTGTTGAAGTGCCGCTTGATTTGCGCCAACCTTAATCGGCAGGGTGAGTGAGAAGAACAAAACGTAGTGAGGAGATGTCTACTTGGTAAACATCTCCTCACTACGTTTTGGCTGATTTGACTGATATTGAATTGAGATTAGAAGCGCACGCGCCCAACAGTGAGCAGCTGATAGCCTGATACCATGGCGATCGCCGCCAAAAAGAATGACCATAGGCTAGTCGGTTGCAATACCAAACCGCCACTCAAAAACGCCATCAGAATCCCTAACCCGACCAATACCCAGCCCAGGTGCTTAACGCTGCGGCGACCCAGCACCAGCACCAAGACACCCGATAGCGTGGCCAACACCGACCCCGTCGCCGGGATGCCGCGCCACCAATAGTACGCAGAATACCGAGTGGTGAAGATGATGTTTTGCCCGAGGAAATAAACCCCAGCGAAAATCAACGCTAACCCGAGCAGTTTAATCAAAAGGCGCATGGCAATGCTCAATGTCGTGGATGAATAACTAGTCAGAGCAGGATAGCGGGCGATCGCCCAGTGGTGTTTCCCACTGTGTTGATGCAATCGCGACGCCTGCACCGTCTTCCCTTATAAATTCAGAATGCCCAGCCTAGATTCCGGATCTGCGCTTGCGCTAATTTTTGATTCGCTGTGTTAAACCACCAAGCTCGGCGGATTCTGCCCGGTCGTCAATCACTCACTCCATGTCAGCTTGCAATGTCAGCTCGAGTTACCAGGGTTTGAGCGTATCCCAAACTCAGGCTTAGTCAATACTGCGATGTTGAAGGTAGAGCGATCGCCGCTGACCCCACCGCACCAGCGACACCACCAGCCATACAAACAGCAGCAGCTCTGTGGTTTGAAAGATGCGAGTGAGCAGCGTGGCGCTGATGATTTGCTCTGTGGCGGTGCTGCCCAACCATCGAAAGGTATCGGGTGTGGTGAGACGGCTGAGCCAAGTGCCCGATGACTGAGGCGCAACCAGCCAAGACAGCAGATAAAACCCCAGATACACTAGCGCCGCCGGTCGCCTTGTCCAGCGATAGACCCACACCAAAGCGGCGATCGCCCCCACGCTCAGCACCAGCTCATATACACTTGTAAAAACGCCCAGCATTCCCTGATTTCCTTACCGGAGAACATAACCAATAGATGCAGCATAACGACATTGCTCTCGTGCTGCCGTCTGCCCGCTTATAGATTGAACCGATCCCCATCTATGACGAATCGTCACCTATGGCGATGACGAGCGAACGTGCAAATCCCATGCCCTCATTTTGCCGGGGTTCATCAACCCGTGGGGATCGACCGCCTGCTTAAAGGCAAGCTGCACCGGGTCAACCGTTTTGCGACCGCCATCTTCCAAAATGTACGTGTGGGGGTTTGCAATAAACGCACCCTGATCTTCGTGGTATTTGATGATGTCGGCCAGCCGCTCAGGGGTGCTGTAGCGCACGATTTGCAACGCCGCCGGAGCCACCTTGCCCTGAATGCGGATAAATTCCAAATGCATCATCACCTCATCGCCAAAGTGATGATACATGTGCTCCAGCAGCTTCAGCTCTGCATCATAGGGGAACAGCGTTTGCAGGTACGTCAGGCTGGGATCAACGCTGCGGGCATGCAGCGTGGTGTGATTCCAGGTAAACTCCAGCAGCATTGTGCCTTTGCTGGCCTCCTGCGCCGACTTTTGGTAGCAAATCTCGCCTCCCCACTGGTTCACGAGTTCTGCAAACGCTTCTAGCGAGGGCTCTGCAATCATCAACAAGGCCACATGCTTGCCCGCAGGAATGACGCTACGAAAGGGCGCGAAGTAAGCCGGGATGGGATCTGCACAGATGGAGATGAGCTTTTTAATAATGCCGTCTGACTCGCCCAACTGTTGAGCAAAGCGAGCCGAGGTCATAAAGTCATCGAAGGCGACCATCACATCCGCCCAGGGATACGCAGGGCCAAGAGGCACCTCCAGCTCGGTGATGATGCCGTTGGTGCCATAGGCGTGGTTAGCTTTTTGGATATTGTCGCCGCGCAGCTCTACAATGCGCGGTTCAGCTTCCATGGTGACGACGCGCAGCGCCTGCACATTGCCGCGATCGCGCAACTGCCCATAGGTGATAGATCCAATGCCGCCGCTGCCGCCGCTGATAAAGCCCCCTACCGTGGCCGTGCGATAGGTCGAGGGTGCCATCCGAATTTCCCAGCCGATTTCCCGAGTCTGCTTATCGAGCTGGGCCAGCCGCACCCCCGGTTCTACGCAGGCCATCCCAGGCTTGATCCACTTCACGGCCTGCATTTTTGACAAATCTAAAATGACGCCGCCGTGAAGCGGAATGCATTGCCCATAGTTGCCTGTGCCTGCGCCCCGCACCGTGAGGGGAATGCGCTGCTGCACACAGGCTTTGACGGTGGCGATGATGTCGGTTTCGCTGGTCGGGCGCACCACCACATCGCCCACTTTATCCTCTAGCTGCGCGACTAGGATGGGGCTATAGGTGTAGTAGTCTTTAGAGAGTTTGGCAACCTGGGCCGCATCGCGGATGAGTTCAATGCCGTCGATAGCTTGGGCAAATGCGTCCCAATCAATCGAAGATTTGGAGGAAACCGGAGTAGCTGTCATGATTGTCGTTAAGATTGGCAGGGGTGAGGGTGGCGTTGGGCGGCAAAACTCGCTCGGGCATCTGAACCCAGTCTCGTGGAGCGATCGCCCTTCTATTAGTCCTAATTAGTCAGTCTTATTATTCAGCCTAGTTATTTCAGTCCAGTTTCAATCTATCGCTCTTCCTCACTCCTCGACTGAACTCTACATTACAGCCCCACATCTGCGCGTATGATAGGCATCCCCGCATCTCCCACCGTCTACACTGCTAAGATAGGCTGCAACCAGGGTGCAGATTCTTTGAGTCGGGCTAAATGGGGTAGTTGAGTACCGCCATGACATCAACATCGGTCAAACGCTATTGGGTCGCGCTCGATCGCCATAAGTGGGCGGGGTTGAGTGGCTTTGCGCTGGTGCTGGGGCTATCGGCGATCGCCATGTTGCGGCCTGCACCACCCGCGCGGTATGAAGCGCGGGGGCAGCTCAGCTATTTGCCGCCCCCCGTGACGGTGAGCCAAACCAACACTGCCCTGCAACAGGGGCAAGTAGTTACCCCAGAGGTGCTGCTGTCGAGCTTTGTGATCGATTCTGTGATTCAAAAGCTGCAGGATCAAAACATCAGCGCTGATACTGAAACCCTACGCACCAATACTGAAATCACGGCAGCGGGGAGCCGCAGCGGTGGGGGGCGATCGTCGTCCGAAGATATTAGTGGGCAGCGGGTGGTGGTAACCTATCAAGACAGCAATCAGCGCACTGCTCAGGTCACGCTGACGTTGCTGATGGAGACCATGATTGAACAGAGTCGCCTGTTCAACACCCGGCAAATTCAGCGCATTATCCTAAACTTGAACGATTTGCTGCCCCAAGTCACGCAGGAATTGCGGCTGGCCGAGGAGGATTTGGAGCGCTACATCCGGGTAGAAGGCCCTACCTTGCAATCGGCTCAAGATGGACAGGTGATCAGCGGCATCACCACGAGCCAGCAGCAGCAGCGCCAAATTCAGCTCAATTTGGAGACGATTGATGCCCAGATTCAAAGTCTGCAATCTCGGCTAGGGTTGAATGCTGACGAAGCTTACGCCGCGTCTGCATTAAGTGCTGATCCCATCATTGCGGATCTGCGCGCCAAGCTCTACCAAAATGAAACCCAGCTTCAAGTGCTGTCGCAAACCCTGCGGCCTGAGCATCCCACTATGACAGAACTGCGAAACCAGCAGGTGGCCTTTGAGCAACTGTTGCAGCAGCGGGTGCGTGAGGTAGTGGGCGGTCGGCTGGTGGGTGTGACTACGCCCGTGGAGGTGATTCGCCAAAACAGCAGCCTCGACCCAGCGCGGCAGCAGTTAGCCAATACGCTCGTCAATCTGCAAACCCAGCGCGAAACGCTCGTGCAGCAGGCCAACTCCCTTGCCGAGTCAGAACAGCAGCTCCGACAAGACTATGCCCAAATTCCCAATAAGCAGCTAGAGCTGGCTCGGCTGGAACAGCAGGTGGCACTCAAGCGCAACTTCTATGATCAGATTCAATCGCGGCTGGCCGATGCGCAACTGGCAGCTGAGGAAACAGTCGGGAGCCTGGTGCCGTTTCAGCCGCCGCAGACCGAGTTGGTGACTGATCCAGAGCGGGATATACTGCTGATTTTGCTGGGCGGCAGTATGGTCGGACTGCTGGTGGCGGCCGGTTTGGTGCTGCTGCTCGATTCTCTGGATGCCACCTTCTACACCCAGCAAGATTTGCAACTAGCGTTGCGTCAGCGCGAAATTCCGCTATTGGGTTTGCTGCCTGCGTTGCCTGCGGCTGAAGACGGGGCCGACTTGCCGCTTGTTTTAGATCTAGACTCTCCGCTGCAAGAATCCTATGAACGGCTGCGGGTTAATGTGCGGCGGCTGGTGGCCAACCGCCCGATCAAAGTGGTGGTGCTCACCAGTTTGCTGGAGGGTGAGGGCAAAACCGTGACGGCCTACAATTTGGCGATCGCCTCTGCGGCGGCGGGCAAGCGCACCTTGCTGATAGAAGCCGACTTGCGATCGCCCTCCCATGCCCACGCTCTAGGCATCATGCCCAATCCTGATGACGCGCTAGAGCCGCTGCGCTACTACGGCCGCAGCGAGTTTAGTCTCGCTCCGGCGGTGGCCAATCTCTATGTGTTGCCTAGCCCTGGCCCGAAGCGGCAGGCGGCGGCGATTCTTGACTCTAGTGAACTGCGGCAGCTATTAAACGATGCGCGGGGGCGGTTTGACCTAGTGGTGATCGACACGCCTGCGCTGAGCCAATATAACGACGCGTTGTTGATTGAACCGCACACCGACGGGTTGGTTTTGGTGACCCGCCCGGGCTATACCGAAGAGACGCTACTCACCGATGCCATCGAGCAGTTTGTCGAGTCTGAAGATTTGCAATTTCTGGGAGCCGTGATCAACGATGCGGATGAGGATGGCCCGCTCTCTGACCCTGACGAAGTATGGGAGCAGTCTCGCATCCCACAGCCGCAGGTGCGAGAAGCATCGCTAGCACGCTATACGCTGTGGCAACGAGGGCGGCTAGCCCCTTAACTTTAGGTGAGGAAACGCACCATGGCGAAATCCAAAAAAGGCGCAAAAGAGGGCGATCGCCTAGTATGGCAAGAGTTTGGCAACGGCACTAGTGCAGCCACCCAGCGCCCTGTTCAAGAGTTGCCCCCCCAACAGCAGCAGATTCGAGTGCAGGCCACGCGAAAAGGGCGCGGTGGCAAAACCGTGACGGTGATCACTGGGTTTCAGCTTGCGCCAGAGTCTTTAAGCGCTTTGATGAAACAGCTCAAGGCTAAATGCGGCGCAGGCGGCACTGTGCGCGAGGGCAACATCGAAATTCAGGGCGACCATACCCAAACTCTCTGTCAGCAATTGCTGGCGTTGGGCTATCCCACTAAGATCAGCGGCGGTTGATGCCGCTAACGCGATGAATCCCCCGCTAGACGACGCCTCGCGTTAGCATTTTGGTATTACTGCGGGATGGTTAGAGGCATGGTGGCTGCAACGGCTGGAATGGATTGGCAGGCGATCGCCCAAGACTTTGCTCAGATTGTGGGCGATCGCCATGTGGTGCAGCGACGCGAAGAGCTGTTGGTGTATGAGTGCGACGGGCTCACCAGCTATCGCCAGCGTCCGGCACTAGTGGTGCTGCCCCGCACCACAGAAGATGTGGCGCAGATTATCAAGGTGTGCGATCGCCACCACATCCCCTTCGTTGCGCGCGGGTCAGGCACGGGGCTCTCTGGTGGGGCGCTGCCGCTCCAAGATTCAGTCCTGATCGTCACCGCCCGCATGAACCAGATTCTCGATCTGGATCTAGAAAACCAGCGCGTTGTAGTGCAGCCCGGCGTAATCAACAACTGGGTAACGCAGGCCGTCAGCGGCGGCGGTTTCTTCTACGCCCCAGATCCCTCCAGCCAAATCATTTGCTCCATCGGCGGCAACGTCGCCGAAAACTCTGGCGGCGTTCACTGCCTAAAGTATGGCGTCACCACAAACCATGTCCTTGGGCTCAAAATTGTGCTGCCCACTGGCGACATCATCGACACCGGCAGCAAAATTTCCGATATGCCAGGGTATGACCTAACCGGACTGTTTGTGGGGTCTGAGGGCACCCTGGGCATAGCTACCGAAATCACCCTCCGTATCGTCAAAGCACCCGAGGCCATCCATGTGCTGCTGGCAGACTTCACCACCGTAGAAGCCGCAGGGCAAACCGTCTCGGATGTGATTAGCGCAGGGGTGCTGCCCGCCGGTATGGAAATTATGGACAACTTCAGCATCAACGCGGTGGAAAATGTAGTTGCCACGGCCTGTTATCCGCGCGATGCCGCCGCTATTTTACTGATTGAACTGGATGGGCTGGAGACAGAAGTCGCCGCAAACAGCCAGCGCGTTGAAGCCATCTGTCGGCAAAATGGCGCGCGCCACATCCGCACCGCCATCGATCCACACGAGCGGCTTACCCTGTGGAAAGGGCGCAAAGCGGCCTTCGCGGCGGTTGGGCAAATTAGCCCCGACTACTACGTGCAGGATGGCGTCATTCCCCGCACTCAGCTGCCCTATGTGCTGCGTGAAATCGAAGCCCTGAGTCAGCAGCATGGCTACCGCGTCGCCAATGTGTTCCATGCGGGAGACGGCAATCTACACCCGCTGATTCTCTACGACAACGCCATACCCGGAGAGTTAGAGAAGGTGGAAGACCTAGGCGGCGATATTCTCAAGCTCTGCGTAGCGGTAGGAGGCAGCATTTCAGGTGAGCATGGCATCGGGGCCGATAAGCGCTGCTACATGCCCGCCATGTTCTCTGAAACAGATATGGATACCATGCAGCTCGTGCGCCAAGTCTTTGATCCCCAGCGCATTGCCAACCCTGACAAGCTGTTTCCCACACCTCGCACCTGTGGCGAAGCAGCCCGTGCCCAAGCACAGCAGCAATTCCCTGAGGTAGAACGGTATTGATTGATCCCCAATCAAGCGATTTGGGAGGGATGCCCGTTAGGTCTCAAATTCTGCACCATTAAAGAGTTGAAAGGTCTGTCGGCAGACGAGGCGCAGTTGCTCAGCGATATCCTCTTTGGGTCGTTTTGCGCCCTCAAACTGCCATTGCGCAATGGTGGAAAGTCGCCACTGTTCACCTTGGTGGCTAAAGCCCGCCACTTCTAGCCCCACCGTGCGACGGAGTTGTGTTTGCGGGTCATTAAAGAACCGAATCTGCACTAGCATTGAGCGGCACTGGTATCGGGGGCTCCATCCGGGCAGGTGAAAGCCGATATCGATAGAGTCGGGATCAACCAGATCGCGGGTGTCAGGATCATTGGCCCAGGGTTTGAGATCAGTGTTGACATCAGGAAACTGTGCCTTAAACAGGCCCACTACAGACGCAATTTTTGTGGTGTTTTCTAGACTATCTGCTTGCTCTGCCGCGTTCACGCCCTCCACTCCTACCGAATCCACTGCTACCCAAACCGTTCAAACCGCCAGCATGCGTAAGTTCTAACGTTGTAACGTGTATTCTGCCTTAGGTCAACGCGCTTGACCGTGCCAGTTGACACGGTTTTTGGGTGAACTGGCACTTTTGCTGCCGCGCGTTGAACGTTTGGGTAAGCTGGCGTAGGGCATCACCCTGGATGCCAAATCAATGGAGTATCACTCTTACGGGTCGCTAAAACGTGAGGAGGCAGATGGCAAGCGAGGCCAGCATGCCAGCCGCATCAGCAGCGAGGGCGGCGGGCAGTGTGTGGCGAGTCTGCTTGATGCCAATGCTGCCAAAATATACGGCCATCACATAAAACGTGGTTTCTGTTGACCCTTGCATGGTCGATACCAGGTACGACAGAAAGCTGTCGGGGTCATTATTCACAATTTCAGACATGACGCCGAAGGCTCCGCCGCCTGAGAGGGGCCGGATCAACACCATTGGCAGCGCTTCTGCAGGCATGGCGATGAGCGAGGTAATGGGTGACAGGCCCGCAGTGAGCAGATCGAGCGCACCGCTGGCGCGAAACATGCCGATCGCCACAAAAATCGCGACTAAAAAAGGAATGATGCGGACGACAATTTCAAACCCTTCTTTTGCACCATCCGTGACGGCTTCGTAGACCTTGACACCGCGAAAGTAGCCAAACAGCAATAGGGTGCAGATGATGATGGGCAGCAGCCAGTTGGAGATGCCTGCCATTAATTCAGTGGCGGCTAAATCCGGTGTGCCCTGCACCGTGAGGCGATAGACCAATGCGCCCAAAAACAGCACAATCAACCCGCCAAAGATGAGTTTGCCCAACAGGCCTGGGGGCTGTAAGACCTCTGCGGGCGGCGGGGGTGCTGGCGGGGACGGTTGCAGCCCGTCGTCTGGGGAAATTGGCTCCGTGACAGGATTCTCGGGACTTTCTGGGGTGGGACTATCGAAGGCGTAGGCCTCGTCTGTCAGTGGGCTGCTGGCTCTGGAAGGGCGCGGGGCATCAGAGGCACGGCGAGCCAGCAGTTTGGCCATCAGGATGGCGATCGCCGTCGAACATA
>JBGTOF010000255.1:0-4450 GCA_041742695.1 Elainellales cyanobacterium | reverse complement strand
CCTTATGAATAAAGGCTTTTTGCCGAGGCAGTAGGTTTGAGATTTCTCAGGAGATTGAACGAAGGCAGTGGGTTTCAGCCGCTATTTTGACCGTCTGGGCTGCCCATAATGAGACTCAAAAAAGTTTTCTGCACCACTAAGGGAAATGAACTAGAAAAGAGCAAATCGGAATCAGAATTTTGATTAAGGCAAGCCACTGAAGATACAAAAAGCCCAGACATTGTCCGGGCTTTTTTGCAAGAGATAAAGTGGTGTTGCCGTTGGCTAGAACCAGAGCTGTGCTCAGGTGTTGCTAGGAATAATCGATCCAACTTTTGCTGAGAGCTATTTGGATCTATGCCGATACAGCTTCTAGCACTGCTGGATATACGCTGATTTTTTTGCGATTTTTGCCACGTCGCTCAAAAGTGACGATGCCATCAGTTAGAGCAAAGAGGGTATCATCATTGCCCCGGCCTACATTCGTACCAGGATGGATTTTAGTACCACGCTGGCGCACTAGAATATTCCCTGCCTTGACTACCTGACCGCCATAACGCTTAACGCCTAGGCGCTTAGCGTTAGAGTCGCGACCGTTGCGTGTGCTGCCTGTTCCCTTCTTGTGTGCCATGTTGACTGCCTCAACTCGTAAGTGCTGCGCGTTTACTTATTAGGTCTTTGACTATAGCGGGTTTGCCGCTGGTTATCACTATCATCAGTCCGTTCATACTAGATTAGCAAGTGCTGGTCTCAAACAGAGCCTTGAAATCTTGCTTAGACGCCCGTTCTCGTAGCGCCGCTTAATCCGCTACGGATGCTTCAGATGCTTCAACGGTAGGCGCTGGAGCTTCTTCGGTTTCAACTTCGGTAGCAGGCTCTGCAACAGGCTGAGAGTCGCTTGCTTGCTTAGAACCCAGATGGCTTCCACCCACTTGAATGGAATTAATCATAATTCGAGTCAGGTCTTGGCGGTGCCCCTGCTTTTTGCGGGTCTTTTTCTTAGGGCGCATTTTATAGACAATGATTTTGCGGCCTCGCAGGTGGCGCATCACTGTAGCTTCTACGGTTGCCCCTTCTACGAGCGGCTGACCGATTGACACAGTACCATCATCTTCAATAAACAGCACGCGATCTAGAGTAATGGTGCTGTCTTCATCAGTTTCAAGGCGTTTTACGTAATAAAAGCGACCGGGCTCTACTCGAAGCTGGGTGCCGCTGGTTTCAACAATTGCGTAGGGCATCATTCACGTCCTTAAAAAGTGCCGTACAGGCAGCGTGTGCGCTTTGTATGCCTGATCCGTGCATTTAACACAGTCTATCATTATCGGTTAGATACTGGCCTAGTGTCAATATTTAGCTGCTTATGCGCGAGGTGAATCTCTGCTATGGGACCCAAGCCCTGTAGTGGTGTGGATTTCTTTGCCTACACGATGAAGCTGGTGGCTTCGCCTTGGGCGGCTTGCCGGCTGCGAGCGTCGTAGTATAGGTCTTCAAGAGAAATGCTGAAGAGGGCGTCCTTGAGCTTTTGGTGTAGGCGGTTCCATAAGGTAAAGGTAACCCAATCGCCAGTTTGTTCAGTATCTGAGGCGTGCTGAGGAAGCGGCTGAACGGTTTCGCCTACGGCTTCGAGAATTTGCCCAACGGAAATTTGGCTGGGCGATCGCGCCAGTTGATAGCCCCCTTGGGCCCCTCGCAAAGACACCACTAACCCGGCATGCCGCAGTTCGATCAATAGCTTTTCTAGATAGGGAGCGGGTAGATCTTGGCGCTGGGCGATCGCCCGCACTGATGATGGCGAGTCTTGCTGATGCAGCGTCAAATCTAGCATCGCTTTAACACTGTAATGGCCTCGTGTTGTTAGCTTCATACGCGGTTGCCACTCCCCTTGCGATTTCAGCTCTGCGACTGGGTAGTGGCCTCAAGATTAAAGGACTACGTGCGCTGTTCTAGCATAGTGCTATGCCTGCTTCATGAGCATTGCCGCTGAAGCTCTTGGCTACTGAGCAAGTAGCCTTGAAGGGGTAAAATCAAGCCATCTAACGGTTGCAATACCCCACGCGGCCTCGCTGACTGATGTCGGGTTAACCGCTTTGCTACCCCTACACGTTGAATGCACGGTGATACGAAACAGTGCCAGCGGGCATCTCGCCCTGAAATAAAAGGGCTTGGAAATACTCGGCTGGAACACCCGGCAGAACGATTGCAGATTCTGCCTTGAACCCAAAGCGGTGGTAATAGTTTGGGTCGCCTAGCACAACGCATCCGTTGGCACCCAGCCTACGTAATTGCTCCAGTGCTTGGTGCATTAGCAGGGTTCCAACGCCCCTATTTTGACGATCAGGTGTGACGGATAGGGGCGCAAGTCCATACCATCCCCGACTGCCATCAGAGATATCGACAGGCGAAATCGCAACATGCCCGACAATATCGCCATCCTCATCAGCCACAAGTGAAACCGTTAGTTGCCCCGCGTTTCTTAACTCCCTCACAATAAACTGCTCACTGTGGCTCGTATGTGGAGCGTTTAGGAACGCAGCAACCGTAACTGCCTCGATAGCACCTGCATCCGATGGTTCTTCTGTTCTTATCTTGAGGCTCATCTCGTTGTCTTACTTTTAGAGCTGACGGGTCTGTTGAGCGGCTGCAAATAGCCTGGGCATACAACTAAGCCCTTTCTTTAGTCTGCTCCAATCTCCAATAAGGTTGTTATGCTGCGATCGCCCTGCTAGATATCCCGGCGTTGCTGAATGACGCTATGGATTTTGCCGGATTGGGGACAGAGCCACAAGTCTTTCAGAAACTGTTTCATAGTCTGATTCAGCAACGCCTAAGTTGAGTACCGATGTTTAACAGCAAGTGCCTGAGCAGCCCCATAGCGCAGACGGTTAACCGATTATTAAGAACACACGCAATTGCTGCTAAACGGTCTATAATAATGGGGTAAAGCTAAAACATGGGGCTGTACCGGTTTCGACGTTTTGGCGAACACTACTTTGTGATTCAGGCCGAGAGCGAGCTACCTCTCGAAAATCAATGGCTCAAACAAAACGTAACTGCGAACAACATCGTTCCTTTTGCTCGTAAGCGCGTGGCTGTAGCTGCCGCCTAACAACCTCTTTTAGGTTCGAGCGTCTGCGGTTTGACTCCGTTAAGGATTGCAGACTTAAACCCCAACGGATGCTCTAGTACACTGCCTCTGGTCGGTTGCTAGCTAAGACATCACTAGAGAAGCCCGCCGACGGGGATAAGCGTCGGTTCCCGCTTTGAGGATCAGAGAAGCTAAGCCTGTGAACGAGTGAAGTACTAATACCCAGGGCGGACAGGAGTTCGACTCTCCTCAGCTCCACTTCAAACAGGACTCGCGCACAGCGCGAGTCCTGTTTGCTTTGTAAACTTTTGTTTTTATCCTGACCAGTTAATGAAGCTCTTGAACACTTCACAGGAGTAATGGCGTCATCAAGCTGCTTGCTCAATTTAGGGCAACTGGTTAAAGCCTGTCTTTAGACGCACGCGCTGCCGCTGCATCGATCCAAAGTTAAGGTTCTGAAATGGTTCTGGATTTTTGTTTTCAGATGAGGAGGTTTTATAGTCCACAGGACAGAGGGGCGTCTAAGGAGTTTAACGGTTCAGCAGAGTTAAGATCATCGGAAGGGCATAAATTAGTATCGTTTCAATCTAATTGCGGCACGGAAAATCCACCCAAAGACATGTGCGATTTGCAGATTAAGTGGGAAAAATGATCTCAGGATGGATGAGATGAACAGTCAGTTAAGCCTAGTATGAGGACTGTCTGGTATATTCAGCCTCATCAGATCCCATGTCGCTAGCTCTGGGTGTTTAGCACTTGGAACTAGTAAATTTTTCATGATTTAAGCTACTGAACATAGCACTAAATCATTACAGCAACGATTGTTCTCATGATTGGGTCTATTGATGAGTTGAGGGTTACTTAATGCCTTGACTCTTTCTAGATACCTTGCGCTGAGTTCTTTGCCTCGCTCCACCTGCACAATTTATCAGCTTTTTTTCCGTCATGAAAAATTCGTCCAGCTACCGCATTTTAATCCCTGTTTGGATGTTCTTGAATCAACGGTTGTTTGATGCGTCGTCTCCGATGATTTGGAGTCCAAAACAATTTTGGTTTGTCTATCGAATCCAGTATCTTGAACGCTGCTTAGAAAAGATGGCAGAATCAAAGAAAAATTACCGCAATTAGTATTTTGATGGTTCAGCCGTTTTATTATCTCTATCAAAAGAGCGATATAAACTGTTAAGCAGTGATACAAAATATCGTTAGATATGTTGCTGACTGATCACTTTTTGAATGTTAGGTGATGCGTCAGGTTAATGTGGGATTGGTAGAGTAGAGAGGAACCTCGGCTGGAAGCAAAGTGATGGAATGCCCTCTGTGCGGTCACAGCAAAGCTCATAAGCATGGCAAGATGCCCAACGGTCATCAACGCCATCTCTG
>JBGTOF010000228.1:0-6218 GCA_041742695.1 Elainellales cyanobacterium | reverse complement strand
GCGATAGGAAAGACCATAAAGCTGCTGACCCACCATCCGCTCAATCTTTTGGCGATCTTCCTCCGAAGCATATCCAATCTCAAGCATTGCCTTCCCCGGACAGCGCTCAATATCTCGAACAAAAACCTCAACATGTCCAGGATGAACATCTTCAATTTTCCTGACCATACTTGCCTGTTCATCCAGAACCTGCTGAATCTCAGACCTTTCTGTAAAGCTGCTACAAGGCTTCAAGATGCCCTCTACCCAAGTGCAACCCGAGAGACTTCCCATTACCATTACAAACCCAACCCAGAAAAACCGACTCCATATCATCGTTCACCCCGGAGCTGTTGTAGTAATCAAGAGACCTATTGCTACTCTAGTCGATGAACTGACGACCGCAGGCTACGCAAATGTGGATTTTGCTTGCCTTTCCTCTTGCCATTCTTACGGATATGAGTGGCTCCGCACTCTGGACATTGCATCGCAGATTACCTTGATTCATCTTCTAATTATGCAACGCCCCGGGACCGTTTCGGTCTAACAGAAGGAAAGCTAATGCCCCAGTACCTGGGAGTAGCCCCAGATCAGACCGCATAGAGGCCTAGGCTAGTTGCCCGCGCCGCAAAGCAGCATCACAATCTCTCTCGGTAGATCTTTCGTGAAAAGTTCCAAAAATTGTCCTGCGCTGCGCTGGACAATTAAGGGGCAACCCGGCTAGTTGCGCCGGGAGACAACTACTCAACCTAAAAGCCTTCAGCAGATTAAGACCATTGAGCACTCGGATTAATCGATAGTCACCTCAGCTACCTCCTCACAGTGTTATTCTGCCCATTCAAAGTCGATATTTCAGGAAACAGGTTGATTTCAGGAGGTCTAACGAATCAGCTCACCTGCCAGGCCCGCCGCCGTTATGAATTGTTAGTGCACCACCAAGGGAGCTGGTTGAGAAGCGTGAATTTGACGCTATTCGATGCAGCAGCACCCTAGGCTTACTGACGATCGCCCTCAACCGGGTGAGATCGCGGCAGACGGACGGTGAACGTTGTGCCCTCCTGCGCCGTCGAGGCGACCTCTACCGTACCCCCATGGGCGACAACAATCTCGCGCACGATGTACAACCCCAGACCGATGCTGCCCGGAACCCGCTGCGCTGTCGATTCTAGGTCGGTATGGCGCATGAGCGGATCGAAGATCGTCGCTAGCTTCTCTGGCAGGATCGGCGGTCCTTCGTTATGCACGCTAAAGACCACGGTTGATCCGTCTGAAGTGACCGATAGTTCGACTGGCTCCTCGGCTGACCCGTGCTGAATTGCGTTGCCTATCAGGTTGGAGACGACCTGGCGGAGTCGGGCGGCATCACAGTCGCACGTAAGGTCGCCGTCTGAGTGAAAGCGCAGCGTGCGCTGCGGATGGGCAATGCAAAATTCCTCGAAGACTTGGCGACAGAGTATTTCTATATCGACCGGATCGCATGTCAGCGGCATCGTGCCGCCCAGCCCCGTCGAGGCGAAGTCGATCAGGTCGCGGATCAACCGTGTGACCGCCTCCGTGTTCGTCTTGATCACCGACAGGGCTCTGGAAAAGTCTGGGCGTTTACCTGAGATGCGCGAGATCAGTTGTGCGGCCATGCTGATAGAGTTCAGCGGGCTGCGCAGGTCGTGGCCGAGAATCGCCAGGAACATGCGGCGCGACTGATCGACGCGACGCGTGTAGCTGCCGACAGCCGCAGCGAGCGATTGATCGATTGACTCGTTGAAGCGGGTGATGTCGTTGACATCGTTGATGTTGAATTGCGGGTGGCGCTCGGTCCACAGGCGGAGCACGCTGGCGCGCAAGGCGCGGTATTCGGAGACAACCTCCATGATGTCAAAGCCCGAGCCCATGCGGGCCACACCGTGCAGTACCGAGGCGTGGTCGAGCCCATTGCTCTCTTCGCCAACAGCGCCGCCGTGGCCTTTGGCCTTGCTTGCCTGCTGCGCGAGGCTCTGGCCGATCTGCATATCTCGCGCGGTTGCCCGCAGAATTGCCTCAGCATCGTTACGCAGGGCGAGCTTAGTCATCTCCTCCCCAGACGCGAGGCTGCGCACAAACGTCTCCCATTCCGAGAGGATCAGCTCGACGTTCCCGAGAATAAAGTCCGCCAGTCGCATCGATTTTTTCGTTAGGAACATCTTAAGAATAGAGGCATGATACCGCTGGGGTCGGTTAAAAAGATGTCAGTCTAATACCTCTTTAGGAGTGATTAGATTGACCTAGAGCAGGGTTTTCTACCTTTTGGAGAATCATGTTGCCATAGCAAGCGCTATAGAGTGTGGGCGAGCGTCATGGGCAAGCGCATTAATGGCATTAAAGCGGGTTTCTGCTTCTTCCCTTCCCGGCTTCCCCCAGCGTCAGCCGGAGGTGGGTCACTTGATTCGGAGTTTGCGCCAACTGATGGGCCAGACCCAGGAACAGGTTGCGGGAGTTTTGGGTGTCAGTTTCAGCACCCTCAATCGCTGGGAAAACGGGCATATGCAGCCCTCGCCTCTAGCGCTGAAGCAAGTCAACAGCGTTTTGGTCGAACTGGCACAGGTTTCAGACTTACGCTTACAAGCAGATCGCCAGGCGCTTTTGGCCAAGTACATGACTGTCGATGAGCTAGATGACAGCGACTTTGAAGGACGGCATTGCGGAGAGCAGGCATGGCACAATCACAACCGACCCCTGAACCATTATTCGCTGGAGATGGGGAATTGGCGCAGCTGGTGCGCTCACACGACTGGTCTCAAACGCCACTGGGTGCGCTCGAAACTTGGCCAGACAGCCTGAAAACGGCGACACAGATTCTGTTGAGCGAACTCGCTCAAGCCCAGCAGTCGAAGAAAACGCAGGTAGGAACTGAGCCGCCGCCGCCTGACAATTCTAATCAGACTGCCGTCGAACCTGGCTATGCGGAAGCTCAGCTGCGCGAACTGGAGACAAAATACCACGCGTTGTTTGAGTCGCTTGATGAAGGCTTGTGCACGATTGAAGTGCTCTTCGATGCCAATGGTAGGCCGTTTGATCACCACATCCTACAAGCAAATCCAGCCTTCGAGCGGCAGTCCGGTATTGCCAACCCGGAAGGCAAAAGGGCAAGTGAACTGGCACTGGGAGTGGAACAGTATTGGAATGACCTTTACGCCCAAGTCATCCACACCGGTAAGTCTATCCGCACTGAAGTGCGCTCGGATGCGCTCGATCGCTGGTTCGAGGTTTTGGTGTCGCGGGTTGGCGATGCAGCAACGCGCCAAGTGGCAGTCGTGTTTACAGACATCGGCGTACGCAAACAGGCGGAAGCAACGCTGCGTGAAAGCGAGCAGCGGTTCCGGCTGATGGCCGATGCCGTTCCGCAAATTGTTTGGCTTACAGATCCCCAAGGGCGGGTTGAGTTCGTCAACAAGCAATGGCGCGACTACACAGGCGTTCCTTACAGACCGATGACAGTAGCGGAGGCTGTGGCTAGCTTTGTTCACCCAGACGATGGCGAGCGTACGCTGGAGGCGTTTAACGCAGCGCAACGCAGCGACGGCATTTTCTTGATCGAACACCGGCTTCGCTCTGCCACGGGCAGCTATCGCTGGTTTCTGGTTCGCGCTGAGCCTTACCGAGATCCGCAAACGGGCGAGATCATTCGCTGGTTCGGCGCATCGATCGATATTCACGAGCGCAAACAGACTGAAGCCGTGCTGCAAGAAAGTGAAGAACTAAAGCGACGTATTTTAGAGAGCAGTAAAGACTGCATCAAAGTTTTAACGTTAGAAGGACGGCTCCTCTACCTGAGTGCAGGCGGCTTACATCTTCTAGAAATCGACGATCCTGCCTCGGTTCTGAATGTCCAATGGCTTGATTTCTGGCAGGGCGAAGATTATCAAAGTGCTAAGGCAGCGCTTGTGGCAGCTAAAGCAGGCCATGTCGGTCAGTTTCAAGGCTACGCCCCCACAGCAAAGGGCAACTTGAGGTGGTGGGATGTCATGGTCACTCCTATCCGCGACGCATCAGGACGGGTGGCCCAACTGTTATCCATTTCACGCGACATCACAAAGCAAAAGCAAGCTGAGGCGGAACGCGAGCAGCTGCTAAAACGAGAACAAGCGGCACGAGAAGATGCAGAACGCGCCAACCGGATCAAAGATGAATTTCTCGCCGTGCTGTCCCACGAGTTGAGATCGCCCCTGAATCCGATTTTGGGCTGGACACACCTGCTACGAAGCGGTAACCTCGATTCTGGCCGTCAAATGGATGCCTTAGCCACGATTGAGCGCAACGCAAAACTGCAATCGCAACTGATTGAGGACTTGCTCGACATTGCCCGCATCATGCAGGGCAAGCTGACCTTGACAGCAACTTCAGTTAGTTTGTCGTCTATCATTCAGGCTGCTGTTAAAACCGTGAGGTTAGCGGCAGACGCGAAAAATATTCAAATTACACTTGACCTTGACCCAGACGTGGCGCCGGTCTCGGGCGATGCGGCCCGGCTGCAACAAATGGTTTGGAACCTGCTCATCAATGCAGTCAAGTTCACAGACCATGGTGGCCAGGTGACGGTTCAACTGAGGCAGGTTGCTGCCGACGGCAGCTTGGGCCAGGCGATGGCCCAAATTCGAGTCATCGATACGGGCAAGGGCATCAATCCGCAATTTCTGCCCCATGTGTTTGAGTATTTTTGGCAAGAAGACGGTTCCACCACCCGTAAGTTTGGCGGTCTGGGATTGGGACTCGCGCTCGTGCGGCGAATTGTGGAACTCCACGGCGGCACGGTCAACGTAGAGAGCGGCGGTGAGCAGCAAGGTGCCACCTTTATCGTGCAGCTACCGGCCCTGCAACAGGCAACGCCGATTCCCTCTGAACAAAATCAGCTTCAATCCGCTTCAGAAACACGGTTAGACAATGTACAAATTTTGCTCGTCGACGACGATACCGATACTCGTGAGTTTCAGTCTTTTCTGCTAGAGCAACACGGAGCAACCGTAACAGCCGTTGATTCTGGCTTAGAAGTGTTGCAAGTTTTAGAGCAGGGGCTTCCCGATGTCATAGTCAGCGATATTGGCATGGCAGAAATGGATGGCTACAGTCTGATGCAGCAGATTCGCTCCCGCCCCCCCGCTCAGGGTGGTATGGTGCCAGCGATCGCGCTCACCGCCTATGCTGCAGATATCGACCAAGAAAAAGCGCTCCAAGCTGGATTTCAAACACATTTGACGAAACCGTTGGAGCCAAAACGATTTGTCAGCGAGATCATAACTCTGCTCAAGCCTCGACGACTATAGCCTTTCCCAACCAGGTAGGATGATTTGGTGTTCCTTGACGAAACCGGGATGAATCTAGCGATGGTTTCCCTGTATGCCCGGGCGCAGCGAGGCCAACGCGCCTATGCTCAGCAACCCAAAGGCCGGGGCAAAATTCTTTCTATCATCGGGGCGATGAGTCTCAAGGCCGGATTCTTGACAGGCATCAGCTTTACTGGAGGCACCACCGGGGAGGTGTTTCTATGGTTTATCGAAACCCTTCTGTGCCCGCTCCTATGGCCAGGCGCTGTCGTTGTGATGGATAACTTACCTGCCCACAAAGTAGAAGGGGTCAGGCAGGCGCTTGAGGCGGTTGGCGCACGGGTGGTTTATCTCTCGCCTTATTCCCCTGATTTCAATCCGATTGAAAATCTGTGGTCGAAGTTGAAGAGCCATGTGAGGGCCGTTGAGGCACGGACCTCGGAAGCGTTGCATGAGGCGTTGACGAAGCCTCACCGGAGGTGAATCGCGGAGGGACTCAGTCTGATTACCCTACAGGATGTGCGCCACTGGTTCACCCACTGTTGTTACTGTGCTTGACTAACCTGCACACCGCTATAGGAGCGTTCCAAAACAACCCCCCAAGCAAGCCAGCGAGGCCAATGGGGGTTAGTTCTCAGGATGTATCTACGGGTTCAGGACTTCTACCCCTTACTTGCCTAGGATGCCCTCGTCAGTCAGTCAGTAGGGGCGGTCACAGAGGTACGCTGTTTGGCGTAAGTGGAATTTCACATCTGCCTCTGGCGAGCGCCAGAGGCTTTGTTTTGCTCTAGCCCTCAGTCGACAGGGCGTTGCTGAATTCAGGTATGAATTGGTCTTGGAATGGGTACCTCACCAAACTTGAGGTAGTGAAGTAGCAAGCGAACGGAGTGCTTCAGCATATCTACGGACTTGGAATAGCACAGCGTCTTACGGTGCAGGCGAGCA
>JBGTOF010000227.1:0-35638 GCA_041742695.1 Elainellales cyanobacterium | reverse complement strand
ACGAACGCCACCAACAGCGCATCAAGATTAATTGGCAATTCTCGATTGAAACCGCCAGAGACAAATTCCAGCGGCATTACCAGTCCATTCGGGCTGATAGCGAAACCAAAGAATGTGCAAAAACTTAGTTTACGGAGTATTAAAGCCTATGCCGTTAATTTCTGTACAAACCTCTGCAGCCCAGCCGGATGCCGATACCGTAAAGCACCTGCTGCAAACCCTGTCTACTAGCTTGGCAACCCACGTGGGAAAGCCTGAGTCCTATGTGATGACGGCGTGTAAGGCGGATGTGCCCATGACCTTTGGCGGCACGTTTGACCCCGCCTGTTATATCGAAATTAAAAGCGTGGGGTCGTTTCAGCCGAGCCAAACCCAGGCTATGACTCAGGCTTTTTGCCAGATGGTGAGCAAGACGCTGGGTGTGCCGGGCGATCGCACCTACATTGAATTTGCCAATGCCCAAGGGTATCTCTGGGGCTGGAACGGTCGCACCTTTGGCTAAGCGCAGCATTAATGCCCCGCGTGGGCCGCTTCAACCGCGAGCTGCATGAAGATATCCTGAGCACTGCGCTCCTCCTCATCGTCCTCGGGAACCCGCTGAGTATAGCTGCCATCGGGCTGAAGCTCCCAGGCGTGGCGATTGTCTTCTAGAAAAACATTGAGAATGCCCCGTAGAGCCTGCACCAGCGATGGCTCCTCAATCGGCGTAACCGCTTCGACTCGGCGATCGAGGTTGCGCGGCATCCAGTCGGCGCTGCCAATAAACACCTCAGCATTGCCATTGTTGCCAAAGTAAAAGATGCGCGAGTGCTCCAAATACCGTCCTATCACGCTGAGCACGCGAATATTATCGCTGACCCCTGCGACACCGGGGCGTAGGCAGCAAATGCCCCGCACAATCAGCTCAATCTCAACCCCTGCTTGCGAGGCTTCGTAGAGTGTTTGGATGATGGCCGCATCCACCAGAGAATTCATCTTGGCAATGATGAGGCCGGGGTTTCCTTGGCGGGCATGCTCAGTTTCGCGCTGAATCATCGCCATCATGCGATCGCGCAAGTTAACCGGCGCCACTAACAGCTTGCGGTAGGAGTGCTGCCGAGAGTAGCCTGTCAAATAGTTGAACAAGTCTGTTAGGTCAGACCCCAACTCTTCTCGGCAGCTCAATAGCCCGAGGTCGGTATAGAGCCGAGCGGTTTTGGGGTTATAGTTGCCCGTGCCAATGTGAACATAGCGGCGGATGCGATCGCCCTCTTGCCGCACCACTAACACAACCTTGGTGTGAGTCTTTAGCCCTACTACGCCGTAGACCACATGCACGCCCACCTGCTCTAACGTGCGGGCCCAGTTGATATTGTTCTCTTCGTCAAACCGGGCTTTCAGCTCTACCAAGACAGCAACCTGCTTGCCATTTTCGGCAGCATCGATCAGCGATTGAATAATCGGTGAGTCGCCCGAGGTGCGATAGAGCGTCATCTTAATCGCCAGCACCTTAGAATCATGCGCCGCTTGGGAAATAAACTGCTCCACCGAGCCGGTGAACGATTCATAGGGGTGATGCACCATCAGATCCGCCTCACGAATCGCGGCAAAGATTTTCATCGGTTTTGTTGAAGACAAGGATGGATCATCCATGGGCGATCGCAACCGAGACGGAATCGTGGGTGTAAACGGCTGATCGCGGTGCTGCGGCAGCGGAAACCCCGTTAGCGAAAATAAATCCTTTAGGTTTAGCAGCCCTTCGAATTCATAGACATCGTTCTCGTCTACCTGCATTTCTTCCATCAGCGTTTGACGAATCGACTCAGGCATCGACGAGTGCATTTCTATCCGCACCACCGACCCCCCAAACCGCCGCTTCCGCAGCTCTTCCTCAATTGCCAACAACAGGTCATCGGCCTCTTCTTCTTCTAGCCCGATATCCGCATCGCGGGTCACGCGGAAGGGATGATAGTCCTGAATATTCATGCCAGGGAAGAGCGCTTCAAGATTGTGGGCAATTACCTGTTCTAGCGGCACTCCAGTCCACACCGTGCTGTTTTGATCCTGATGTTGCAGCTCCTTTGGAAACGCCACAAACCGAGGCAAACTGTTGGGCACCTTCACCCGAGCAAACTTTTCACTATTGCTTTGCGGATCTTTGACCAGTACCGCCAAGTTGAGGCTGAGGTTCGAGATATGGGGAAAGGGATGCGCTGGGTCGATAGCAAGGGGCGTGAGCACCGGAAAGATGCGCTGCTCAAAGTAGTCCTGCAAAAACAGTCGCTGTTCTTGATCTAAGTCGATATAATTCAGCACATGAATGCCATTGGAGGCCAGCAGGGGGCGCAGCGTCTTCTCAAAAAAGCGGTGTTGTTCTACAGCCATGGGGCGCAGGCGGCTGCCAATGTCGTCAAGTTGCTGAATCGGAGTGCGTCCATCCGGCGTAATGAGGCTGACGTTGGCCTCAACCTGCTCCTTGATAATGGCAACCCGCACCATAAAAAATTCATCCAGATTGGCGCTAAAAATGGCTAAGAACTTGAGCCGCTCTAGCAGGGGCGTGCGAGAGTCAAACGCTTCGTAGAGAACGCGATAGTTAAACTCTAGCCAGCTCAATTCACGATTGAAGTAATAGGCTGCATCGCTCAAATCCACCGAATCAGACGAATCAACGGCGGGCTTTGATTGCTTTACTTCAGTCATGGTGTGGCCTGGGTAATAAGTGTTTTTGATTGTCCCAAAGGATTTTGCAAAGGGAAGGTATTCTCAACGACATCGCTGTACGTAAGGATCATGGAAGAGACGTTAGCCGCCTACTCAGATGATGCGTGGGGTAGCGGCTCTCTGCGGCGCAGATCCACATCTGCACGTCTCACCTAAAGCTGAATCGGACAAGAGTCAAGCGAGAATGCCAAGATGCAAGCGAGTGAATTGATAGTTACCGATCCCCAATGGCAAGAGATAAGGCACACTAAAGGATAGCGTGTTGGGATGGCTCTGCCCACTTGCAGCCCTAGGGTAAGGACAGGGACTGAGTCGTGCCGCTTCTGTTCCAACAGGGCAATGTGGCGATCGCCCTCTCGGTGCCATATCGCCTTGGTGCATCTTGTGGGGAGAAGCTGTTTAGTGAATGGCTCAGTAGGGTATAGACGCATGGCTGTAGCGGCGCACCCTCGTGTCTGGTTGATCTAAATCATTGATCTAAATCATCTCTCATTTAGCAGCCTAATCCCGGTTTACATTTATTTAGCAGTGTTTGCAAAAGCTCATGGTTTGGTTTTTAAAGCGGCCCTTTCGGAAACAAATTGCACGCATTGAAATTACAGGGGCGATCGCTGGTGCCACGCGAACTCGCGTACTCGACGCATTAAAGACCGTTGAAGAGCGAAAATTTCCGGCGTTGTTGCTGCGAATCGACAGCCCAGGTGGCACCGTGGGCGACTCTCAAGAGATTTATGCCGCGCTGAAACGGTTGCAAGAAAAAATCAAAATTGTAGCGAGCTTTGGCAACATCTCTGCATCTGGCGGTGTATATATCGGCATGGGTGCGCCGCACATTATGGCAAACCCAGGCACAGTGACGGGCAGCATTGGTGTGATTTTGCGAGGCAATAATCTAGAACGCCTGCTGGATAAGGTTGGCGTGTCGTTTAAGGTTATCAAGTCTGGCCCCTATAAAGATATTCTTGCCTTTGATCGCGAGCTGACCGATCCGGAGCAATCGATTCTGCAAGAGCTGATTGACACCAGCTATAACCAGTTTGTAAACACAGTGGCAGAAGGGCGGAACCTGGCCGTAGATACGGTTAAAGGGTTTGCCGATGGGCGCATTTTTACTGGGCAGCAAGCGTTGGAATTAGGGGTGGTGGATCGCCTTGGCACTGAGGAAGACGCCCGCCGGTGGGCCGCAGAACTGGCCGAGCTAGACCCAGAGAAAACCCCGTGTTTCACGCTAGAAGAAAAGAAACCGTTGCTTAGCCGCCTCAACCCTTTTGGAGGTAGTTTGACGGGGCGGCTCTCTGCGTCGGCGCAGTGGCTCGATTTTGAGCTCTCTACGAGTGGGTTGCCACTGTGGATGTATCGTCCGTAGGAGGCAAGGCCGTAGAGCTAGGATGGGCGATCGCCCATCCTAGCCTCAAAATCTCCTATAACTTGACAAAAATCAACATTATTGCCAGGTTCTAAGGTATTTGGGGCATGCTGAACAGTGAGCTATGCCTACATGCGGATTTACCCAGGCTCTGCAGGTGCGACCGTATAGATGATTGCTGAGAGATCCGCTACAAAGAGAAGCCGGTGAGCCCCTTCGGCAAGACCAAGCGTTTAACATTGCTGTATAAGTGAGAGAGCGCTAGCGTGGCGGCTTTAGTCATGCAGTAACTGCAGTATTTGAACCACTAAATCTTCGCAACCGAGGAGGAAAGCTACGTGGGTTGGCGAGTTCGAGCGATTCGAGGAGCGGTTACCGTTCCTGAAAATTCTAAAGAGGCAATTCGGGATGCAGTGACAGAACTGCTGGATGAACTGGAGCGTCGAAATCGGTTTAACCCCGATGATATTGTGAGTGTGATGTTTTCAGTTACCCAAGATTTGGATGCAATTTTTCCTGCAGCGATCGCCCGCCAGCGTCCCCATTGGGGGGATGTGCCGTTTCTCGATGTGCAGCATATGTATGTCGCCGGAAGCCTAGAGCGATGCATCCGCATTTTGATTCAGATCAATGCATCGACCCTGGTGGAGTTTAATCATGCCTATCTCCGCGACGCTCAGGTGCTGCGCCCTGACTTATGTGTAGAAGAGCTAGAAACGGTGTCACTACAGTCCTGACTGTTACCTGCAGTCCCCATAGACCTTTTATTAGATGAGTTTTATTAGATGAGTAAGTAGTGGTAGGAGCTGTAGGATTGCAGGGTTCACCACAAACTGTCATCCTGAAACCTCTTTTTGTTGCAGCTGCCAAAATTTACTAAGTTTGGTTATTCTCGTCGCTTTATGTAAGATTTGCTTCACAAACCTAGCCGAGCCACTACGTTAAGAATTCTGTAGGGTAGATTGATGGCGGCTATCTATTCTACAGAATTCTTACAGGCAGCTCCTCGTCATGCTAGATGCACTTCGCTCCTTCATTGGGTTACGTTGGACTCGGTTTTCTTGGGGATTGTATAACCTGCTGACGAGTCCTTTTGCGGTAACGCTAGCGCTGCTTGTATTCATTGCAGTGATGCTCCTCGCACGCTCACCCCGAGTACGACGCTGGATGACTCGCGGGGCGATCGCCCTTCTGGGGACGTACTGGTTTGTCATTTCGCCTCTATTTGCGATCCCTGCAACGCAGCTATTGGTGCAGTTTGTCCCTAAAGATGCTGGGCAGGCGGCAGATGCAGTCGTCGTGCTAACCCGCGGTCGAGAGATAGAGGGCGATCGCTACAACATGGCGGTAGACATGGTAGCCACAGGGCGGGTGCCACGGGTGTTTGTCACGGGGCGCCAGCAAAGCATTAACTTAGTCGAAAAAGTTCAGCAGAACAATCTCGCTAAGGAGCAAATTCTAGGAACCGTCTGCGCCCGAACCACCCGCCAAGAAGCTTATTCTGCAGCCTCAATCTTGGGACCGCAAGGCATCAATAGCATTGTGCTCATCACAGATTCACCTCACATGCTGCGCTCCTGGCTGACGTTCAAGAGCCTAGGCTTTTCTGTAATTCCCCACATTGCACCTCTGCCCCAGCAGGTAGGCTGGAGCGATCGCTCCTTCTTGGCCGTTCGGGAATATCTGGGTTTGATTAGCTATGCGGCCTTAGGTCGCTTTAATCAGCGCCCACCGGAATCGCTCTCACAGCCCGCCAACGATATTCTGGAAGATTTTCCTGCTGAACGTTGTGCTATTACCTCCGAGCGCCTCCGGCAGTGGACGGCTCAGCGCTAGGCAAGAACTTGACCGCGTCTTTGAACTCAGTTCGGGTTAACGTCAGTTTGTCAAATCTCTACACCATGCTGCTCGCGTCGTGGGCAGCACGGTGTAGGTTGTTTTAACCCCACGCTACAGGGTTAAAACAACGCTATCAAACTTACGAAGAGCGAAGAAATTTTAGAGGCATATACGACACGCGGTGCCCCAAAGTTCCTATATGTCTTGAGTGGCGTGCATGGCGTATTCAGCGTTTATGCTCATCCCACACTCACGTTTCTTACATGCCCTTCTTTGGATCTCACAAAACCCTGTGAAATTTTTTGCATCGAGAACTGCCATAGCTGCGAGAAACAGCCTCAGCATGTTAGGGAAAGCACTCCACAGCACAAAGTGCTAGAGAGTTATTACACCTGCTTAGTCAAGCACCATCACCTCTAACGTATAGGCTCCCCGACTCGTGTTGTCTACCCCGTTGGCAATTATGACAAATGTACCATTACGCGGTAGCGTTACTTCGAGTTGTGCATCATTGCTGCCAGAAACATTGCCGTTTTCTCCTAGCACTGGATTAGCAGAGTTTTCTGGATCCAGTACAGCCAGATAAGTCACAAATTCTTCGCTCTTCATCCGCACTACTAGCCGCTGCCCCTCTGTACCCTCGATTTGGAACTCATCGTAGAGACTATTATCGGACGGCAGCACCATGTCGCCCTCTTCTAGAGCTCCACTCTCTTCCAGCAGAACGGTTTGGGCCCAAGCAGTGCCAGTCATAAAGGGCAGGGTTGTGAGCGCTAAGCTAGTAATCACACCAGCTAAACCAATGGTTAATTTGCGGGCGTATGCATTCATTAAAATTATGCTCCTTACGTAACAAGCGTTTGTAATAACAAGCGTCTGTATTATTTAGATGACGACTCAGTTAGAACACCCCAGAAAAACTCCCGTTGAGCCGTTACTGAAGAGGTGAAGCTTAGCCACATCCCAACAGCTCGGAGTTTTATTCACACTTTAACCACTCAAAGCCCGAGCTACTGTTTTATGCAAGGGTTTGATAGTGGACATGGCTAAGAGGGGGGGAATGGAACACATAGAGGGCATCGCAGTTATGCAAGTCCTCCCTTGCCACTCAATCCCTAAAAAGGCAGAAGGGGGGCTTACATCCAAACTCACTCTCCTGTCCTGGGCTACTAAATGCACATCAGTCCTGAAATCCTCGCGGTTGGAGCTTTTCTTTATTCCCCACCCCCCCTTCAATAAGCTCAGGATATTGCTTCTCCTCTAAAAACTCACGGATTAAGGCAAATGCAGCGCGAAGACGTCGCTTAGAGGCATCATGCACTTGGTTATTAAGAGCCCTGCTGCCCGTTGATATGGGTTTACACAGGTGCCAAAAACTACCCTGATTCTCGGGCTACTCCCATTTCCATGTCAGTCTAGCGCATTCCTCTATCTATCCAAAGGGGGGGCACGACCCGCCGCATTTGCATCTACAGATCGCAGCGATTAACTCCGCAGGAGCGATCGCCTCATGCCATGCCAGAATAAACGGGTTCTTGATCTTCGTTACGGGTTCTACAATCAGCCTTGATACAGTAAGTGCGAGAACCGATCCACGTTAGGCATCACTTACATGGGCACTGATTTGGCCCAAATATGTCAGGATTTTGAAGGGCTATAGTGCTACATCCCCAACTGCCTAAACTCGTATCGCACGTCTTCCACCACTCAAAATCTAAAGGGTAGCAGGCTGCCTCCTTTGGAGAGTCATGCAAGATGTAAATAGATCTCTCCCAGACCCTTAACTCATCCTTTATTCAGTTCTCATGACAAAGTTTATATTTGTGACCGGCGGTGTCGTTTCCAGCATTGGAAAAGGCATTGTGGCAGCGAGCTTAGGGCGATTGCTCAAATCCCGAGACTATTCCGTATCCATTCTCAAGCTAGATCCCTACATCAATGTTGATCCCGGCACCATGAGCCCGTTTCAGCATGGTGAGGTGTTTGTAACGGAGGATGGAGCAGAAACGGATTTAGATTTGGGACACTATGAGCGGTTTACCGACACTTCTATGTCTCGGCTCAACAGCGTCACCACTGGAGCAATCTATCAAGCAGTGATTAATAAGGAGCGCCGGGGCGATTACGAAGGCGGCACAGTGCAGGTTATTCCGCATATCACTCAAGAAATTAAAGAGCGAATTCTGCGGGTGGCGAGAGACACGAATCCCGATGTGGTGATTACGGAGATTGGCGGCACCGTGGGCGATATTGAATCGCTCCCGTTTTTGGAGGCAATCCGCCAGTTTCGCAAAGAGGTGGGCCGGAATCAAGTGCTCTATGCCCATGTCACGCTGCTGCCGTGGATTCCCGCTGCGGGGGAAATGAAAACTAAACCGACTCAGCACTCGGTAAAGGAACTGCGTTCTATTGGCATTCAGCCTGATATTTTGGTGTGCCGGTGCGATCGCCCCTTGCTGCCTGGCATCAAGGAAAAGCTCTCGGAATTTTGCGATGTGCCTGTGTCTTGCGTGGTGACATCGCAGGATGCCATCAGCATTTATGAAGTGCCGCTCAATCTGGAGAACGAAGGGTTGGCGCATCAGGTTTTGGATAGTTTGCAATTAGAGCAGCGATCGCCCGACCTGACCCAGTGGAAGCATTTAGTGCAACAAATCCACCAGCCCGGCCAGCCGCTCGAAATTGCCATTGTGGGCAAGTATGTGCGCCTATCTGATGCCTATCTCTCTGTGGTGGAATCTCTGCGCCATGCGGCTCTGGCCAACGGGGGCGATTTGCAAATTCGCTGGATTAATTCAGAAGATTTGCAGCCACTCACCGTGGCGCAGGCTCTAGCGGGGATTCATGGCATTGTGGTGCCGGGTGGGTTTGGCGTTCGCGGCATCGACGGTAAGATTACGGCCATTCAACATGCGCGGGAGCAGGGCATCCCCTTCCTCGGGCTGTGTCTAGGGATGCAGTGTGCAGTGATTGAATGGGCCACGCATGTGGCGGGATTGCCCCAGGCTAGCAGTGCAGAGTTTGAGCCCAGCACTCCTGACCCGGTCATTCACCTGCTGCCAGAGCAGCATGATGTGGTGGATTTGGGTGGCACGATGCGTCTGGGACTCTATCCCTGCCGTGTGGTGGCCAATACGCTAGCGGCGCGGCTCTATCAAAAAGAGGTGATTTATGAGCGCCATCGTCATCGCTATGAGTTTAATAATGCCTACCGCAACTTGTTTTTAGAGTCGGGCTACCAAATTTGTGGCACCTCGCCCGATGGTCGCCTGGTGGAAATGGTGGAGTTAACCACCCACCCCTTCTTCATCGCCTGCCAGTTTCATCCCGAGTTTCAGTCGCGCCCCAATCGCCCTCATCCGTTGTTTGAAGGGCTGATCAAAGCGGCGATCGCCTTTACCCAGCTACCGACCGAGCGCCAGCTTGAACCCTCTGCACCCCAAGGATGACAAGCTTGACTAGAGCCTGTTCTGCTTACCAATAGTTCTCTTGCATCCCTTGCGCCTAGGCCAACCGAGCCCCATGCTAACGATGGATGCACAAGCTAGAGCAGACTGCTAAAGTAAAGATATTAGAAACAATGTAAACTTTCTTTGCGTTTCTCGTTCGCTGTTGCAGCACCCGTGCAATCGCTCTACTATGCCCTATGCCTGATTCAGCGCCTCTCAAGCTTTCTCATCAACTGTTGTCGTTGATGCAGACGCAACTCTACACCTTCTTCCAAGACCGGCTGCCTCAAGAGGGGTCGCTAATTGTGGTGAGCAATCACCGCAGCATTATGGATGTGCCCGTGGTAATGGCGGCACTCAACCGTCCAGTACGGTTTGCCTGTCATCACTACATGGGGCAGGTTCCCATTCTGAAGGATGTCGTGACCCAGCTGGGGGCCATTCCGTTGGATGAGCCTGCTCAGCGCCAACAGACATTTTTTCAGCAGGCCTCTGATGCATTGCACAATCAAGAAGCGATCGGCATTTTTCCTGAAGGGGCACAGCCGATGGTGAATTCGACGTCGCCCCAAGCCATTAGCGATTTTCACCGAGGGTTTGCACACTTAGCGCTGCGGTCTACGGCATCAAAGGTTACGATTTTGCCGGTTGCGATCGCCTCTCGTCGCGAGCGCAATGCTCAGTTTTTCCCAGTGCGAATGCTGAGTTGGTTTGACCCGACTGAGCCGCTGTTCTACCAGCCAGGGCTGCATCCCTTCATCATCTATCAACGGGTCAATGTGCTGATTGGGCGACCGATTCAAATTACTCTGGCCCATCGGGAGGGCTATCAAGGAAAGCTGGCTCGCCAGATGGTTTCTAATATCACCCATCAGTGCCATACCGAAATTGCGACCCTGCTCAACAGCCCTGCATCTGTGCCTATGGTTAGTCCCCGAACCCAAGTCTCAATTTCAAGATAGGCAAGCCTGTCTGACATTTTGGTCACACAAGCATCGTTCAGTACATTGGAGCTTAACTTGAGTCTGACCCTAAGTACCCTTCCATTTCAATTTTTTCCATCTGTTACATCGGTTATGGATTCTTTGAACCCTCACCTTCTACACCATCCCTTGCGGTTTCGGACGCCGCTACCCCAAAACCCAGATGCCCCTCTGTTTATCTTTTTGCCTGGCATGGATGGAACAGGGGAGCTGCTGCGGCTTCAGCTTGAGTCGCTGGGAACGGTATTTGACATTCGTTGTTTGGTGATTCCGCCGGATGATCTGACCAGCTGGGATGATCTAGCAAACCAGGTCATTACGCTGGTGCAGGCAGAGTTAGACGCGAATCCTCGACTGCAAGTCTATCTCTGTGGCGAGTCGTTTGGCGGTTGTCTGACGCTGAAGGTGGCTCAGCGGGCGGCACGCCTGACCAAGCCCAATCAAACACCCTTGTTTGATCGAGTGATCTTGGTGAATCCAGCTTCAGCCATCCGCCGGATGCCACTATTACGATCGCTCTCTGCCTTTACAAACTGGTTGCCAGCTTTCACCTACTTGCCGGGCTCGTTTGTGCTGTTTCCGTTGCTGGGGGCACTGCATCGGCTCACGCCAGACGTGGCGCAAGAGCTGCTGCACGCAACTCAATCGGTCAGTCCTAAGAGCGCCTACTGGCGGGTAGAGTTGATTCGCACCTTTGAAATTGCGCCGATTGAGCTAGCTACAATTGTTCAGCCGGTGTTGGTGGTGGCGAGTGGGAGCGATCGCCTGTTGCCGTCTATAGAAGAAGGGCGCGCCTTGGTGCAGCAGCTTCCCAATGCGCAACTGCACATCCTGCCTCAAAGTGGGCACACCTGCCTGCTAGAAACCGATGTTCACCTTTACCAGATTCTGGATGAGACGGGTTTTTTGGATATGGTGCCGCAAGTTGATCGGGCGATCGCCTAGCCCAGCGCGGCTTAGAGTCTACAGATCTAGTAATCCTGCAGGGGGAATCACCTCTAACCGTCGGTTGTCTAGATCTACCACGGGCACAATGGCTTTGACAAACGGGATTAGAGCGGTTGTCTGTTTGGGGCGTGGCGTTGTGAGCTTCACCTCGAGCAGATCGTTGCCCGCAGGGATGATGCTAATGACAGTGCCAATCCGCGCTTGAGTTGTCTGATCGAAGACTTCAAGGCCGATTAAATCTACTAGATGATATTCATCGTCCTCTAAGGGGGGGCGATCGCCCTCGGGCACCAACAATAGGGCATTCCGCAGTTCATCCGCTTGGCTGCGGTCATCAATGCCCGCGAGCCTCACCACATACAGCCCCTTCCCCTGCATAAACCGCCCCGCCAGCAGCTCTATTGCTTGTGGCTCAGCCGCATCAGAGCGCAACAGCCACCGCTGTCCCGGCTGCTCAAACCGTTCGGGAAAGTCAGTATCAGGATACACGCGCAGCTCGCCTTTTAGCCCCTGCACGCCCACAATTTTGCCAATGGTTAGCCAGCCCTCAAGATTCGATAGTGCCATTACACGCGCACCGTTGCTTGCGGCCTGGCAGGGGCTGCGGCATACACCTGCATCGCCACCTCAGCTAGGCGCTGCATTGCCGTTTCAAGCTCGGCATCGCTAGCAGTCAAGCTGACCCGAAAACACTCATGCTTGTGGCGCCAGTCTTCGTCCAACCCTGGGAAGAACGGCTCACCGGGGACTAAGATCACACCCACGTCTTTGAGGTGTTGATAGAACTCCCAATCAGTCATGGGTAAGTCTTTGAGCCAGAGCCAGGCAAAAATTGCTCCCTCGCCGCGATGCAAAAACCAGGGCAAATCTCGCGGCATCGCGGCATCTAGGGCCGTCTGCAGCACGCTGAACTTGGCTTGGTAATAGGGACGGATAATGCGGGTCGATAGGTCTGCCAGTCGCCCAGACTGAATCGCCCGAGCGGCGATCGCCTGCCCATATCGCGATGAATGCAGACACATATTCGTTAAAAACGCCTCTAGGATTTGGATGATGCGCTCGTCGCCGAGGGCAATGCCCAGACGCTCTCCCGGCAGACCTGCCTTCGACAAACTGATGCAGTGGATAATGTTGCGTCCAAAAATCGGCGTCATTTCGGTGAAGTTGAGACTCGGAAACGGGGGCGCATAGGCTGAGTCTACAAACACCGGCACGTCTAGTGGCTCTGCCAGAGCCGCAATTTTTCGCACTTCGTCATCTGTCAGCACGTTGCCCGTGGGGTTGCAGGGGCGCGAAAACAGCACAAAGCCGGTGGTGCTATCAATCTGGAGTTGGCTAAAGTCAGGGCGATATTTGAAGCGATGGGCCGCCGCCTCAATCTCTAAGGTGGGGCGATAGGCTTTGAGCGCCTCGGGAATCAGGGTGACGCCTCCATAGCCGGTATAGTCAGGGCTGAGGGGCAGCACAATGCGCTTAAGCGCGCCGTCGGTGGTATAGCCGCCGAGGGCATTGGCTGCCAAAAAGTAGAGGCTCTGGCTGCCGGGCGTAACTAGGATGTTGCGATCGCTCAACGCCAGTCCATAGCGGCGGTTATAGTCGGCCAATATGGCGTCGATCAGCGGTTGGTAGCCCGTGCTTGCCCCATAGCGACAGACCACTTCACCATACTCAGTGCTGGCCAGCAGTTCTTCTGTGCAGTCGCGCCACAGCTGCTCAACGTCTGGCAAAATAACGGGATTGCCAGCACTGAGGTTAATAAAATCCTTCCCCTTTGACGTTTGGAGGGTTTCGATAATGTCTTTCATGATGGCGCGAACCCCGGTGAGGTGCGACATCTGCTCGCCAAACTGGGTTAAGGCTGGATTCATGGGAGTGGGTGGAGGAAGGACGGAGATTGCAGATTGGAGATATAGTGAATCTGTTCGAGGGACGACGCTCTAAAGGGTGCCCAACTTAGAACACTGAGCTTTGCTGCCATCAGGTCTTACGTCAGTTCTCAAGAGCGCTAAAGCTATCTGTAACTCCCTAGCATAGCTTGTGTTTTGACTGGTGCGATCGCCCCCTCCACCCCAGAGTCAATCAGCGCAATGTCTAGTAGCCCATGCCATTAACAACGTTATTTCTGCTGATTTTCTATAGATCCAAGGAACCACCCCTTGCAGGCAGGGTTGGTTCCTTGGATCAAGATTAAAGATCAATAAAACAATTCAGCATACCGACTGCTTTAGCGCAGGGCAAAGCGGCGAACTGCCAGCAGGCTGCCCATCAGCCCCACAGAGCTGCCCAGCGCCAGCAGCGCCAGCGGCAAGAGCAGTGCCTTATCAGCACTCAGGCTCAACCCCTGTGCCACAAACTGAATAAAGTCAGCCTGCTCTGCAAGCAAACTGCCCACAAACTCTTGCAGCCCCACGATCATGCCCCATGACACCAGCGCCCCCACAACGCCAAAGGCGATGCCTTGAAAGATAAAGGGTAGATAAATCCAGGCGGCAGTTGCGCCCACTAACTGCATCACCTCGATCTCGCGCCGTCGCGCCATCACAATCAAGCGGATGGTGGTAGTAATAACGGCGATCGCCGTCAGCGTCAAAATCGAGACCACCCAAAGGCTCACCCAGTTCAGGCCGCGATTGAGCTGAGCAATGCGCCGCACCGCCTCATCCACATACAGCACCTCATCCACACCTTGCATCTGGCCAATCTGCTGCGCTAGCCCCACCACATGCTCAGACCCGCTGGCTTTGACCTTCATCTCATCCACTAGGGGATTGCCATTGAGCTGCTCAGTAGCACCGCGAATATCCGCAATGCCCATTTCCTTGACCAAATTTTCCCAGGCCACCTCTTTAGGGATGGAGCTAACGTCGGTGACATGGGGCATTTGCTGGAGCATGGGTTCCAATGTGGCGGCCTGCACCCCCGACTTGAGGAAGACCGAAATCTCAAGCTGGCTGCCAAATTGATTGAGCAACCCTTCTAACTGCCAAGAGGCCTGCAGGCTAATGCCAAACAAGAACAGCAGCACCGTCACGGTACTGATCGCGGCCCAATTCATCCAGCCGCCCCGCTTAAGCCCCAAAAAAGTTTCGCGAAGCAAGTAATCGGATTTGGTGAACAGTTTCAGCATGATGAAAGACAGAATGAGATGACGATGCCGACCGCTGCGCAACCCTGAATGTTTGATTTTAAGCGCTAATACAAAGAATCCTGCACAAACCTATCGCGTTTACTTTCCTGCGTTTACGTAAAAAAATGTGGATGCATGTTGCGGTGAGACATGAACGGGCTGCTTTACCATTCACTAAATAAAAAATGACTGAAAAAACGTAGAAGAATAGTGAGCTTGAGGAAGGGGATGAAGGCTGGATTGCCGAATGACTCAGCCTTGAGGCGAATCAGGCTATACGGTGAGGGTGCGATCGCCCTTACTATGCTACATCTGGGTCGAATTTGGCATTTAGTTGCAATAATACGCTACATCTGAGGTGTGATTTTTAGACCTGAGTTGAACTGGCTTGGTTTAATTATTAAGTTTAATATCGGGCTGAGCTTGCAACACTGAAGGCGGGCAACAGGCTCAACCAAAACCTCCCATGCCTCACGCAAGCACCAATCCACGGCTGTGGCTCTATCGTCACTTAAGCATTATCCATCACCTGGGCATTATCTAGTTGGATATCACTGGATGGGTCTCAACTGGATTGATCAATTGACCATCCCTCTACAAGATTCACTAAGATGGAAATACGTAAGAAATAGTTAAACGCAAAGTCTCGATCACGTCGTCGTTAATAGTGTCGTAACCGCCTTCCGCCATGACAGCCCAAATTTTAGTTGAAAAAAAGAAGCTTAAGCAGCCGCCTTTGAAGTTGCACTACTTGGGCGATCGCGTGCTGCGCCAGCCCGCTAAGCGCATCACCAAAGTTGATGACGAGGTGCGGCTGTTTGCGCGGCAAATGCTGCAGACCATGTATAGCGAAGACGGCATTGGGCTAGCTGCGCCCCAGGTAGGGGTTAATAAGCAATTGATTGTGATTGACACTGAGTTAGACAACCCAGAAGCACCCCCGCTGATTCTAATTAACCCCAGCATTGTGAAATCAGGAGAAACGCTGTGCGCCTTGCAAGAAGGATGTCTGAGCGTACCCGGTGTGTATATGGATGTGGTGCGACCTGAGGTTATCGAAGTTAGCTTTAAGGATGAAATGGGACGCCCCCAGCGTTGCAAAGCCGATGGGCTGCTAGCGCGAGTCATCCAGCACGAGATGGATCATCTTAACGGCGTCATGTTTGTAGATCGGGTTGATAACTCTTTAGCGCTCAACCAAGAGCTCTCGAAGCATGGTTTCTCAGCCCAAGCGGTGAAGGCTGTTTCCTGACACAAATCCGCAACCTGACCTGGCTCTAGAATCCGGGGATGTAGGTTCGAGAATTAACGCAAGGCAGTCTGCAGAAACGGAACCTACAGAAGCGCCCTCACAATCAATCAAAAAATAACAGGACACTGCATGATGGGCATGAGTCCTGTTATTTTTTAGTTAATCGTACCTATGTAGGTTAACGTGGGGCATGTGGAAAATCCTGGCTGCAAGGCTACTTCCTGTTTTGTGCCCTTTGCAGGGTGCAGACTTTAGGCGCAGGTTTGGTTTTGTCGCCAACGCGTGATAGGGCGAGAGGTTCAAAAATTATTTAAATTGTGATTACAGGGACGAGGCGTAACGTGACTCCAAAAAGTGGTGTGCTATTGATGGTGTCTTGTGTGGCGGCGATCGCCGCAGTAGGTTGTGTATTTGAGCTGTCGTCTGGGGTGCCAGATTTGGGCACGCCGGTCACCGCGGGGATTTTGGCGCTGAGTATTCCAGCCACAATCGCTAGCTTTTATGCGGCTGTGCAAGATGCTCGCGCGAATCAGCGTTAGGCTGCCGCTGGATAGAAACCAAGCTGTCTCCAGAGTAGGTATACGGGCGATCGCCCCCTTGCGGCATAGGGTATGAGGCTGAAACACTGGGACTCGTGTGAGCAAAGCATTCTGAGATGGGTAGGGTCAGCATGGATGAGACTCCTCAAGGGGCGGTGCTGCGGCAAGTCTCGCCAGAGGACGGGCAAGGAGTCGTGCATCTGCTGACGCTGGGGGAAGACGCTGTAATAGGGCGAGAGCCAGACTGCCAGATTGTGCTGGACTCTGCCACCTATCGCGGTGTGTCGCGCTATCACCTCAAGCTGGAGGCTATCCCCCGCACCGGCTGGCAGGTTTGTGACTTAGGCAGCACGAACGGAACCTATGTCAACGGACAGCGAGTGCTGGGCTGTCAGCCGGTGCGCTCGGGCGATCGCATTGCGCTCGGGCATCGCGGGCCGCAGTTTTTGTTTGAGCAAGTCGCGGCTTCATCCCCAATTGCCATGAGGACAGGAGAGCGATCGCCCCTCTACATACCCCAGGGTGAGCGAGTCACGGCCAGCCAACTATTCCCGCTGCTTTCGACCGAACAGGATTGGGTTCAAAAAGCCTATCTGCTGCCGGGTTTGCTCACAGTATTTTGCGTCGCGCTGCTCTTTGTGGCGGTGGGTGAGCCGGTGCTGTTTAACGGACTGCTGGCTGGCTATCTCGGCGTGGCCGCTTATTTTGTGGTGTACCAACTCTGTGGTAAACCCAAACCCTGGTGGCTGCTGCCAGCAGTTGCAGGCTCAACAATGCTGCTGCTGTCTAGCCCAGTACTCGACGCCTTCTCATTTGTATTTCAGCAGGTGCTCCCAGGTCAGCTTATGTTAGATGCATCTCCCACGCTGGCAGAGCTGTGGGTGGGCATGTTCTTTGGGGCGGGTCTGATGGAGGAATTGCTCAAGGCGATTCCGGTACTGCTGCTGGCAGGGCTAGGGTTAATCAAGGGAAACAGGTTGAGCGATCGCCTGAGTGTGCGAGAGCCGCTAGACGGCATTTTGCTCGGAGCAGCCTCGGCGGTAGGATTTACGTTGCTAGAGACGCTGGGCTACTATGTTCCCGATTTAATTCAGGTATTAGAATCTCAATCTGGCTATGATATCGGACAACTTTCAGGACTCCAGCTCCTCATTCCCCGCATGTTGGGGTCGATTGCTGGGCATATGGCCTACAGCGGCTATTTTGGCTATTGCATTGGCTTAAGTGTACTCAAACCAGGGCAGCGCTGGCGAACGCTGCTGGTGGGCTATTTGATTGCAGCACTGCTGCACACTCTGTGGAACGTGAGCGGCATGGTAAACCTGCTGCTCTTGCCAGTGGTGGGCATGGCCTCCTATGCGCTGTTGATGACGGCCATCCTTAAGGCACGGGCGTTGTCACCTCAGCGGCATATTAACTTTGCCACCCGGATTCACTAAGGGGTTTCCGCAATCAGTTCTGCGGACATAGAAGTCATCCATCTCCGTTAGGCATCGTCGGGGGTAGACTCAGCTAGCGCGACACGGGCGATCGCCAGACTCAATCGCGCCTGCTCAATGCTCGACAGTTGCGACCATTCTGTACAGCGAACCGACTGCAACACACTGTTTACAGGCTCCGTGCCTGCTCCATTGCGCATGGCATAGGCAAAGGGGCGAGCCAGCACGATCAAATCATCTTTGTTCCATTCGGTGAGCACCGTCTGAACACACATCACAAGTTGATCTGCGAGTGAGCGGTTTGTCACCGAAACCTGTTCCACCTGCGCCAAAATGCGATCGACAATGGCAGCCGGAACCTGAGCCGTAAAGCGCTGCCATAGCGGGGCCGAGGCTCTAGACCCAGCGCTTGCTGCGGGTGCAGGGCGATCTGCCCACACCTGATCAACCGTGGCCGTTAGCGCCTGAACCTGGGATGACCAGTCCTCACTCTGCCATCCATCTGCAGCCATTTCCTGTTCTAATGCGTCGAAATATTCAAATGAACTTGCTTCAGCAGGATCCCACACATAAGGCGTTTCACGCTGATTTAGCAACAGTTGCAGCAGTTCTAACTCTGCCTGCGCCTGAAACGGGTTGAGGGATGGACGGTGGTGAGAATCGCTAGTCATAGGTCAAAGCAGTCTCCAGAAATGCGCCGGTGGTAAAAATATCAACATCATTGGCTACAAAGCTCGGTGTGGCAGTTCCGCAAGTGGCTAGAAGATTATTTAGCCCGTTTCTCAGGTGCGCTGCTCCTTTAGATGGTTCGAATGATACGGCATTTAATCGGAAAGCGGTGAGGTGTCCCAGACCTCTAAGCGGTCAGCGATTCAACCCTTCACCTGCGCCCTGTTGAGAAACAAGGCAGTGGATAACCCCATGCCCTCGGAATGCTGCTCCTATTGTTTAGGATCTCGATACTCTTAGCCAGAGTTGTTAAGAATCTTCAAGCCGGAACTCTAGTTCATGGGTGCCTAAGCGGAGTCGGGTGGGTGAGCCGAGGGGAACCTCCTGCTGATGCACCCGCAGCCACTGGCTGTTGGAACCCTGTAGCGAGGTGCCATAGCGAGAGCGATCGCGCAAAAAATAGCCCGCCGTCTCACCTTTTTGGACTTCAGCTCGGTACACAATTTCGGCATGTTGTCGCGACACCCCAGAGCCGCCGCGCAACACAGCGTCGTTGCCGTCTTGGCTACCAATTCGCATTACCCCGCCATACACCCGCCACGATTGCCCCGCGGGCTCAACAGAATGCAGCACGGCTGGCGGAAAGTAGGGCTCGATCCAGCTATCGGGATTGTTGGGAATCTCGGTGATGCCCTCGGTTAAGGGTTTGACCAATTCACCGTTAAATTCTGGGTGCATGTAGAGCACCGGCAGCGTCCAGGTGACATGGTTGAACTTAAAGAGGAACAGCAAGTGCTGACGGGCGATCGCCACCGCTTCATCAATGGGCGATCGCTCCACCAAGGCCTGCACCACCTGTTGAATAAACGCGTGGGCTTCGGGGTCAGAAATAGTATCGCGCATGCCCAACACCGCAGGCACCCCATGGTGAATCAACACCTCTGCCAGGCTGCTGCGAGGCAAAGCTAGCCCATCTTGCTCGTCTGGCTGCGCCCCCCAGCATGCATTAAATAGCGCCAGCTTAACTTGGCAGCGGGTGAGCACCTGCGCCAGTTCTGTGCCACTCAAGGTTGCGTCCGGGCGCAGGTAGAGCAGCCCCCCGCCCGGCCCCGGCATCCCGTGCCCCGAGTAAAACAGCACATTAAAATGTCGAGTTTCAAGATGCGCCGTTAACTCGGCCGGGGTCGGCTGCACGAGCACCGTTACCTCGCAGGGCACTGGGGGCGGAAAGCGCGTGGTCTGGTTCGCATTGGCGGCGCGTAGCACCTCAGCAATGGCCAACGCCTCTTGCTCCAACGCCAGCACAGAGCTGCTGTGATCCGACTGCGGCTCTGCGCTAGCGTCCACACCATCGGATGTCACCGTCTCCCTACCCTGCACGAGCAAAATCTTTAGGGCATAGTCATCTTTCTGGGGCCCTAGGGTGCTCACCTCATTGGTAGTGCGGCTAAACAGCACGCGTTGGTTTACTCCCACTGCAGGCATCCCTGACTGCGGCTGCATAATTTCCCACGGCAGCATTACCAATTCGGGCGATCGCACCTCTAGCCGCAGTCGCAACGGTTGGCTGCGACCACGCGATACCCCTCGACTTTGCTCAAAGCTCGTGTGGGTCGGGCCGTCAAACACCCATTGCCAGAGGTTCACCCCCAAGTGCTGCATCAACCGAGCAGAATAACTGGTCGCCGCTGCCGGATCAGAATTGGCAGAAAACACAATATCAGGCGGCGGTGCATTGCCTGAGGCAACTCGCAAAGAGAACAGCGCTTGCCAGGCATGCCATGTCTGGGTCAGCTCATTTCCCCAGCGCTGCACATGGTGCACCAACCCCGCCTGCAGCGGCGCTTGGATCACCCAAATTGCATAGTGATCGGCCTCTGCCTTTACCGCCAGGCTATCAATTGCCAATCGCAAACACGGAAACCCATTAGAAGAGTGGTCAGACATCAATACACCACACTGAACACCACACTGACCAGCAACACCCTTAATCCAAAACAGACTTTTAAGCCCGCGCTATGCCTGTTCCATTGGGGGCGTATCGCCGCGCCCATAACAGACTCAAACCTTCGTTCTATCTAGTCAGGGCCACAACTCAGGAGACAGTGCAGGATCTAGTCTATCTGGTTATCCTCCTACGCCCCAACCTAACCTCAGAATCCCAGCATTTCTAAATGGGATATTTTGAGGGGCTTTGGATCAGACCGTTGGGGCAGGTCACCTTACCCCAACGGCTCTAAGGATTCAGCGGGACTTGGTTCTGGAGGGCTGGCGGGGTCTGCGGGGCTGGGCGTTGCATTCCCGTCAGAAGGAACGGGAGCAGTAGCACATTGCCCCTGTTGTTCCGGCGTCAGGTTTTGGTTTAGCCGCCATCGGGTAGAAAGGATGGGTTCTGCAACCCAGCCCACTTCGCCCGCCTGCACCACTGATTCTGGTGAGAGAAGAGGGTCAGGCTCCGCGTTCAATGCAGAGTCAGGTGCTGAATTCGCCCCAGCGGGCTCGGCCAGTGGCGGGGTCGTCCCCACGGGCTGCATCAGCAGCTCTGTTCCAACGGAGCAGATTCGCACCTGTAGCCAGCGATCGGGCAGAACGCCTTGCTGACTCACCAATTGCAAAATGCTACCCGGAGGCACTCGCTTGGTGAGGGCATTCAGTTGCGTATCAGCGGGCAGTTCTGGCACTGGGTCATCTGGCACTGGGTCATCTGGCAACGTGGCGACAGAAGGCGGGCGAGGAAGATTGGCAGGATCGGATGGATCGGCAACCGGAGCAGCAGGAACGCCAGCAGAGGTTGCAAAGGGAGGTTGAGGCGACAGGACAACAGGCGGCGCGGTGGGATCGGCGCTGCGCCCTAGCTCAATGAGCGCACCTGGCTGCAGCGCTTGAGCCGGATCCGGATCGGGCTCAGGAGAGGCCATGGGGCGGGGCGATCGCCCTAACAAAGCATCTAGCCGCTCAGGCGCATAGCGCGACAGCAGATACACCCCACCTGCACCCAGGGCTAATACCAGCAGCAGCGCGCCTACCAATGACGGCAAGGGCGATCGCCGGGCGGGTGATGCAGCAGGCGCCACCCGCCGAGTTTTGGCACTGGCAGCATCGGCCTCACCCGAGAGGGCGTGGGCTGAGGGCATCCAGGTTGCTTGAGGCAGAGCTGCCGGGGCATGGGGCGCTATTGTGTTCGCCGTCACGGGCGACGGAGTAGACCGATGGGCGGCCTCTACCTGGCAGTGCAAAATACCCAGGGTCACATTGTCGTGACCGTTGAGGCGATTGGCCAAGTCAACCAGGCGTTGGCACGCCACGCCCAGATCAACCTCCCGTTCAGCGCTTGACCCAGCGTCAGAAGGCGGTGCCAGCAGCGGAGCCAACTCCACATCCCAAAACTGCTCTACCCGATCCCCATCACTCAGACCGTCAGAGCACAACAGAACAATGCAGTCCTCATCTAGCACAAACCGCTGCACCGTCGGGTGCAACAGCGTTGAATTGTTCATCCCCAAAGCCTGAATCAGTGATCCTGAGCTGGGATGCTGTAGAGCTTCACGGTGCAGGCTATAGCCCAATCGCACTTCGCGGGTAGCCACATCATCATCGAGGGTGATTTGATGGCAGCCCCGGCGGGTAATCCAGTAAGCGCGGCTGTCGCCCACATGGGCGAGATATAGTTCGTGCTGGCGCACTAGACCCATGACTAGGGTTGTGCCCATGCGCTGGCGATCTTGTCGCTGTTCACTGTCGTTGCGCTGGCTAATCTGGTTGTTGGCAGCGGCGGTCGCCTCCATCAAAGCGTGCTGAATTGCGTCGGGTTCTAGGCTAGACAGCGGTAGCGGCTGCACGTGCTGCTGAATGGATGCGATCGCCAGTCCAGATGCGACATCGCCCCCTTGGTGTCCCCCAATGCCATCGCAGACAATTACCATGGGCGCGGATCCCTCTGCCAGTTGCATTGGCAGCGTCTGACTGACGGTGCCGCTGGGGGGATAGCAGGCGTCTTCGTTGCGGGCGCGGGTCGGGCCTTTGTCTGTAGCAGTCGCAAGAGAGATGGTGTAAGGAATGGAGGGGGCGATCGCCCGGAAGTGCTGATCCAATTGCGCAATCACCTGAGCTGCGCTGGAGAGGCTACCATCGACGAGCGCCTGACTCAGGCGCTGCACCTCTGCCGCGACAGTGGGGTGAGCCGCGGTTGCCCACTGTTGCCACAGGCGGCCCAGGTCTGGCAGCGTGGCGATCGCCCCAGGCTCATCCGGCTGCAGTTCCAACAGCCGCACGAGTGACTCTTCGACCCGAATCAGCTCTGGGTTAAGCAGGGTCGATGCAACCTGTTCTACACTCAGGGGCTGCCATAGGTTGGCCATTTGCCAGAGCCAGTTGAGCTGACGTTGGGGCGAGGCGGTGGGCCAATCTTGGGCAATCGCGGGTAATGGATAGACTACTTCCATGTCACCCAATGCCGATGATGCCGACGATGCCAGTTTGCCAGAGCCGGGTATCCAGACCGCCGCCCCTTCCAACAACACCAACAATGACCCAGGTGCTGCAGCATCAGGCACCACGGCATCATAAATTTGGGGCACATGCACCCGCTGGGGTATCAGCCGCAGATAGGCGAGGTATGACTCCGGCAGTCGATCCGCTGATGCCGTGGGATAGTAGCCTGGCAACGTATCCAAAAAGATGCGATCGCCCTGGTAGAGATAGCGGTTGGCGACCATCGCCCCTGCTGCAAGCCCTGAAGGGAACGCACCCACGCCCCATACATAGTGCTTGGGCAATGGCACACCACAGGTTTGGCAGGTTCGCTGGGTTGGCGAATTAGGCGTTTGGCACGATTGGTTGGGGCAATACAGCATCGGTTGGGGCATTGCCAGCTCTAGGCAATAGCGGCTTTACCAGAATAGCTCACTCGGCTCAGCCTGATACAGGAGAATCTCAGGACTCCCTCGGCGTTGGTCAGCCGTTTTTATGGCATGGGCGGGTTCTGCCCAATTTGCTAAGCCCGTCTTATTCCTCTGTCTTAGGTGGCTTGAGCCTGTTCTATCCGCCATCGTCAGATTGGCTCCAGAGGCTCTGATCGGGGGTAAGAGTGGGGGGCAGTTCCCCTGTTTCTACCTGAGCGCGAATGGTAGCTGGATCGCCCCAAGCCACCAGTTCTAAATAGGTGCGGCCTACACCGAGGCAGGTGCCTGCCTGATCAAAAACTTCAACCCACCCATCGTCACCATCGGTCTGCACGCTTACAATCAACAAGCGGCGCTCGTCTACTGTGGTTCTGTGCAGCGTCACTGAGCCCCAGTCGCGCTCCATCACTGTGTTGGCGTAATAATCATAGGCGGCTTGTACGGGCGTAGGCAGGGGTTGGGTTGCAGGGGCGATCGCCCCTATCTCGTCTGCATCCCCAAAGCTGAGCCTCTCAGGCTGATCGGTTCCCTGTTGATAGGCAATATGGCGCTGTCGCCAGTAGGTGTCGAGCTGTTGAGCGATATGAGTGCGAACATAAACGCCCCACTCTGAAGCTGAGTCTTGAGAGCTAGATTCCATACCAACCCTGCACAACGCTAAAAGAGACGTGAAAAGATAGTAGCAGGCCTCTCGACCCCCGAACTAACCCATGACTCAGGTTTCACTGACTGCGCTGGTTGCCGCTGTTGCTCAGGGCGATCGCTTGATCAGCTTCCCTACGGATACCGTTCCGGCGTTAGCCTCTGCCCCAGATCATGCGGCGCTGATTTTTAACGCCAAGCAGCGCCCCGATACCAAGCCGCTCATTCTCATGGGGGCTGAGGCCGCAGACCTATGGCCGTTTGTGCAGGGCACCCCGGCAGAGATGGCGTGCTGGCGGGCGATCGCCCACCGCTATTGGCCTGGAGCGCTGACGCTGGTTCTGCCTGCGAGCGATCGTCTGCCCCCAGCCCTCAACCCCCTCAACCCTACGACCATCGGCATTCGTGTGCCCAACCGGGCGCTCGCCCGCACGATACTGTCCCGCACTGGCCCCCTCGCAACTACCAGTGTCAACCGCACCGGAGAACCTCCGCTGCTTACCAGTGCCGCCATCAACGCTGAATTTCCTCAAGTCCTGACGCTGCATCCAGCAGAATTGGAACAACTAGAGCTGGGAGAGCGATCGCCCCATACTGCTCTCAACGTCCCCTCTACGGTGCTGCAATGGCAAGGCGGCCAGTGGCGCTACCTCCGGTCAGGCGCAGTGGAGGTTGATCCCACCCTGCTGAAGGGCACTGAGACTTAGCCTGGGCGCAACTCTCGCGATTGCGCTTGCACACGCTGCACCCGACAAAGGTTCATCAAAACAATATTTTGCAGCAGGCCCCACCCTGCTCAACCCAAGCAGTGTGAGAGCCCAGTGCTGAACGAGAGGCCAGCTTCCTACCCTGCGGCAATCTTACAGAATCAATATCATCCGCATTATGAAGAGGGGCGACGATCAGCATAGACAGCGGTCATAATAAAACCAACCGCAAAGGTTAACCCAGGTTAAGCGCGCGGCAATCTAACCTAAAACCCCACATACAATAGAATAAAGGGCAAAAGAAACCGCCCACCGCCCGCCTAAAGCCACCGGTGTTATAGGCCTCCTGATGGATGAAGACGGCTTCGCCCTGGGAGAATCACCATGCTAGTTATTCTGCAAGACAACCAAATCGTGCCGTTAGACCAGGTTTGCCAAGGATGCCTCATGGCCGATCAACAGGGGCAACCCCGGTGGAACCAGGGCCGCTTGCGCTGTGGCCGAGCATTAAATCCTTTAATCGACGCCCTGCCTGAGCAATTTGAGTGCCAAATGGGGTTCCGCATCGCCCACATTGGGGATCAGTAAAGAGCAGAGCGACGCCACGCACTTGAACCGCCGTTTGTAACTTGACGCTGCAACATCGCAGAGAGTTTGCGATACTTTATATACGGCTAAGTTGGCCTAGATTAGGCTTATATTTCAATGCTCTGATCTGCTGAGATGGCTCGTGAAGGCGTCTGCCGACTTGTTAGGTCTGTCGCTTGCTTAAAACCAGCGCACTCTTTGAAGCCAGCGTTGTTATTGGATCAGCCAGATCCAATAACAACGGTGAGCCTTACGTTTCAACATAAGAGTTACGCTGTCAAATATAGAATCACGCTCCAATTGCCTGCAAACACAAAGTTCTGAGAGAAAACCATGACCTGGCGCGGCACCATTACCCCCAAAGATCGAATTCTGTCTTGCCTTGTATACCTGCTGCCCCTGATCGACGGGATGAGACTGGCGGGGTCATTCATGCGTCAGGTGCCCGAGCTGAGCTTCTTATTCACCCCATTGATGCCTCTTTTCCTTTTGTATTACACGATTCCGTTTTTTGGCCTAATTGTCTTTTTTGGTCTATTTGCGTTGGTGATTCGCAACCCAAACATTTCTCATTTCATTCGCTTTAACACGATGCAGGCTTTGCTGCTAGGCATTGTGGGCTCTCTCTTCAGCATATTGCTGGACTGGGTGCTAAGGCCAATCTTGAGCTCTGGGTTGGTTCTCGACACATTCTACAATGTTGGCTTTTTGGCGATTTTGACTGCGGTCATTTTTGCGGTGGTGCAGTCAGTCCGCGGCGTTTATGCAGAAATCCCCAGCTTGTCTGAGGTGGTGCATAGCCAAGTTCAGTAAGAGGCGCGATCGCCCAGATTCACATACCATTCAACACTCCTTAGAGACACCCTTACCCTACAAATAAGGCGGCCATCTTAGTTAAGATGGCCGCCTTATTTGCGTTTTTACCCTACTGACCGCTCTGCGAATGCTCCGGCTAGGGGTTTGCAGTTTCAGCGGGCTGGTCGGCCTCTGTCAGAGTTTGGGGACTAGTCTGTCTAGCTTCGACTAGATTTTCTAAACTACCAATGCCTTCAATTTCAACTCGAATGCGATCGCCCACCCGCATTCCCCCGACGCCCTGCGGTGTTCCTGTCAGCACCACGTCTCCTGGCAATAGCGTCATCACTTGACTGATATAGGCCACAATCACTTCTGGCGAAAAGGTCATATCACTAATGGACGCGAATTGCACCGGGTTGGGATCATCGTTAATAAAGGTTTGCAGGGTGGCGCTGGGGTTGACTTCCCGCACAATCCACGGCCCGAGTGGGCAAAACGTGTCAAAGCCCTTAGCGCGAGTCCACTGGCCGTCGCTGCGCTGCAAATCGCGTGCGGTGACATCGTTAGCAATGGTGTAACCCCAGATTTTGGTGCGCGCTGTTTCGGGGGTGCAGTCTACACAGCGATCGCCCATCACCAGCGCCAGTTCCCCTTCATAATCCACCCGATTCGATAGAGCCGGATATTGAATGGGCATATTAGCGGGAATCACCGTTGTAGGGGGTTTAAGGAATAGCAGGGGCTCTGCTGGCACCTCATTCCCCAATTCGACAGCGTGCTTCAAATAATTGCGCCCCACCGCCACAATCTTAGACGGCGCACAGGGGGCTAATAAATCATAGGTATCGGGTTCAAGCATCTGATCGAGCGGCTGCCCTTTGAGCCACGGTGGCGCGTCGAGTAATTGCACTCGATGATCTAGCAGCAGCAGGCCGTAGTATAAATGCCCCGAATTGGTCTGAACCCGGACATAGCGTTGCGCCATAACCTCTCACTTACCCCTCACTAACTCAACAACAGCCGATTTAGAGAACACTCAACGCAGGAATCTAGGCCAAGATTATAGACATGCAGCAACGCGACGCTGCCCCACCTCGACCTAATTAGACCATCAGTTTGGCAAATTCCTCAAACCGTGACGCAGTTTGGTGTGGTTTCAGCCCTACGCTGAGGGAGTTAAACCACACGATTGAACTCACAGTATCGGATTTGCTGAGACGCATCACTATGGGCGAGGCCATAGAAGCTTCTGCATCCATCGCTATCTCTCTACTTAATAGGCTACTTAGTAGACCAAGACAACACCACAAAAGCATCATAGGCGCTCGTTCTGTTCTAACGATTACGATCTTAGACAGTAGCTCTAGAAACAAGATTCTAAGACGACTCCATCTTGCATGGCTATACTCTACAGCGATCGCCCATTCGATAGTGCGATCGCCACAGCTGTAAAAGCAGGCAATGGCGATCGCACCCAAACCTCTGCATCAGCGGGATCAGCCATAAAGCAGCCCGAAGCCTTTGGGCTACCTTACAGCCATAGCCTAGAAAAGATATCTAAATGCGCTACCTACAGTGCTAAAATTAGAGATCCTTGCTTCTGCACAGGCATAGTTGCGGAATCTGTGCCATTGCACATCAACCAGCTACGCCATATAAGAAGCCACTAGTCCAAAAGGAGAAAATTGGATGGCTTACGAAACGATGTATATCATTCGCCCAGACTTGGGTGACGACCAGATTGATCAAATTATCGGTAAATACGAAACGTTCCTTAAAGAGCAAGGGGCGACAGATATTGAAATTACACTCCGGGGTCGCCGCCGTTTAGCCTACGAAATCAATGACCATCGTGAGGGCGTTTACGTGCAGATGAACTACAGTGCACAGGGAACGGTGATTGCCGCGATGGAACGCGCCATGCGCCTGAGTGAAGATGTCATCCGCTACCTTACAGTAAAGCCAGAAGAAGTTGTAGAAGAGGCGATCGCCGCTGAATAGCTCCTTATTGTGACAGTGACCAGGCACCTCTCTGATTTAATTCAGCCAGGAGCCCCAGAGAAGCTGCTAGCCTAGGGTTAGCAGCTTTTTTACTATCCCCTACAATTAATTGATCGATACGTGATAGATCGATGATTCACACAGTGAGCAGCCTGCGCCTAGCGCAAAGCCCGTGTAATGGCAATCTGTGGGACGAGTTTCAACGCTCAACAACAACACCCAATGTTCAACACCACCCATGAAACTGTCTAAGAAAACCCTGTATCAGCGCCTTAACCACACCTATGACGTCATTATTGTGGGTGGTGGTGCAGGTGGGCTCTCTGCTGCAATTTATCTGCAGCGCTATCGGTTGTCGTGCCTCGTGGTTGAAAAAGGGCGGGGCCGCTCCTTCTGGATGCAGGATCTACGCAACTATCTCGGCTTAGACCCCGAGACGCCGGGGCGTGACCTATTGCAGCAGGGGCAACACCATGCCCTAGCACTAGGGGCAGACTACCTAATGGGGTTTGCAGAAGAGGTGGTTGACGAAGGCGATACATTTGCTGTACGGGTCAAAGTGGGTAAAAAAGACAGCGCCTATCCTGTATTTCGCTCTAAATACGTGATTGCAGCCAGTGGCATTATTGATCGTCTGCCTCAACTCGACGACATGCAGAACGTATACGACTATGCCGGCCATAACCTGCATGTGTGCATGATTTGTGATGGGTATGAGATTGCCGACACGCGCTGCGGGCTATTTGTGAATTCTGAAGGCAACATCAACACCGCCTTTGTGCTTAACTGGTTCACGCCCTACATTACGGTGTTTACCCACGGATTATTTCAAGTTAGTGATGAAATGCGTCACAAATTACAAGAACACGGTTATCCTTTAGTAGATCAAGCCATCCGACGCTTTTTGGGAGAAAACCACGAGATGACGGGCGTGGAGCTAGCCGATGGGTCAGTTGTTGAACTTGACACTGGACTAGTTGCGATGGGGTCTCATTATTACAACGAGTACCTCAAAGGGTTAGATCTAACCTGGAGTGGACAAACGCTAGAAACCGACTCCATGTGCCGCACATCCCACCCTCGCCTCTTTGCTCTGGGTGATCTCAAAGTTGGGATTAACCAGGTATCCATTGCAGTTGCAGATGGTACGTTGGCGGCAACTGCCATCTGGCGCGACATCCGTCGAGCTTCATCCCCCCGTCGCTGGGACGCAAACCTTACACAGCCAATTGGAGTGGTAACGTGAACCCCTCAACTTCGTCTATGAGCTTCAATGAATTGCAGGCAGAAGTATTGCAACTGCGAGAAGAGCTGCAAACGCGCGATCAGCTGGTGCAGCAGCTGTCGCAAGAGCTGTTTCGATTGGTTAAAGACAATGCTCAAGCCGCTCCTACGGTAACGTCGTCAGAGCAGTCGCAGCTAGAGGTGCGGGCGTTGCGGGAGCAGCTGCAAGCAGTAGAGCAACAGGTAGGGTTCTATCAGGAGCAATTGGCCGGGCGCGATGCCGAAATTCATCAGCTGCGACAGACGGTGCAAGAGTTGAGCGATCGCTCACGCATGCTAGAACAGGTGGTGCAAGAGCTGCCGGGCATCTATCGTGAGAAGTTCGCAGAGCGCATTGCCCCGATCAAAGAGAAAGTAACCGCTATTCAGCAAGAAAATCGCCGCCTCCATGCAGAGCTGCAGAGCGTTAGCTATCGGCTTGCAGTACGAAACCGCCGTACCAGCGGGAATGGCGGCATCGACCTGCCTAATTTTTCTCCTCCGGTCGGCGTCCCAGTTTCAATTCCTGATTTTAATTAGAGGATGATGCGACGATGAGTGGAACTGTAATAGGCGGTGATTAACCAGAGTTGAGAAGCGCTTTCTACTGCCAGTCCTGCTTGATTGAATTCAGCAGTTCTCGATGGGTTTAAGCTCAGAACCCTAAGTACGGCGATCGCCCAGCGAGATCGCCGTATTTTTTTATAGCCACAAACGTCCCTTCCCTCTGAGTCAGTTTAATATCTAGGCGTTAGCCCTACCGTTTCAGAGTGTCGCATTCCCATCGTGGTGTAGAGGTTTAGAAGCGTGGGCAGGCCTGGCGCAATTCCTAAGGTTGAATGGAGGTTGAATGGATGGAAAACAAAGCAACCGTTGCTCCGTATTCATACCAAAGTGGCAACGCTAGCGAGAATTCATGCAACATTACGACTCACAATCGCCCGATCGGCTCTTGTAGCTTATTTTTTTTCATATACCATTAAAACTAAGGCGTTTTTTAACTGATTCACCCGATTTCAACCGTTATCCCTATGGACATTCGTTTAATCAACATCGGGTTTGGAAATATTGTATCTGCAAATCGGGTGATCGCCATTGTCAGCCCAGAGTCTGCCCCGATTAAGCGCATCATTAGTGATGCTCGAGAGCGCGGGCATTTGATCGACGCGACCTATGGTCGCCGCACAAGGGCCGTGATTGTGGCTGATTCGGGTCATGTAATTTTGTCGGCCATTCAGCCCGAAACAGTGGCAAATCGCTTTGTCATCAGCAAGGAGGCCCAAACTGATACATAGCACCCGTGTGTAGGCAGCGTGAGAGCGATATCCTTACCTATAATTCATGGGATATTGACCGTATTCTTCCCTGACCGTGGCATGGAGTAAGGGATAATTTGTACACCAAGTCCAGAGAGGGTTGAGCATGGCTAAGGGAAAACTAATTGTATTAACCGGGCCAAGCGGCGTGGGCAAAGGGACGCTGCTGCGATCGCTCCTAAAACGACATCCTGAATTTTTTCTGTCTGTTTCGGTGACTACGCGCAAGCCCCGAATGGGAGAAATCAACGGCAAGCATTATGAGTTTGTCACCCGACAGCAGTTTTACCAAATGGTAGAAAACGGGGATTTGCTGGAGTGGGCTGAATTTGCAGGCAACTGCTACGGCACACCGCGCCAGCCGGTAGATCAGCAAATTCGACAGGGTAATTCTGTTATCCTCGAAATTGAGTTGGCAGGAGCGCGCCAAATTCGCCAAACCTTCCCCGAAGCGCTACGAATCTTTGTGTTGCCGCCGTCGCTGGAAGAATTGGAGCTACGGCTGCGGGGACGAGGGCAAGATTCAGAGGAGGCGATCGCCCGTCGTCTGCAACATGCCCAAACTGAAATCGACGCCGCCAGCGAGTTTGACGTGCAGGTGATCAACGACGATCTCGCTAACGCCCTCTCCCGAATCGAAGATGTGCTGTGTACCCCGGTATAGGGGCGTAACAGCAACCACACGACAAACAAAAAAGGCAGGAGCGCAAAAGCGCTTCTGCCTTTTTTTCAACAGATTTTCATTTACAAACGTTAGACCACCCAGCAAGCTGGTTCAGGGGTGTATGGTTGTGAACCGACTGCCCAGCGGTGGATTCACAACCATACCTACCTTAATCAACCCATTGGTTGCAATAGTTCCGGTTAAAAGGATTTTGAGCTTATCTCAAACTCAGGCATTCACCAACAATGACTATTGATCCGAACGAATGCGCCGGGGCGATCGCTTGCGCTTCCCACCTATGATTCCAGCCATCCCCACCAGAGCCGCAGGCAACTTCGGCGCAGGCGACATAGACCCCGTTTCTGCAGATCGACTGGTCTGCGGATTCACTCGCCGTTCGGCGACACCCTCATAGACAGATACCATCACTGATGACGCGCCCGCTAAAAGCAACAGCCCCAGCATCGGCGGGCTCTTTGCCTGAGAATGCCCAGCCTTAATGTTGAACGTAGCGTATAGAAAATAGATAAAGATGAGCGCGGCCACCACAATCATGATGCCGGTGAGCGCCGGGCGATCGGCAAACGTATAAATTGCGCCACCTGTTGGCCCATCTACAGCCCCTTCAAAGGCCTCCCAAGAATCAAATGGACTTGCTGCTCCAAATATCCAAGTTGCCATAGTCAACCGTCCCAAAATAACGCCAATAGTTTCAAATTCAAGGACTTGTGGGTAGGACTACACCGTTTAGGTAAAGTAACGAAGCTTGAAGCTACAACCCTAACGGCAAAACCACCGACTCATTACCGCCTGAGAGCAAAGCCTTCCAGCGCAAAGCCTTGCTCAACACTCAATTACTTCACAGACGTGGGAACAGGCACCCCATCCACAGCCGTATCTTCCGGCGCGTAAATGGTGTATTCGGGATAACCCGTAATGCCAAAGTCCCCCAAATCTAGCCCTACGATTTCCTCCTCAATGGGTACTCGCAATAGATTCAGCTTCTTCAGCACCCAGCTACAGCCATAGCCAGGAATCAACCCCAAAACAATGGTGCAGAGGAAGGTACCAATCAGCTGAGCCATAAAGTTCGTTGGCGGATAGTCGCCCACCGTATATCCGGTGGCCATCACACCCACTGCCATTGCACCCAGCATCCCGCAATATCCATGCACGGCAAAGGCTCCAACCGCATCATCAATGCCGATTTTTTCAACAAAGACTCCCACATAAGGCATAGTAAACGCGCCGATGAATGCAATCAGCAGCACTAGCTGAGGCGCATACAGGTCTAGGCCTGCACCCACAGAGATAATCCCTGCCAGTCCACCCGAAATGGTATAAAAAGGATCGCCCTTAGACCCCAAATAGGCACCAATGATGCCAATACATAGAGCCAGCGTTGTATTCACAGCAACCGAAGCCAGCGTCATCGGCGAGCCATAGATGGTGGTTTCGGTTAAGGCACCGGGGCCAAAGATTACGCAGCCTGCCAAAAAAGCATAGAACCCCACGAAAATCAGCATCAGACCTACCATCGTCAGCGGCAAGTTGTGGGGACGAATTTCGCGAGGCTTGCCATCAATATCGTACTTACCAATACGGGGCCCTAAATTGATTAGAACGCCCAGCGCAAAGAAACCAGACACGCCATGCACCACAGCCGAGCAACCAAAGTCGTGGTAGCCCATGGTGTTGAACCATCCCCAGTAGTTCCATCCCCAAGAACCAGCCACCACCCAGAGGAATCCACCCAAGATGGTCGCCAAAATCAGGTATGACCCCAGGCGAATTCTCTCAATCACAGCGCCTGACATAATAGAAGCCGTAGTCATGGCAAACAAAGAGAACGCAAACCAGAACACGCCTGTTAAGTTATCCGACAAGTTTGGCCCCATCTCTGCCGACCACGGATAGGTAGTCGCTACAAAATCAAGTAAGCCATCGCCATCAAGAGTGCCTAGATTGGCAGGTAGAGAACTTGACCAAGGACCAAGAATTGGCCCAAAGCGCGGCCAGATAGAAAACCCGGCATAGACCCACCAACCGAAGAAGAAAAACGACAGGCCAACTACCGACAGCGTCAGCAGGTTTTTAACCATTGTGGCTATCACGTTTTTTGTGCGAGATGCGCCACCTTCATAGGCTAAAAAGCCTGCATGAATCAGCAGCATGAACACCCCAGCCCAGTAATAATATGACTCTGTAACAAAGGTGCCTAAGAATTCTTGCGCTTCAGGTTCCATAACTCAAACCTCATTCATCCTCTGAATATCACGTGCAACGTTAACTGTTCAGTGAAACGCGGGCTTAGCTCACAAGCTTCGTATTAGTAAATACCCAAAACAAGCCAAACGCTCTGAGTATGGACATGCTTTGACACACCAAACCTGCCTATATTCCAAACGAATTTAAAGTCCTTATCTGCAGCAACCTCAATACCTGACAGAAATAAGCAGATATACAAGTTGTTGAAAACAGCAACCCAGTTCCGATGCCGCCCCGACATATACCCCACAGTGCTTAAAGCGTTGGATGGTGCAGTACTCATGCGGCTACATATCAAGTCGTTATCTCGAGAAACTTCTTAAAGATTGACTACTTTTCTATACCGAGTTGGAATGCGTAGATTTTGCGCTTCTCCGTAAAGAATTAATGTATTGGCTGCTACGAAGTAAATTGAGATTTGGATCAACGTGCCGAAACACCTTGCCGTGAGAGGGTAGTATTCTAGACCTGTTGAAGGCAAGTCAGGTTGGCCTCTCACGTTGATGCCGGCCTGGTTCAATTGAAAACGCTCTTAACGCATCCTTTGTCATCCGACACTGCTATACCGATGCATGGGGAGCTTATCCATGCCTGCTTATCCGACACTGATGGGCACCTCGAAAAATACAAATCTTGTTGAGAATGGCAATGAGAAACCAGTGGTTCTGGGCTCCCAAGATTATCAATGAGGCAATTAATCGAGGTGCCCTGATGTTATTGGCAAAGCGAACACTCAAAATACTGAGCGTAAGCATCTAACCTTAAAACCCCGCACCAACCCAGTGGCTTGTAGGACGAGTTGCCTTTCTAAGCCCATGCAGCTGCATGACACAGTAGTTGACTTGTTTGGCAACCGCTATGAACCTAGCCGAGCCCTTCGACCGACCCATCTACCTGTTTAAAACATTACCCAGCAATCATTTTTATTGATGTCAGGACTTACTACAGTGTAAACAAAGTTTTCTGACGGTTTTCCTGTAGAGGGAGTGGCTGATAGGGTATTGGGTGAAGCATGGACACTCAGCATGGGGAAACAGTCTCTTAAGTTAAGCCAAACGGATCGGGCGTATCTCAAAGCTCTTTTGCGCAAGGGACAACTGAGCGCTCGGCAATTCAAACGAGCAACGGGGCTGTTGGAGCTAGACCGGGGCAAGCGCATCAGTGCAGTATCGCAAACGTTGGGGGTAACGCGAGCAACCGTCAGCAGTTGGGCGACTCGATATCAGCACGAGGGGTTGCAGATGCTGCACGATAAACCCCGCTCGGGTCGTCCGATTGAAATTGACGGGGTGCAACGCGCTAAGATTACCGCCTTAGCGTGCAGTGATCCACCCACCGGGCATCGCCAGTGGAATCTGCGCCTATTGGCTGACAAAGCGGTAGAACTGGGGTGCTGTGAGCATGTGTCCCATACTCAGGTGAATCAGATTCTGAAAAAAACGAGTTAAAGCCGCATCTCAAGAAGACGTGGTGTCTTGGGGCACTCGATAGTCGCTTTATGGCCCAGATGGAGCAGATTTTATGGCTGTATGCCTTGCCCTATGACCCCAGCTATCCGATAGTGTGTTTTGATGAGCGACCCTGCTTTTTGATTGGCGAAACCGTTGAGCCGCGCTCAATGCAAACGGGGCAGGTGCGCCGGGAGCATTATGCTTATGAAAAGAATGGGTCTTGTGCCTTGCTGGCCGCCATTGAACCGCTTACCGGTAACCGCTGGGCTCAAGTCCATCCGCAACGCACTAAGCGAGAATATGCGCTCTTTTGTCAGGCTCTGGCTCAACAGTACCCTGAGGCAACAAAAATTCGACTGGTGCAAGATAACTTGAACACCCACAATGCCAGTTCGTTTTATGAGCATTTACCAGCACCAGACGCGTTTGCATTGGCTCAGCGCTTTGAGTTTTACTACACCCCCAAAGCCGCCAGTTGGCTCAACATGATTGAGATTGAGTTTTCGGCCCTGGCACGAGGTTGTTTACATCGACGCATTCCCACCCTTGAGCAATTGGAGCGAGACGTGTTGGCTTTGGTCAACGAACGCCACCAACAGCGCATCAAGATTAATTGGCAATTCTCGATTGAAACCGCCAGAGACAAATTCCAGCGGCATTACCAGTCCATTCGGGCTGATAGCGAAACCAAAGAATGTGCAAAAACTTAGTTTACGGAGTACTTA
>JBGTOF010000188.1:0-14823 GCA_041742695.1 Elainellales cyanobacterium | reverse complement strand
CACCGCTGTTGATCAAGCCGATTCTCCAGAACGGCTGATCGCGGCGGTGCAGGCGTTGGCGGCAGCGCAGTCGCCTGACGGTTTGCCCAAGTTGATTGAGGCCCTGGGTTACAACAATCCGGCGGTCGCAGTCACAGCCGTTCAGGGATTGGTGCAGATGGGCGATGCCGCCGTGATGCCGCTGCTGAGCCTGTTAGACGACTACAACTATGGCGCGCGCGCCTACGCGATTCGAGCGTTAGCGGCGATCGCCGATCCCAGAGCGCTGGATGTCTTGGTCAGCGCCGCCGAAACTGACTTTGCCCCCAGCGTTCGTCGTGCGGCCACCAAAGGCGTCGGCCTGCTGCAGTGGATGCACCTTCCCGAGTCAGAACGCCAATCGGCACAACAGCGCGCCCTGCACACCCTTCAAACTGTGCTGAAGGATGATGATTGGTCGCTGCGCTACGCAGCAGTTGTAGGGCTGCACGCCTTGGCAGCATCGGCTCCGGCGATCGCCCCCCATATTTACGCCCACTTAAGTCAGGCCGCTGAGCAAGAAGCTGACATCGGCGTTGCAGCCCGCATCACTTGGGCGCTATCCTCCCCCGCTGCCGCATCCTAGCCTTGCTCCGGCAGGCCTATCGTCTGCTCATCCTACAGATGTTCCGTTTTCACCCATACGAGGTCTACATCACCCATGTCTTTACCCCTGCTCACGGTTAGTCCCCTTACGCAAAATCAGCGCGTCCCCGGCTACGATGTGGCGGATGAGGATGACCCTCAGGTGTACCGCCTGGCAAATGCCATCTCGGATACAGACGTGACCGAGATTATTTGGGCCGCCTATCGCCAAGTCTTTAGCGAACACCTTATTTTAGAAAGCAATCGCCAGATCCAACTCGAATCACAATTGCGAAATCGCGCGATTAACGTCCGCGAGTTTATTCGTGGCCTCGGCAAGTCAGAGGTGTTTCGCGATCAAATCGGGGAAGTTAACTCCAACTACCGCCTAGTGGATTTGGTCTGCAAGCGCTTTTTAGGACGGGCATCCTACGGCAAGCAAGAGCAAATTGCTTGGTCGATTGTGATTGCGACTAAAGGCCTGCATGGCTTTATCGACCTCGTGCTCGATAGCGACGAATACCGCGAAAATTTTGGCGATGATATCGTCCCCTTTCAGCGACGGCGGATGGAAGCGCGCCCCTTCAACCTAGTCAACCCTCGCTATGGTGAATATTGGCGCGGTCGCTTGGTGGAAATGGAGCTGACCACTCGCTCGTATTACCAAGTGCGGCAATATCAGTCGGGCGATTTAGATAAAAAAGTCATTCGCCAGGCTATTCCAGCGTCGTTCTTGGTGATGGCTCAAAACATGATGGTGCCCCAGGTTAACGGTCAGCGCGATGTAGCACGCTCTACCTCCAGCATGATTCAGATCCCGGATAGCACCCGTCCCGATAATGAGGGTAAATCTAAGGTGAGAACCGTGACGGCTAAGCTGCCCTATCGCTACATCCCAACCCTTGTCAAAAACTAGACCTACGCCCATGAGGGAGGTCTGGCGGTGTAGGGTGAGCGCCCTCAGACCTCGCCCTAAGCCCGTCTAGATCCGGTTGATGGAAACCCTAAGCGGGTTGTGCTGTGATTCAAATCGATGTTGCGTTCTGTTGTCTATTCTCCTGATTAACAATGTCAATTCCATTGCTTGAATACAAACCTGCCTCTCAAAACCAGCGGGTGTCTGGCTACGAAGTGTCTAACGAAGACACGCCCTACCTGTATCGGTTGGAAGATTGTATGGATGCCAGCGGTATAGATCAGCTGATCTGGGCCGCCTATCGCCAAGTGTTTAGTGAGCATGTGATGCTCAAGAGTAGCCGCCAGGGTGATCTTGAGTCGCAGCTCAAAAATCGTTCGATCACCGTCCGCGATTTTGTGCGCGGGTTGGCAAAGTCTACGGTCTATCGTGAACTTGTGGTAGAAACGAACTCCAACTACCGCATTGTAGATCTCACGCTAAAGCGTGTTCTCGGACGCGCATCTTACAATCAGGCTGAGCAAATTTCTTGGTCGATTGTGATTGCAACTCAGGGGGTTGAAGGGTTTGTTGATGCCCTGATTGATAGTGATGAATATACTGAGAGTTTTGGCGATAGTACGGTGCCCTATCAGCGGCGGCGCTATGGCGATCGCCCCTTTAACTTGGTTAACCCCCGCTACGGCAGCTATTGGCGCGATCGGCTAGAGAGCGATCGCTACAAGTGGGGCGACATCAACAACTTCCGAGATATGGCGCGTTCCATCCAAGTGTCTGAGCAGAAATTCACTCCAGTGTCTACTGCCAACATTCGCATCCCAGATATGACGCGGAACAGTACCTCCTCGGGAGTGCCTGTGTCGATCAGCCCATCGGCTAGTTTTCCCGTGCGGTAAGAATGAAAGCCCGTGAGGGAGGTGGGTGCGATCGCACCCACCTCAACCCGCAATCCCGGCTGTGAAGCGCATTGCGTTATCTTCCATAGTTCAAGCCACTAATCCGCTCTGCATTCGTTCTCCCTATAACTGTGCAGACGACTGATTACCGCACTGTATGGATTGCTCAAGCCGTAGAGATTGTGGAACGTGCTCCCCCACAACACGTTTTGCAATCTCGGTTTGAGCGATTGAACAGGGTAATCAGACTTGAAATCATTTAGGAAGCACATCATGACATTGCCTGTTTTAAAGTACAACCCCTCAACCCAAAACCACCGAGTACAAAGTTTTGGCACGGTAGATACCAATGGTGATTTGCCCGTCATTTATCGACTAGAGGACGCAACAGACTCTAGTGGAGTGGATGAATTAATTCATGCGGCCTATCGTCAGGTATTTAATGAACAAGAGATGCTGCGGTTTAATCGACAGACTGCGTTAGAAACACAGTTGCGAAACCATGCAATCTCAGTTCGCGATTTTATTCGAGGATTGGCTAAGTCAGAACGATTCTATTCACTGGTGGTGGAATCGAATGACAACATTCGCCTAGTGGAACTGGCGATCAAGCGACTGCTCGGGCGCAATCCTTACAACCAGGAGGAACTCATCGCTTGGTCGATCCAGATCGCCACACGGGGCTGGAGTGGGTTCGTCGATGCCCTAATGGATGGGGAAGAATATGCCACCGCGTTTGGGAATGGGACAGTGCCCTATCAGCGCAAACGGATGGGCGATCGCCCCCACAGTTTTACTCCGCGCTATGGGGCCTACTATCGCGATCGCCAGCCTCAGCCGCATCCTTACACCCCGATTGGGCGGTTCGATCTCACATTTGACCAAGACTTTGACCTCCAGACCTTTCTCCGCACCACCAACTGGGCGCGCGTGTCGGGGCTGTTGCTGCTGCTGGTGCTAGCTTGTATTTTCTTGCTGGGCTTTGGCGTGCTCACCAGCTCTGCAGGGTAGCGTGTGGATTGTAGCCACTGCTAAGTGATCGGACGCAGCGGTGTGGAACCCCGCCGTAGTATGGGTTCCACACTACTCACTGCACTCATTGACAGGTTGAACACAATAGCAGCAGCGATTAGAGTGAACCGCTAATCCCAGCATTCAGATCAGCCCAAATTTGAACCCACCAAAAAAGTGCCGTGAATGTCTAACCAAAAATATTAATAAATTGCGCTAAAAGCGATCCTCAAACCCTTTACAATAAGCCCTATAAGCTAAGGCCCTGTTCAAATACCGGCATTGCTGAATGGTTGCATGAATCAGATCAGCATCGCCTCAATGATTGCTGTTTATACCAATTCAGCTGGGCAGCGTAAATGTATCTGCCTTCTCTAGAAACCTCAAAAGAGCGTTCAGAAAAACGTTTAGATGGGGTTCATAGCAATCTAGAGATGAATCAAAAATTGGTTTAGATAACCGTTCATGTTCGATGATCCGTTGAACTTAATAGATGCATCAGCACTCTGTTCACTGCATCCATTCAACGCAATCTGTCTAGATAATAGAAAAGGGAGATGATATCCATGGCGTTGCCGCTGCTCGACTATAAACCTACGACTCAGAACCAACGCGTTGCCAGCTTTGGCACGGCCGATCTCAGTGAAGACACCCCCTACCTCTACCGCATGGAGGATGTAACCGACCCTACTGATATGGAGTCGCTGATTTGGGCTGGCTATCGCCAAGTCTTTAGCGAGCATGCAATCCTAAAATCAAACCGCCAGGTAACCCTAGAAAGCCAATTGCGCAACGGCTCGATCACCGTGCGTGACTTTATCCGGGGTTTGGCCAAGTCAGATGTGTTTTATAGGCTGGTTGTTTCGACCAATAACAACTATCGCTTGGTCGATGTATGCCTTAAGCGGCTGCTGGGTCGAGCCGCTTATAACCAAGATGAAACCATTGCTTGGTCGATTGTGATTGCCACTAAGGGCTTTGGCGGTTTTGTAGATGCGTTGCTAGAGAGTGATGAGTATACCAACGCCTATGGCGACTACACCATTCCATACCAGCGGAAGCGCATGGGAGCCCAGGCAGAAGGCCGTCCGTTTAACCTCAGCACACCGCGTTACGGGAAGGAATTCCGCGCGAAGGTGGGCACGACCTCGACCGATTGGCGCTTTGTGATCGAAGACTTCTACTCTCGCAAGTTCCAAGAACGGATGATGGCAGAGGGCGACCCCCGCCGCTATCGCGATATGGCGTCTTCCATTGCTGCAAAGGGAAATTATGCTCAGTCGATTCGCGCGAGCGACATTGACTATCTCAACAAAGTGCCCCGTCGTCGTTAGACGGGAGTTGGCAGCAGGACTTGCTGACTTGGGGTACTAACCTCACCCCAGATGTAGGACTATCACGGCTGACTCAACTGGCTTAAACCGTTGATTCACATATAATTCATACGAAAGGGGGCTGCAATGCAGCCCCCTTTCGTGTAAGTCTCGACTCTAATTTTCATGAACATCTGATAATTCCATCCGGATCTTGCGTAATTCCACTGATATTCTCTGATGACTAAACTAAGCCCCCACAACACACCTCGGTGAAGCGGGCGATCGCCCTTCTTAATCACTAATAGGCGATCGCCCAGGGCTTCCCCCCAGCCCACTTCACCGAGACTTCTTCACAACACCCGGGAGGACAAATCCGTGGCAAAGCGAAAAGGCATCGGTCGGTGGCGAAATCCTTCTGCTTTTTGGGGTGATGGCACCAGTTGGTCCTATGGTGCGCTAGAGCCTGCATGGCCTGGCTATGATTTTGACAGTGTGGGCAATGGCCCGTTGCCGTTCGAGTTTGGGCCAGGCTCTATCCCCTTTACAGTTAAGCCAGGTGGATTTGGGCCAAAGGCTCGCGTATTTGTGCTGGCGCTCGAGCCTAGCATCGAGGTTTTAGGCTTTACCCAAGAGACCTATGTATTGACGGCAGCCTCCACTAATTACACGACCCATGCCGTACAGCTTTCAACAGGTAGTCCCCTTCAGTTTGCTACCATTCTATGGCTCGACGGCAGCACCCCTATCCTTCAACTGGGCAATCAAAGAGACGTTTATTCAGGAACCGCCGGAGCCGATGTAATTTTTGCGGGCGGGGGCAATGATGACATTTCTGGATTGGGCGGCAATGACGTAATCCGAGGACAGAGCGGCAACGACAAGATCTGGGGCGGTGCCGGGGACGATACCCTGCTGGGCGATGCGGGCCATGATCGGCTCTGGGGACAGGGGGGGAATGACTACCTCAATGGCGGCACCGGCAACGACACCCTGTACGGCGGCCCTGGCAACGACATTCTAGAAGGGATGGGCGGCAATGATCTGCTGATGGGTGACGCAGGAGATGATGTGCTGATCGGTGGAGCTGGGAACGATACGCTGTATGCAGGCTCAGGAACGGGCGGTTTAGATCAGCAACTTTATGGTGGCGCTGGCAACGATGTGCTGCATGGCAGCACCACAATAGATGCCATTTATGGTGAAGACGGCAATGACATGGCCTATGGCTATGCTGACGACGACTATATGTATGGCGGTGCTGGCAACGATACGCTCTATGGCGGCCCTGGCAATGATCGGATTTCTGGCGATATTGGGTCAGATTTTTTGTATGGGGGCTTAGGCAACGACACCCTGCGCGGCGGCAACGGCAACGACCTGCTGTCAGGAGGCGATGGCAATGATGAGCTGATCGGGGGCTTTGGCACCGACACCTTATGGGGTGGCCCTGGTGCCGATACCTTTGCCTTCAACGATGTGTCAGATGGGATTGATTTGATTCAGGATTTCAATCGGGCAGACGGAGACAAAATTCGTATTTCTATTCCAGGGTTTGGTGCGACATCCTTCGCAGACTTTAGCTATACCACCGCCACGGGGGTGCTGTCATTTAGGGGTACTCAGTTTGCGACGCTTCAGGCTGGCACAAACTTCGTCCCGTCTTTAGATCTTGAGCTAGTGAACTACTCTGTCTTTCACTAGTGGCTTGTCGCGGTTGGTCAGCACACACCCGGATCTAGGCCGGAAAAACCGATGATGCAATGGTCTAACGCTTGGGCGATCGCCCCTTCCCTGCTTCTGTCCCTGGTGCTGGTGCCCGCCGGGCAGTGCCAAGTACAACCAGACACCACACTCCCCACACCCTCTATCGTCACCCGCCAAGGAGAGACGTTGGTGATCACCGGAGGCACCCAGCAGGGCAGCACGCTGTTTCACAGTTTTTTGGAATTTTCGCCGCGCAGTCGGACGGCATCGTTCCAGAGTATTGATGGCAGTGTGGCGCACGTTTTTGCCCGCGTGACCGGGGCCAGCAGTTCTCGCATTAATGGCATCTTAGAGTTGCTGAGCACAAGCGGTGCCGTGAGCAATGCCGATCTGTTTTTGATCAACCCTAACGGCATTCTGTTTGGCCGAAATGCGCAGCTTAACGTCGGGGGTTCCTTCATTGCCACGACGGCTCAGCAGGTCAACTTTGCCGACGGCACCGCCTTTGCAGCGCAGTCCACTGCGTCGCCCTCGCTGTTCACCTTAAGCGTGCCGGTGGGGCTACAGTTTGGTGCGGCTCCAGCGGCGATCGTGAATCGGTCGTTTGTGCAATTGGGTACACCAGACCGACCGCTTGACCCCACCGGCGACAGCTTTGTGGGGCTGCGGGTGCTGCCCCGGCGCACGGTGGCGCTGATGGGGGGGGATATTCGGCTGCCTGCAGGCGAGCTAACCGCCTCGGCAGGGCGGATTGAGGTCGGCAGCGTGGCCGCAGCCGACACCGTGGGGATGCAGCCCGTCACCAACGGCTGGACGTTCGACTATGGCGATATCTCTGCATTTGGGGCGATCGCCCTCTCTGCTGAAGCGGATCTGGATGTGAGCGGCGGGCAAGGCGGCACCATTCGCATTTGGGGCGATCGCCTCTCGCTCACTCAAGACTCGTTCATTCGCGCCAACACCTTCGGCAGTCTAGACGGCGGCGGCATTGAGATTACGGCCGGAACCGTCGTGCTGGATCGATCGATCATCGCCACCAGCACCAGTGGCACCGGACATGCGGGCAACCTGTCTCTGACGACCCAGCAGTTGAGCTTGAGCACGGGGGCGCAACTGGCCTCCGTTACCAGCGATGCCGGAGCCGCCGGAACCCTCACGATTTTGGCGCGGCAGGGGATCAACTTGTCCGGCTATATCCTGGCAGGGGGCGGTAGCATTGCCAGCAGCGGCATCGTCGTGCGCAACGACAGCGGCGCAACGGGCAATAACGGCAGCATTGCCATTACCACGCCCCGCCTAACCCTAAGCAATGGCGCCCAAATCAGCAACGACACCTTTGGAAGCGGAGCCTCGGGCAGCACGGTGATCGCAGCGGCGGATGTAATGCTGGATGGGGTGGCGCGATCGCCCTCGGGCATTGTCTTTGCCTTGCCCAACGGTGCACCATCTGCCCCTAGCGCGCTCACCGCCTTTAGCACCTCAAGCAGCGGCAGCGGCAGCCTCAGCCTTACCACCGAACGGCTCACCGTGCAGAATGGAGCAGTGATTCAAACCAGCACTCAGGGCAGTGGTGACGCGGGCGCCCTCACCCTGGTGGCAAGCGATCGCCTGACCCTTAGCGGGGTCGCGCCAGAGTTAGGCTTTCCCAGCGGCATCCTCACCTTTGCAGGCGGTATTCCAGGTACTCCCTTTGTGATCAACGTCAGCGCCACAGGGCGAGGCGGCAACTTGACCGTGGTCGGCGGCACCATTCAGGTACTAGACGGAGCGGTGATGGCAGTGGGCAGCGCGGGCGAAAGCTCTAGCGAAAATTCGGGCGCGAGCAGCAGCCCTAGCGGTGCCGGAACATTGACGCTAACGGGGCGATCGCTCCAGCTCGACAATGGGGCCAGTCTAGTCGCCAATACCACCTCGGGTAATGGCGGCAACATGAGGCTGGCGCTGCAAGACTACCTCACTCTGCGACGCGGCAGCCAGCTCTCCACAACGGCGGGCATTGCCGGGGCGGGGGGCGATGGGGGAAATATCGTCTTGCAGGCGCCCTTTGTGATCTCGGCGCTAGCCGAAAACAGCGATATCACCGCCAATGCTTTTACCGGCGATGGCGGCGCGGTGCAAATCCAAACCGAGGGGATCTTCGGCATTTTGCCCCAATCCGCTCCCACTCCCCGCAGCGACATCACCGCTAGTTCTAAATTTGGCACCAGCGGCGAGATATCGATTACGAACTTGAGTGATGACCCATCGCGGGGATTGGTGGCTCTGCCAGAGGCGGTTACAGATGCCTCGCAACTCGTGGCACAGCAGTGTGCGCGGCAGTCGGCGATCGCCCGCCAAAGTGAATTTGTGATAACAGGGCGCGGGGGGTTGCCGCCCTCGCCTAGACAGATCCAACAGTCGGGGGCGATCGCCACCCCGTGGGCCACGGGAGCAGAGACGGCTGATCCCGCCGCCGCGATTCCACCTATAGGAGGGACTCTGGACTCGGGGGTAGCGCCCCTCTGGATAGAAGCTCAGGGCTGGCAGCAAACCCCCAGTGGTCAGGTAGAACTGGTGGCTATGTCTTTCTCTAGTGCAAGGGAAAATGTAACAGCCTGTCACCATCGCTAGAGTTTTTGAGAGCCCAGCAGTAGGCTGTAGAAAACCGGGAGCATCTCGTAATAGAGCAGGGTTGAAGCTAAACCAGCCTTACTGCATTCAACAGGCCATCAAGCCTTACCCAGATCCAGCTCAACCAATCGGCTGGTTATAAGGATCCGTGACAATAGCGTTCTGAGTATGCAGGAATCCTGCATTTGCATTCGATAACACAAGAGGTCTCATGAACATGTTGAGGCAATGGATGACAGCTTGCGGAGTAGGGGTTGCCCTGTTGCTCGGGGAATGTCTGGGCGCAGCAGCAGGGGCCTCCTGGGTAACGGTGGCAGAGGCCACGACGGCAGAGGCATCCAGTTGGCGGGTCGCGTCTCTCGACGGCGCGGCGGCGCGATCGCCCCTAGCCTCAACGTCCTTGAGCAGTCGGGTCCTCTATGAAGCGGGTCGCTATCCCGAGGCGATCGCCCAGCTCAACCAAGATATTCAGCACTTGCGATCGCAGAATGATCCGGTGGTCTTGGGGCTAGCGCTCAGCAATCGGGCCTTGGTGCAACAGCAGCTTGGCCAGTGGACTGCGGCAAATCAGGCGATGGACGAAAGTTTGGCGCTGCTGCGGCAGGCGCCTCCGACTGCAATGGCCCAAGCGCAGTCAATTCGGGGAGGGCTGCGCCTCGCCCAAGGTGATGCCGAAGGAGCGCTAGAAGCCTGGGAACAGGCGGCTGACCTATTTGACCAGGCGGGCGATCGCCCCCGAGCATTCCAGAACCAGTTAAACCAGGCGCAAGCCTTGCAAGCACTGGGCTTTTATCGCCGAGCAGTGATCCTGTTGGCAGACCTAGCTCAGGGGCAAGCCCAGCAGCCCGATTCGCTGGCAAAAGCCGTAACGCTTCGCAGCCTGGGAGACGCTCTGCAAGTGGCAGGCGATTTAGCAGAGGCAGAGCAGTGGCTAACGCAAAGTCTGGCGATCGCCACACAGATTGCGCCAGACTCGGGCAGGGACAAGCAACGGGCGATCGCCGCTGCCCATCTCAGCCTCGGCAATGTGGCCTGGGTTAGCGCCACCGCCGACCTCAGCCGCAGCGACCTCAGCCCTGCCGAGGCGATCGCCCTGTTGAATGCGCCTCCGAGCACGCCCACCAGCCCCATTCAGCGAGCAGTAGAACGGCGCAAACTAGCCGCAGCGCAGACCTATCTGACGCAGACCCAGGACGCCCTAGCGCACTATCAGCAGGCGATCGCCGCGACCGACAGCGACAGTAGTCAGCTTCAGGCACGGCTCAACGCCTTTAACGTAATGGTGGTGACAGAGCGGCGTGACTCGGCACGGGCGCTATACCAAGAGATTCAGCAGCAGTTGCCCTCTCTGCCGGGCGATCGCACCGCCGTTTATAACGCCCTTGATCTGGCGGAAAGCCTCATGCTCGATCGCACCCGACAGGCAGCGCCGATTGCCGATGCGGCGACCATTGCCCAACTGTTGCAAACCGCACACCAGCAAGCCGAGGCCTTGGGCGATCCGCGCACGCGGGCCTATGTGCTGGGCACCCTAGGCACGCTCTATGAGCATAGCCAACAATGGTCCGACGCCCAAGCCCTAACCCAGCAGGCGCTGACGTTGTCGCAGACGGTCAATGCCACAGATATTGCCTATCGCTGGCAATGGCAACTGGGTCGGTTGCGCCACGCCCAGAACGATCAGGCCGGGGCGATCGCCGCCTATAGCGAGGCTGTGGCCTCTCTGCAAACCCTGCGGGGCGACTTGGTCGCCATCAATCGAGAGGTGCAGTTCTCGTTTCGCGAAAGTGTGGAACCGGTCTATCGAGAGCTGGTAGATCTGTTGCTGACCCGAGAGGGAACGACTCCTGTGAGCGATCGCCACCTCACCCAAGCCCGAGATGTCATCGAAGCCTTGCAAATTGCCGAACTCGACAACTTCTTCCGCGAAGCTTGTCTCGACTCGCAGTTTGAGCTAGATCGGATTGTGGATCAGACGGAGCTAGCCTCGGCGGTGATCTATCCGATTTTGCTAGGCGATCGCCTCGAAATTATCGCCAAGCTGCCTCAGCAACCGCTGATTCACCGCACCGTCGCCGTGGATGATGACACCTTTGCCATGACCCTTGACACCGCCCTGGCAGAGCTTAAACGGCCCTATTTCTCTCAGGTGCAGCGATCGCTCACCCAGCAGCTTTATGACTGGATGCTGCGCCCCATTGCGGCAGATCTCACCGATGACATCAAGACCCTCGTGTTTGTGCCCGACGGCATTTTGCGAAACGTGCCTGTAGCAGCACTGCATGATGGCGAGCAATACCTGATTGAGCAATACAGCCTTGCCTTTGCCCCCGGCCTGCAACTGCCTGACCCCAAACCCCTCCAACAGCAAGAGATTCGGGCACTGGTGGCGGGGCTCAGTGAATCGCGCGACACCTTCCCAGAGTTGCCCAACGTCGCGCGAGAAGTGGCCGAAATTCGCGCAGTGGTGTCTAGCCAAGTGTTATTCAACGACGAATTTAGCCGCCTCAACTTTGAGCGGGCTCTAACCGACTCACCTTTTTCTATCGTGCATGTGGCGACCCACGGTGTATTTAGCTCCAATGCGGCAGAAACGTTTATCCTCGCCTGGGACGAGCGAATCAATATTAATGATCTCGGTGATTTAATTCGAGGAAATGACCTAGGGGCCGAGCCGATTGAGCTTCTGGTGCTCAGCGCGTGTCGCACGGCAGAGGGCGATCGCCGTGCCGCCTTGGGCATGGCCGGAGTTGCCGTCCGCGCTGGGGCACGCAGCACCATCGCCTCGTTTTGGAATGTGGATGACGAATCTGGGGCACTGCTCATGAGCCGCCTCTATGCTGAACTCAGCGAAAACCCAATTTCTAAGGCGGAAGCCCTACAGCGGGCACAGCTTGCTCTTTTACAAAACCCTCAATACCAGGCTCCCCGATTTTGGGCCTCCTTTGTGCTGTTGGGCAATTGGCTATAGCCGCCGGTGGGCAAACCCATCTAGACAAGCCGTTTTGCAAACCCAACGTGAGTTCGAGAGGGATTAGCGTGCTGAAAGAAAGGCTGAGGGTTACGCTCAAAGTATTGAATTCTAAGCACCTCAGCCATGTCTTTGAGTCTAGCGCGCCTCGACTTGACCTAAATCTTTTGCGACGTTGACGACTTCTATCGTGAGTTTGAACGATTCTGTGAACGAACTATCCCTCGACTGCCGTGCGATGGCCAGCCAAAAGGGTATCAGTCCCGGTTGAGCATCAGCGAAGTAATGACCATCGTCAGTGCCTTCCATGGCTCGGGCTATCGGACGTTTAAGGATTTTTACAAGTCAAAAGTCTTGCCTGACTGGCGGGACGGCTTTCCCAATTTGGTGAGCTACGGACGGTTTGTAGAGCTCATGCCTTGGAGCTTCATGGCGTTAGTGAGCTTTCTAACCACCTGCCGTTTTGGTAAGGTCACTGGCATCACGGCGAAAACAGAGTCAAACAATGGCAAACCCAGCTTTTTTAGTATGCGTTTGCCCTGATCAACTAGATAAATCCCTTCTGCTACATACAGACGAAAACTAGAATAAGGCTAATCCGCTTTTGTCGATTACGACTTTCCCGCTCATCGTGTAGAGTATCGCTGAGGCGGCTCTTGGCACTACTACCAAGGTGGTCAGTTCATCAGCGTTACGCCCTAGGGCGAACTGACGCCTAGATAGTGTTAGCAAGCAAGGAGGAGTCTCAGCATGCTGTCTGTGTCTGTAGGACTGATTTTAGCCATAGCGCTAGCGATCGTTCATGCCTTTATTTCAAGGCTAAATGTTGCTGCTATTGTGCCTGAGCATCGATGGATATCTTTTGCCGGGGGAGTGTCGATGGGCTACGTATTTTTAGATATCTTTCCTGAACTGAGCCGCGCCCAGAGGTCACTCGCCGAGGCTGATTTTTGGCTGCTCGGCTACCTAGAGAACCATGTTTATCTGCTGGCGCTGTTGGGATTGACCATTTTCTATGGCTTAGACCGCTGGGTACTCACCTCCCGACGGTTGAACCAGGCCAAAGCCGATGTCAACCAAGCCGACATACAGGTTTTTTGGATTCATATAGGAGCCTATGCACTGCTCAACCTGGTTTTTGGCTACCTGCTGATTGATGTAGGCGAGCACAGCCTGTGGCGTTCCATCTTATTTTTTATTGCCGCAGCGCTGCACTTTTTCATTATCGATCAGGGGCTACGTGAGCACCATCGCACTCTCTACGATCGCCAGGGACGCTGGCTGCTGACAGCGGCGATCGTAGTAGGGACAGCGGCAGGTCTAGCTACCCAGTTTAATGAAACTGCCGTTTCCACTGTCTGGGCCTTTTTAGCCGGTAGCCTTATTCTCAACATCCTCAAACACGAGCTACCCGAGGCCAGAAAAACCTGCTTCTGGTCGTTTCTGAGCGGCGCAATGCTCTATTCAACGCTAATTCTGTTGATCTAGCTCTCGTAAGATGCGTTAGTGCAGCGTAGACGCTACAGCAACTTAACCAAAGGGCACCTCGATTAATTGCCTCATTGATAATCTTGGGAGCCCAGAACCACTGGAATCTCATTGCCATTCTCAACAAGATTTGTATTTTTCGAGGTGCCCCAAAGGTGAAAGGAGTGCATCCCAGTTTTGCAAGTTTGCCCAATAATCTCCAGCAGCATCCTACTACATCAGGACTTGTGTGTACTTAGTAGCCGTTCTAGGAGAGAGATTTAGGGTGAGGGCTGCAAAAGTGGGATGCGCCCAGGTGAAAGGGCTAACAATTCGCTTAAAGCGGACTGCCGAAAGATCTTGATATTATATTGTGAGGCTGTTAATGGTTAACTTTTGTGCTTTGTTCACCGTTAGCAGGCTTCATCCTACCTGTGATCTATCGAACCCGACCTAACCCATTAAAATGACGCGATCGAGAACATGGATGACACCATTATCGGCTTCAATATCTGCTGCTAGCACGGTTGCATTCTTTACCTCAAACCCGTCAGCAGTGCTAATGGGAATGGGTGATCCTTCCACTGAAGTCAGACAATCAACCCCTTCTAAATCCGCTTTCATCCATTTTCCTGGAACAACATGAAACGTCAGAATTCGCGCCAGTTGAGGCACATTCTGCACTAAGGTTTGAACGGTTCCAGGCGGAAGTTTAGCAAAGGCTTCATCATTGGGTGCAAACACGGTAAACGGCCCTGGGCCTTTCAACGTGTCAACCAAATTGGCAACTTGAACAGCCGTTACCAGAGTTTTGAATCCTTCTGCACTTACTGCAATATCAACAATGTCAGCCATGTTCTTAGAGTAGGGAGTAGAGTAGAAACGTGAAATTCACATCTCTACAGGAAATAAAACGAGTGATGCACCTTACCGATAGTCTTGGCTTTGAATGTCTCTAAGCCGAGCCTCTGGACGCTTAAATCGGTCGAGTTGGGCTTCAAAGAATTGGCGATTTGCTAATAAGTGTTTAGGGTTGGTGTCGTCTAGCGGATAGAGTAGTGCCGTGCGTAGGGCTTGAATCACGGCCGAAGTGACGTTATACATTGATCGCTGAAAGCTGATTCCTAATTGAATCAGCATGTCATCTTCATTGCGGCAATATTGGCTGTAATAGTCCAGCAGGTAGGGCGGCAAGAAATGCAGCATATCTTGCATTAGCAGAGTGGGCGGAATGCCTGCAGAGCCCACGGGAAACACATCTGCATAGAGAATGCCGTAGTGAAACTCTTTTTGGTCAGTGGGAACCTGCTTTGCCTGAGCATTGTAGGA
>JBGTOF010000186.1:0-11992 GCA_041742695.1 Elainellales cyanobacterium | reverse complement strand
ACCGGGGCAACTTGGCACGGGGTGCAGGTGGGCAGCATTGGGGATGTGGGGTGCTTTAGCTTCTTTCCAACCAAGAATTTGGGAGCCTGCGGCGACGGTGGAGCGATTACGACCCATGATCCGGCGATCGCCCGCCGAATGCGCATGCTGCGCGAGCACGGCAGCCATGTGCGGTATTATCACGACGAAGTGGGCATGAATAGCCGTCTTGATGCGGTTCAAGCTGCCATTCTACGCATTAAGCTACGATATCTTGATCGCTGGAATGCCCAGCGCCAAGCGGTTGCCCATCGCTATCAAGAGTTATTGCAGGCGATTCCGGGGGTGGTGGCCCCTAGGGCGATCGCCGGAGGGATGTCGGTGTGGAACCAGTACACCATTCGCCTCACCCAGGCCCAGCCAGATGGGGGCGATCGCCGCGATAGTATTCGCCAGTCGCTGCAACAGCAGGGCGTTAGCTCGATGATTTATTACCCCATTCCGGTGCATCGGCAGGCGGTCTATGCCGGGCTGGGCTATGCGGCTGGCAGCCTGCCTTGGTCGGAGCATGTCGCAACCGAAGTGCTCTCCTTGCCTATGTTCCCTGAACTGGCTCCTGAGCAGCAAGACGCTGTCGTGTATGCCCTAAAGGACAGTGTGTTAGAAGGTTAGTAAACCGCTGCTTAGCGGAAGAGAACGCAGTTGAGCCGGGTGCGCCCCACAAATTAGGCGTTTTTCGGCGGGCGATCGCGCTAGCAATAGATAATCACATCAGCTTTGGCTAAGAGGGGTTTGGGGCACTGTGCGTCGCACGGTGCCCTAAATTGTTTAATACCAAATTCTCCTGGGTTGCCCCTAGCCTGCCTGGGCGAATGTCATGTGTCGCTACAGAATGACGGGCGTGGAACCAAGGATGAGATTCGGATTCGGGGGGAGTTGCGGTCTGTAGTTTTAGGAGCACTCAAACGGCTCAGCCTTCAACTCGGATATTCGGTGTCGTGAATGCAAAACGTCTTATTAATAGCGGCTATTGCATTAGAAAAACTAATGTTTTCTCGGCTCAATGGTTGCTCGCCACGGGGCTGCAAAGCAAAGCCACCACAGCGATCTTGAGGTAATGTGTGGAAGACTACATATAACCTCTATCAATCAACTTTGCTAATTATGTAGCAATGGCTTCAGTTTTAGAGAACCGCAGTACAGTCGTTAATGAGCCCTCTGTAAAGGCTTCTGCGATTTGGCTTCTAGCTTTGATGCCTTTCTGCTTTGAATGGTTACCCCTAAATTGTGCTCAAATTCAATCAAGAAATATTGATTTAGCCGACGTGGCGATCGCCGCTTAGCGTCGAGCGTGGCCGTAACGAGTCTAGACCATCGCAGGATTCGAGTACACCACAGATGACTTCCCCCAGGGGATTGCTCGCTTCACTTAAATCCACTTTAAAAAAGAGGTCTTCTCATGGTTCATTTGACGCGATCGCAGTTGATTCGTCGAGCCTGGTGGACGGGGATAGGACTGGCGGCAGTGGTTGCCGTGTCGGCTTGCTCTGTGCCAGAGTCTTCCACTGAGACTTCGTCAAATAGCGCGTCGTCTTCAACCCCCATCACCGTAGCGATTGATCCAACCTTTCCACCGCTCCAATCCACGTCTGAAAATGGTGATATTGAAGGTTTTGAGATTGATTTAATCAACGCCATCGCAGAGGCCGCCGGGGTCAATATAGAAATGATACCGTTGTCCTTTCGAGAGATCATCCCAGCGCTCGAAGCCGGAACCGTAGACGCAAGCATCAGCGCCATGACCATTACGCCTGAGCGCGAGCGTCAGATATCCTTCTCTCGTCCCTATTTGCAGTCGGGGTTGGCGATTGTCGTTCCATCTCTCGACGAAAGTATCACAGACTTTGATGATCTCAACGGCAAGCGCATCGGCATTCAGCGGGGCACCACAGGAGCCGCCGAAGCCGCCGAAGCCAATGCTGGGGAACTCGTCGCCTACGACAACTCTATTCTGGCGCTGCAAGGGCTGGCTACTGGCGAGGTCGATGCCGTGATTAACGATATTCCAGTCAACAAATTTTTGATTCGCTCTGGGCAAATTCAGGGAATTCGTAGCTTAGATGAGCCGCTGACGGTAGAACTATATGGCATTGCCACCCAGCGGAATTCGGCTACATTGCAGCAGCTCAATCAAGGGTTGACCACTATTTTGGAGGATGGCACCTACGATGAGATCTATCACACCTGGTTTGATACCGAACCGCCAGAGTTGCCCAGCGAGGGATAGGCTGACTTTACCGCGTTTATGTCGTTTGACAGGGTGATAGAGGCGATGACGCATGGCTGAGCTAGATCAGCTGGAAGGCGATCGCCCGCCAGTCTGCTTGGGTTTCACGGGCGATCGCCCTGAGCCCTTCGGCTTGCATCACGGTGGTTAGGTCGTCGTCATAGTCGGTGGTAAACCCAGCGGCAATGAGTAGCCCGCCAGGTTTTAGCGATTGGCGATAGTCGGCGGCAAGGGCACTGTGGATGCGAGCAAACAGGTTCGCCACAATTATATCGACCGGGTCGCTGGGCATAAAACCCGTGTCGGTCGTTGTCGTCGGGCCACCCATCCAGTGGCCTAGCGCATGGCCCTGTCCCAAACTGCCTTCCACCACTGTCACAGTAGTGAGGTGAGGATTGAGCGCCAGGGTCTCGCGGGTGGCCTGCACGGCCACGGGATCATTGTCTAATGCGGTGACGGTTGCACCCAGGGCAGCTAGCGCTAGGCTCAAAATGCCAGAGCCGCAGCCGACATCCACCGCGGTCATCCCGGCTTGCCCAAACTGCTGAAGCAGTTGCAGGCTCAGCACCGTCGCGGGATGCAGCCCACTGCCAAAGGCTAGCCCAGGCGATAGTCGCAGCACATGGCGATCGCCCACGTGCTCAGGAGTCACAGGCGCATGTCCCGGCACAATCCACAGGCGATCGCCCACGGCCTGCCCCTGAAGCAGGGCTTCGGGCGGTGGGGTCTCAACTTGGCGTAGTTCGATTGCGCTGGTGAGGTGGGTGCGTTGAAGAGAGGCGAGCGATCGCTCTACGGCGTGCACTTGGCGTTGCATTTGGGCACTATGGGGCAGGTAGATCTGCACGGCATAGGGCCAGTCCGGCACATCGCCGTCTGGGGTGTTTTGCGATTGGGGTATAACCTGCACCTGCGTCGAAATATCGTGTGTGGCTAGCAGGGTACGTATCCAGTCGATGGCTTCGGCCGTGGCCGTCAGGTGCAATTCTATCCAGGGCATTAATCGTTTCTGAGTGTTTTCGGCTAACGCTCTGCAGCTCCGAGTTATCTATTAGAGCTACCTATGGTTGGGGCAGCGGTTGCTGGCACAGCCGCGGCTGGTATTCGTAAGCAATGATACAAACTGTACCTAATTGACCCGTGAGGGCTATAAGCTAGTTAAGGTATTGTGCTTTTCATGTCGATGAGCATTGAAGCAGGGCAGTGATCCTGCCAGGGTTCCACCATTGCCTGTGGAAGGCAGGGTTGCTATTGACCCCATCGTTTATCTGGGCAATACAGTTGGGGTAATAGACAGAATAACCGCCGGCGGTTGTCTTAAACAACGCTGAGGATACACCGTAAGGAATGTAGATGGGGTAGACTCCACTCGCGTTGTCATAATTCTTCCGTCTAATCGCCTGGGTGCGGCAGCTTGTTGAGAAGTCTGGTGGGTGGTCTAAAACAGACTTAAGGAATTGCTGGATATGAATGGATGGGTCATCGGCTCGCTGGTGCTGGGGTTGACGCTGTTGGTTGTCGGGGCAGAACTGTTGGTGCGCGGGGCGTCGCGGCTAGCGGCGCTGCTTGGCATATCGCCGCTGATTGTTGGGTTAACGGTGGTGGCCTATGGCACTAGCGCACCCGAGATGGCGGTGAGCATTCTTTCTAATCTGAATGGTCAGGTAGATATTGCAATTGGCAATGTGGTGGGCAGCAATATTTTTAATGTGCTGTGCATTTTGGGACTATCGGCGTTGGTGACACCGCTGGTGGTGTCGCGGCAGTTAATTCGGCTAGATGTGCCGATCATGATTGGGGTGTCGTGCCTGATGCTGCTGTTTAGCATTGACGGCACGATTGGACGCGGAGACGGGGTGGTGCTGTTTGTAGGGGCGATCGCCTACACCCTATTTCTGATTCGTCAGGGACGGGAGGAAGAAGTACCGGGATTGGGGCAGCTTGCAGAGCATGAGGGGCGCTCCGGGATCTGGGTCAAAAACCTAGCGCTGATTGTAGGGGGCATCGGCATGCTGGTGCTGGGGTCTCAGTTTTTGGTGGACAGCGCTACGACTATTGCCCGTGCTATTGGCGTGAGCGAGCTGGTGATTGGCCTCACGATCGTGGCGACAGGCACCTCGCTGCCAGAGTTGGCGACTTCCATTGTCGCTAGCTTTAAGGGCGAACGCGACATTGCGGTGGGCAATGTGGTGGGCAGCAATATTTTTAACATTCTGGCGGTGCTGGGAGTGGCTAGCGCAGTGTCGCCGCAGGGCATTGCCGTGGCCGATTCGGTCATGCGGTTTGATGGGTTAGTGATGCTGGCCGTGGCGATCGCCTGTCTTCCCATTTTCTTTACAGGCAGCGTTATCGCACGCTGGGAAGGCGTGGTGTTTCTGGGCTACTATGTCGCCTACACGGTTTACCTCATCCTCGATTCCACCAATCACGCGATGTTGCCGATGTATAGCACCGTGATGTTTTTCTTTGTAATGCCGCTAACGGTGGTGACGCTGGCAACCGTGACCTGGCAAGAACTGCGCACTAGCCGCCGCTAGAGAAGCGTAGGCTGACCTGAATAAGGCTAACGTAGGCTAAACGTTGTGTCTATAGGGCTTTGAGCAGTGCGTTGCCCATGGCCTGACAGCCCACGCGAGTGGTGCCTGCTGAGGCGATGTCGCCCGTGCGGTAACCCTGGTTGAGGACAGTTTGCACGGCAGCTTCTAGGCGATCGCCCGCAGCGGGTTCATTTAGGCCATAGCGCAACATCATGGCCGCACTCAACACCTGTGCAAGGGGATTCGCCAAATCCTGTCCGGCAATATCAGGCGCAGAGCCATGCACCGGTTCAAACACGCCCGGCCCTGATGCTCCCAAACTGGCAGAAGGCAGCATCCCGATACTGCCCGTTAGCATTGCTGCTGCATCCGACAAAATATCGCCAAACAGGTTGCCCGTCACAATCGTGTCGAACTGCGTAGGGGCGCGGAGCAACTGCATGGCGGCGTTGTCTACATATAAGTGAGTCAGCTCCACATCGGGATAGTCGACAGCCAGCGCTGTCATGCGCTCGCGCCACAGTTGCGACACATCCAGCACATTGGCCTTATCGACTGAGCATAGACGCTTGCGCCGTTTACGCGCCGCTTCAAACGCCACCCGCCCAATTCGCTCAATTTCTGCTTCGGAATAGACCATCGTGTTAATGCCGCGCCGTTCGCCCGTTTCTGTCTCAAAAATGCCGCGCGGTTGCCCAAAGTAGATGCCGCCGGTCAGCTCGCGCACCACCATAATGTCTACGCCTTCTACCACTTCACGCTTGAGGGTCGAGGCCTCGATTAACTGAGGCAAAATCTGGGCGGGCCGCAAGTTGGCAAACAGGTTCAGCCCGGCTCGCAGCCCCAGTAGCCCTCGTTCAGGGCGCTGGTCATTAGGCAGGGCATCCCACTTATAGCCGCCAATAGCGGCCAGCAGCACGGCATCGCTGGCTTTGCAGGTGTCCAGCGTCTCTGGCGGTAGGGGATTCCCTGTGGCGTCGATGGCGGCTCCGCCAATCAGCGCTTCGGTAAAGTCAAACCCAATCCCTAACTGCTGCCCCACTTCTTTCAGCACTGTTACGGTGACGGCCATAATTTCGGGGCCAATGCCGTCGCCAGGGAGAAGGGTGATGCGGTAATGCTGGGTCATGGGTGCTGAAGGTGGGTCGATGGGGCTCGATCAGGAAGTAGTTGGATCAAGAATGGATCAAGATAGAGGTTAGTTGAACGGGGGCGATCGCCCGGTCGGTGCAGCCGCAGCGCTACACTGAGATGGCTGAACTACCCAATCTTATCGGGTTTGTTCCCCCATTTTTTGCCGATCTCCTGGAATGGCTCACGGTAGAGCAGAGGTCTTGGACAGAGATTCTGTAGAGCTGGATAGTTCTACCGCTCGCTCGTTCTAGGCCTATCGGCCTGATCGATAGAGATTAGGGTCGTTCTAAACAGGTAAGGGTGTGAGTGGTATGGCTTTTGCCCCTACCGCTCACACCCTTGCCGGCAGACCACTGCTCAGATCATCAGTTCAGAAGAGATAGCAAGTTTGCCAGATGACGAAAAGGGGCGATCGCCTTGCAACCAGTTGATTTCACCACACTAATGGCGCTGTGTGCCGAGTTGCGGGCGCAATGGTTACCGTCGAGGGTTGAGCAGGTGCTTCAGCGCGATCGCCATACCATTGCCCTATGCCTGCGCACCCTCGATCAGCGGGGCTGGCTGACCCTCTCCTGGCATCCTCAAGGGGCGCGGCTGTGCATGGATGAGCCGCCGCCGCGCGACCCCAACACCTTTGCCTTTGCGCAGCAGCTGCGGCATCAGCTCAATGGGCTAGCGCTGGTATCCATGGGGGCGATCGCCCCGTGGGAGCGAGCGTTGGATTTGCAGTTTGCCCGCCGTCCTGGCGATCCTTGTCAATACCATCTTTATGTGGAGGTGATGAGCAAATATAGCAACGTCATCCTTACGACCACTGACAACCAGATCATTACCGTGGCGCACCAGGTGAGTGCCCAGCAGTCGAGCGTGCGGCCCCTGCTAACGGGGCAAGCCTATGAATTGCCGCCCGCCTTAATGGAGACGATTCCCACCCTAGACGAATCCTTTGAGCGCTGGCAAGAGCGGATAGCACTGGTGCCCATTCCGCTCAAGCGAGCGCTGCTGAAGAACTATCGGGGGTTGAGTTCGGCGTTGGTGCTGTCGATGTGCGCAGAGGCGGGGCTGGATGCGGATCAGGACACAGGGGCGATCGCTCCCCATCAGTGGCGATCGCTCTTCCAGCAGTGGCAGGCCTGGCTCACCGCCCTGTCTACCGAGCAGTTTCAGCCGGGCTGGTGTGCCACTGGCTATACGGTGTTGGGCTGGGGGATGGAACGGGCTGCAGATTCTACCCAAACCCTCATCAGCGAGTTTTACCGCGACCAACTCAACCGCCAAACTCTGCGGCAACTGCACCACCAACTCACTCAGCGCTTGGGCAGTCTGCTGAAAAAGCTAAACGTTAAGCTAACCGATTTTCAAACTCGACTGGAGCAATCTGCCGATGCCGATGCCCTCAAAGGTCGAGCGGATCTGCTGATGGCGCACCTGCATGAGTATCAGCCGGGGATGACCCGCATGACCCTCGCTGACTTCACCACGGGGGAACCCATCACCCTGACGCTTGACCCTGATAAGAATGCGGTGCAAAATGCCCAGCGCTTCTATAAAAAACAGCAAAAAATGCGGCGATCGCGTGCCGCTCTGGAACCGCTTTTACGCGATACCCAAGCCGAAGTTGACTATCTAGAGCAGGTGCAGGTCGCGCTGGCACAGCTGGCCGACTACACTAACCCCGATGATCTAGATGCCCTCGAAGAAATTCGCGAGGAGCTAGTGCAGCAGGGCTATTTAGAGGCAACTGAAGGGCGCGATCGCCCTCGCTCAGTCACCCAGTTTCGGCATTACACGAGCCCCAGTGGGTTTGCCATCTGGGTGGGGCGCAACAATCGCCAAAATGACGAACTCACCTTTCGCCTCGCCACCGACTACGACCTCTGGTTCCACAGTCAAGAAATTCCCGGTAGCCACGTGCTGCTTCGACTAGAACCGGGAGCCGTTCCCGAAGATGCGGACCTGCAATTTGCCGCCAACGTTGCCGCGCTCCACAGCCGTGCGGCCCAGAGTGATCAGGTGCCCGTGGTGTATACCGAACCGCGCCATGTCTACAAGCCTAAGGGCGCAAAACCAGGCATGGCCATCTATAAGCAAGAACGGGTAATTTGGGGTCGGCCTCTACGTTAGTCTTCGAATGCACGTCGTTGGATGCAACGCTTTTGCTGACTTGATTGATATGTTGTGTGCACGCGCACAGCATACTCTCGGAGCGGGAGAGGGACTGTGAATCCGGCTCCCCTTCTTCCTTTTGGGAGAAGGGACTGGGGGATGAGGGCCAATTTACAAAACTGGGATGCATCCTCTCAAACTCAGATTCCCGAAGTTTGGCAAAGAGTTGAGCGCTGTAAAAAGCTGAGGATTAAGCTCCAATTACATTTCGTTAACCTAGCGTTTCTATAATGCTCAGGAAATAGGGGCATGCGTTTGCTGACAGCATTATTGGGGAGCTGATAGAGCGATGAGTGAGGTGACATCAATTCTACAAAATGAGGAATTGAGTAGTGTTGGGATTAGCCCTTGGCGAGCGCAGTTCACAGCCAGAGTTGCTGCTGTGAGATATGGGGGCAGGGGCGGTCGTCTGTGGTGGTGGGCGATCGCCCTTCTGGGCACAGCGTCTTGCCAACCGATGGACATGTCGGCACTCGAAGATACCATTCGGCTGGATCTACAAGCGGCCAATTTGGTCGTCAACGATGTAAACTGCCCTGCTCGCAAGTCGGCAGAGCACGTGCTGCGATGTGAGGTTGAGCTAGAGTCTGGTCAATATACGCCTGTCATCGTGCAGTCTCTTGCTCCAGGAGAAATGGATGAACGGCCTACATGGGAGATTCCTAACTCAAGGGCGTTGCTCAACATGCGATTGCTCGAAGATATCTTTCAGGCTGAGCTACGGCAAGAAACGAATGGCTTGCCTGTGGTGATGTGTGGGCGATCGCCCTATCGACTCAATCAACCGGGCGATCGTTTTGAATGCCGAGTGCGCAATGGCCGCTTGGGACACGACAAGCGGATCGAGCGCATTGTGGTGACTGTTGATTCTCAGCAGAATTTAGCGTGGCAACAGGTCTGGCTGCAGCTCTCTGAGACAGACCTCTCTATAGGGGAGGATGCAAACTCTGAGGAGGCGATCGCATCGGAACCTAGTGAGAGTGAGCCCCCACCGTCTATCGCTCCTGAGCAAGTTACCGAGGCACAAGCGATAACTGAGCCGCCAACCGTGACCACCGCTGACGAATTGCTCAGCGATCCTAGTGTATTTGATGACTTTTAAGACCAATTAAGAATGACATCGCGACGAATTTAACGAGGGATTATCGTGTTGATCATGTTTCGTTAAACTACCGCAGCAGAGTGCTCCGGTATTCTAATGGAATCTCAATGAGAACTGTATCGCGCGCTAAAGCCCAAGCGAAAAAATGTCGATGGATGCTGTTCCGTCACATGAGTATGGTTCATACCCATCTAATTTGCAGATATATAGCCCTATGACAAACCTATTTGAGTTGGTAATGCAGGGTGGCCCGGTGATGATCCCCATTTTGGGCTTTTCGGTTGCAGCGATCGCCTGCGCTCTGGAGCGGTCAGGGTTTTGGTACCTGTTGCTGACTCAAGAAGACCGAATTGTTCAGGATGTATTGCAGGCAGCCCGTGTAAGTCTCAACGATGCGCGAATAATTGCAGAACAGGCCCAAGAGTTACCCATCGGTCGATTTTTGGTGGCGCCCCTACGGCTCAAGCAGCCTACCCCCGAAACATTTCGCTTGGCTATGGAAGCTGCGGGCGATCGGGAGTTTGTCCAGATGCGCCGGGGCGACAAGCTGCTTGAGACGACGATTGCCGTTTCGCCACTTTTGGGGCTGTTGGGTACCGTTACAGGGCTGATCGCCACCTTTAGCAGTCTCAATATTGGCGGTGGCGGCACTCCAGAGCAAGCTTCACAAGCCGCATCGGGGATTGGGGAAGCACTGATCACGACCGCAGCGGGCATGATGGTGGCGATTATGGCCCTGCTGATTTTTCGAGTTTTGGTGACGCTGCAAGCTCGGCAGATGGACTATTTTGCCGATGTGGGTTCTGAACTAGAGTTAATCTATCGCCAAGTGTGGTACGAGCCTAATCTTTCTAACATGAGCTCGTCCTATCAATATGAAGAAATTGCGGCACCTTAACCAGTTACCCGTAAAGCCATAATGCGCTTCAAACATCAACGTGCTCAGGCCTCTCTTCCCGAAATCAATCTGATTCCCATGCTGAACGTCATGATGGGGATTTTGGCGTTTTTTGTCATGATAACCATGATGCTGACGGCACAAGAAGGCCTGGAAGTCCCGTTGCCCGCAGATCCCTCTCGGGCAACCGATGCGCCCACTGACCTCCCCGAGCCGCTAGTAGTCCGGCTCACGCAACAGGGCATTGAAGTAGACGGACGGGCGATCGCCCTGCCTCAGCTTCAGCAACAGATTCAAATCTATGTAACCAACGCTCCCACAGGCATCGTGGCACTCCAGCCTGAGCCCGACATGCCCTATGACCAGGTATTGCAGCTCTTAGGTGCCATGAAGGACGTGGGCGGAGCGCAGGTCGCCTTGGCCATTGACTGACAAAGGGCGAACCTTATTCTCTAGCGTCTTCTCTGTCTCTTTGTCTTTCCCCTTTACCAATGAACTTTAAGCGCAACGCCCGCACCTCCGACTTGCCCGAAGTCAACCTCGTCCCCATGATGGACGTATTGATGACGGTGCTTACTTTTTTCATCATCATTTCCATGACTTTGACCGGACAGCAGATTGCTGGACTCAACTTGCCCGAAACTCGCCCTACGATCCAAGGCACTGCTGACACCCTTAATGAAGACCCATTGGTTGTGGGGCTAAATGGACAAAGCCAATTGATACTGAATGGACAAACCATCACAACGGCGGAGCTAGTGCCAGTGATGACGCAGTTTTTGACCCAGAACCCTGACGGAATTGTCCTGCTCAAAGCAGATCGTAGCCTTAGCTATCGGCAGGTGAACGAGGTGCTAAAAACCTTGCGAGATATTGGCGGCAGTCGGGTGTCGCTGGCATTTGAGCGCACCTCATAATTGTTAGTTTGCCAAACGCTGCAACCCTTGGGGCGATCGCCCTACTGAGGCGATTGACTCCAGAGAAATGCTGCCACCCCATTACTGTCGGTGGTAGGAACCAAACTGAGATAGCCGGTCACACCATCCCGAGTCAGTTGATATAGCAAGCCCCCGCCCAAACTGCCCTGAGGTGATACCTCATACTCTGCAATTTGGAATCGGGTTTCCAGGGATTCGGCAAACAATGCTTGAGGGTCGCTGTGGTTTACATTCACCACACCCCGCTCCAAGCCATTCCGAAACTCTGCAATATCTCCTAAATCAAGGTTGATCTCAGCCAAATTACCGTAGAAGGTACTGGGTTCCTGCAACCGCTGTGGATCGACCTCTTGCCATTGGCTGCCTTCTTGGCCCTGAGGATTGGGAATAATAATTGCCAAATCTGAGAAGAACTGAATTTCCTCAGGGCTAACAACCTGCTGACTTCCTAAGTCGTCGGGAAGGCGTTGATCGCTCAAGAGATAGCTTGTCCCTGCGCCATCTGGATTTGGAATGAACGAAAGAAACTTGGTTTGGCCCTCTCTTGACACTTGATAAACCGAGCGCCCAGTTTCAGAGACCTCCTCTAATGGAGTCAGCGCAAACTGATTGGCCTCGAGCTCTTGCTGAAACCATTGATCTACCGTTCTAAGTGCGTCGGTTGTACGGCTACTGAAGGGATCGAAGCTAACAGGTAGCCCAAAAGACCCCGGTTCAGCCCCAGGATAGCGGGGAAAGTCTGCGACAAATGGGTCTGAAGCTACTCGTGCCTCAGTGGCTTGAGGTGCTGTGGCTTGCGGTTGAGGTGCGGGAGCCGATGGAGGCACAGAGACGGGTGGGGTTGTGGGCTGAACTGCAGGCCGAGCTGCAGGCCGAGTTGAAGGGGCAGTGGCTGTTGGAGTTGGAGCGGGAGCGGGGGGCGGGGCCACCGCAGGTTCAGCCTCGCTTTCA
>JBGTOF010000175.1:0-7220 GCA_041742695.1 Elainellales cyanobacterium | reverse complement strand
GCGGCTGTGAATTTATGAGAGAGTTTGCTGAAATAGGGTTTGGACAATCTCCCAAGCGGCAGCGGCGGCTTGGGGATGGTAGCTAGCACGGCGATCGCAAAAAAAGCCATGCTCTGCGCCGGGGTAGCAATGAATGCGGTGGTCAATCTGATGGTGCTCTAGGGCGGCGGCGATCGCCCTTACATGCTCCGGCGGAATGCTGGCATCGTCGTCCCCAAAAAAGGCATGGAGCGTGCCGGTGATGCGGGGCGTATAGCTGAGCGTAGGCGCACCATCACCAGGGCACCACGTGGGAATGCCAGCTCCATAAAAGGACGCCGTAGCCTGCACATCAGGCAAAGTCGCAGCTAGGTAGGCCACATGCCCACCAAAACAAAACCCAATACAGCCCATGCTGCCGGGTTTGACTTGGGGCAGTCCGCGAAGATGGGCGATCGCTGCAGTCAAATCACTCAGCACCTCCTCGACCCGAGTGTGCTGTTTATACTGTCGCCCTTGCACGATGTCGGCCTCGGTATAGCCCGCTTCAAAGCCGGGAGCCTGCCGCTGGTAAATCGCTGGGGCGATCGCCACATACCCTAGCCGCGCAATTCGCTCTGTGACCTCGCGAATATGGGCGTTCACCCCAAAAATTTCCTGAATCACAATCACCGCCGGAAACACACCCTCCTCAGCGGGACGTGCCAAATAGGCATCAATGGTCAACGTGTCATTGGGGACAGCAACCCACTGTGTTGCAAGCTCGGAGACGTTGTCTGTCATGGAAACTCGACCCTAAGAGCTACAAAATCTCAAACCACTCATCCAGCAACCGTCCAAGCGGTTAAGTTCCAACTATTACAACCCATAACCACCCCGTGACGACTCTAAAACCCAACTGTATAGACACCTGACTGCAGTATCTTCGGTTGGCGTGGCGTATGCCTAATGATTGGCAGTACTACCCAGTAGCCTACGCCCCGATGTCCACTCTGTCACTCTTCCCCAAGCCCTCAGCAGATTTTCATCCGCCTTCAGACTTATCCGAGTACACTTTATTGAACAATGGAGTAAGAGATTGCTGGAATCAACTATGGTTTTGGTGTAGTTCTCAACGACTCCATCCGTTGAAGCATTGCTTTAACTTATTTTTTGGTATTGCCTATCACGCCCCGACCTATGGTTGATTTTCATATCCAGGCAGACAGTGAAATTCCTGCCTCTAGCCAGCTGTTCAACCAAATTCGTTTTGCGATCGCCTCGCGGCAGTTTCCGCCAGGGCATCGGCTGCCGAGCACGCGCCAGCTGGCAATGCAGACGGGGCTGCACCGCAACACCATCAGCAAGGTCTATCGTCAGCTTGAAGACGCTGGGTTTGTGGATGCGCGAGCGGGTGCGGGCATTTTTGTGCGCGCGCAGGGGGATGAAGGTGGCAGCGGCGGCAGCCGATCGCCCATTGTGGATCGGCATCCCATCGCCTATAAGCTCGTGCAAAAGAGCCTAGACGAGCTGCTGGCACAAGGCTGCACGCTAAGCCAAGCGCGCGAGCTGTTTTTGGCCGAAATTGACTGGCGGCTACGGTGCAGCGCCCGAGTGCTGGTGACCTCACCCCGCGAAGACATTGGCGCTGGGGAGTTGATGGTGCGCGAGTTGCAGCAGGCATTGCAAATTCCTGTGCAGTTGGTACCGCTAGAAGAGCTCGAAGGGGTGCTAGACCAAGCGCGCGGGGGAACGGTGGTTACTAGTCGCTATTTTGTCGGAACGGCAGAGGCGATCGCCGCGCCCAAATCAGTACGGGTCATCCCCATCGACATCTACGACTACCGCCAAGAGTTGCAGCAACTCAAGATTATTCCTTCCCATACCAATATTGGTCTAGTGAGCCTCAGCACTGGCATCTTGCGCGCAGCCGAGGTCATCATCCACAGCCTGCGGGGTGATGAACTGCTCGTGACCACAGCCCAAACAGAAGACCAGTTTAAGCTCAATGCCTTAGCGCGCAACTCTCAAACGATTGTGTGTTTTGACCTGACCAGCCACGAAGCGGTGAAATCTGCGATTCAGCGGGTGCGAGAGGACCTAATTCGGGCACCGCGCATCGTCACCTGCGAAAACTACGTGGGTGAAAAATCCATCAACCTACTCAAGCGGGAACTAGGCCTGGAATAAGCGCTGAGGTTTAGGCTGAGTCTTAGATTGATGCGCCAGTGGATCGCTAGTGGATCGCGGGTGGGTCGCAGCACGCGTCTTGTTTGGCGTTGCTGACTAGATGCAGCAGTAGTGCCTTAGGTGCAGTGTGTTTCGCTTCAAAATACCCAATGTTGGGCATCTTGAGAAAATCCTTGGCATGATGGAGCAGGACGATGCAGGTTTGGGAGGAAGGGGCGATCGCCATGAGAGAAGCTGTCGAACAGTTAATGGACAATCTGAGCAAAACTGTGGTAGGCAAAACCGATGCCATCCAGCTGGTGCTCGTAGCACTGTTCTCTGGAGGGCACGCCCTGCTTGAAGATGTCCCTGGGGTAGGCAAAACGCTGCTGGCCAAATCTCTGGCCCGCTCAATTGATGGCATCTTTCAACGAATTCAATGCACCCCCGATCTGTTGCCCAGCGATGTCACCGGAACCAATATTTGGAACCCTCGCTCAGGCGCGTTTGAATTTATGCCCGGGCCTATTTTCAGCAACGTGCTGTTGACTGATGAAATTAACCGCGCGACCCCGCGCACCCAATCGGCACTGCTCGAGGTTATGGAAGAACAGCAGGTCACCACAGATGGCGTGACGCGCCCGGTTCCCAAACCGTTTTTTGTGATCGCCACCCAAAACCCCGTGGAGTATCAAGGCACATTTCCCTTGCCCGAAGCCCAAATGGATCGCTTTGCGCTGGCACTGAGCTTGGGCTATCCCACAGCGGCAGACGAATTGCAAATGTTGCAGGGGCTAGGGCAACGCACCCCAATTGACGCTTTGCAGCCCTGCATTTCTCTTGACCAAGTGCAGCAACTGCGCCAGCGTTGTGCCCAAGTTAAAGTAGAAACGCACCTGCAGCAGTATATTCTTGATTTAGTGCGGGCAACCCGCCAGGATGAAGAGATTATCTTGGGGGCAAGTCCGCGAGGTTCTGTGGCACTCCATCGCGCCATCCAGGCGCTGGCATTTTTGGAGGGTAGAGACTACGCTATTCCAGATGATGTCAAGTTTCTGGCACCCTATGTCTTGGCTCACCGCTTGATTCCGAGCGGCGGGCATAAAGCCAAGGTTATTCTTGAACGCCTACTCTGGTCAGTTCCTATTCCCTAAGCAATGCATGATTTTTTGTTTGTTACCCATTCGCGCCACAAGCTAGCAGAAGCCGAGCGCTATATGGGCCGAAAGCTCAAACACTTTGGGCTTGATTTGCCCGAATTGCAGTCTGTGGATGTAGAAGAGGTGGCGGTGCATAAGGTTAAGCACGCCAATAGTGTCCTAAAACGACCTGTATTAGTCGATGACACCGGGCTCTATATTGACGCCTGGAATGGGATGCCAGGGGCACTGGTGAAGTGGTTTATGCAGCGGGTGCATGATCAAGGGGTATGTGACATGATGCGCCAGTTTGAAGTGCGCAGCGCCCGCGCCAAAACAGTGCTCGCAACCTGTGATGAAACTCTAATCAACGTCTACATTGGCGTCGTAGAAGGCAGCATTGCGCCTGAGCCTCGGGGTGATGGCTATAGTTGGGAAACCATCTTCATTCCCTATGGACATACCAAAACCTTGGCAGAAATGACGGATGATGAAAAAGACCCCGTTTCGGTGCGGCGACTCGCATTTGAGTCGCTAGTGAAGCGTGAGAAAACGCAGTCTGATATTCCAGTACGGCTCTAAATGGAGTTTGAGTCAGCACTGTTTCTTGTCGTGCGGGGCCGTCCTGCTAGCCTAGAAACTGGGCTAGATCCATTGTCAGGGTAGGAGAGATGCGGTGTGGACAATCCCACGAATCGTTTATTTGGCGACGAGCTGACACCCAATCCTCAGGACTGGAGTTGGAAACTGTGGCCAATTTTTCCAATTTATCCCTATGGGCAGCGGCGATCGCTCCTTCAAGAATTAGTACCCGATACCATCTGGACAATTGACCAAGTGCAGGGCATTTTCTATGTAATTGTGCCCATTCGGATGACCATTGTGCGGCTGCAGGCGGGCGGGTTGCTGGTCTATGCTCCGGTCGCTCCCACCACAGAGTGCATTCGCTTGATGCGGACGTTAGAAGCCGCACATGGGGCAGTGCAGCATATTATTTTGCCTACCGCATCCGGGCTAGAACACAAAGTGTATGTCGGGCCATTTGCCCGCCACTTTCCTCAAGCGCAAGTCTGGGTTGCGCCGCAGCAGTGGAGTTTTCCACTCAACCTACCGCTGAGCTGGCTGGGGTTTCCACGTCATCGCACCCACACCCTACCAGAAGATCCGGCTCAGGTGCCCTTTGCTGATGAGTTTGACTATGCACTGCTGGGGCCGATTTCACTAGGGTTGGGCACCTTTGCCGAATTGGCGCTGTGTCACCGTGCCAGCCAAACGCTGCTGGTAACAGATACCGTGGTGGCCGTCCCGCAGGAACCGCCGGAGGTAGTGCAACTTGATCCCTATCCCCTACTGTTTCATGCTCGAGATGCAGCGACGGAGCCCCTGACCGATACGCCTGCTAATCGCCGCAAGGGCTGGCAGCGAATTGCGCTGTTTTCTTTTTTCTTTCGTCCGAGTGGATTAGAAGTGGTGCCGTGGGGAGAGGTGTTTCGCCAAGCCAAGCACGCGCCCGATCAGTCACGTCATGGCTATTTTGGCCTGTTTCCCTTTCGCTGGAAGTCGGGCTGGGAAGACTCGTTTGATGCGCTGCATGGGGGCGATCGCCCCTTTGTGGCGCCTGTACTGCAAACTCTGATTCTCAATCGGGCTCCCCAGGCCACGTTAGATTGGGTGAACCGGGTGGCTGCGTGGGAGTTTCAGCGAATTATTCCCTGTCATCTGCAAGCGCCTATTCAGGCCAACTGGCGGCAGTTTCGTCAGGCGTTTGCCTTTTTAGAAAAATCACCCACGGTAGCCCAAACATTGCCCCCAGCCGATTTTGAGCTGCTGAATCAGTTGAGCGATCGCCTAAGCCGCGCTCGCATCACGCCCCCACCGCAGGATAAGATTTAGCTGATTCAACCGGCATGGCCCAGTCAAAACCCATTACGAGGTTCGAGGAAGCAACTGAAGTGAAGCGCAGATTCTTAAGCTTGTAGCATTAGCACGGGTTGATACAGAAGTAGATAGTCCTAACTAACTCAACCGTTGCATCAACCGTGCGCGGATTACGCTCCGAGAGTCACACAAAACTTGCGGATTGCAACTGTGGATTGCCGCCGCAAAAATTGCGGTCGCTTCGGCAATTCAGGAACCCTGCAAGATTAAACCTCTGGGTTTATCCCGTTAGCGCCCAAATACGGTAAGCCTAAATAGGTCATGATTGGATGAAGCGAGGGCTGCGCTTTCGCCCAACCATGACCTGAACCCCATCATTCCAGACACTATGGCAGAAAAACTTCCGGTTACGATTATTACGGGCTTTTTGGGCAGTGGCAAAACCACCCTGATTCGCCATGTGTTGCAGCATAACCAAGGGCGGCGCATTGCGGTACTGGTGAACGAGTTTGGGGAGCTGGGCATTGATGGAGACTTGCTGCGCGACTGCCAAGTGTGCGATGAAGATGATGCTACCGCCAGCGACCAGCCCCAGGTGGTGGAACTGACCAACGGCTGCCTATGCTGCACGGTGCAAGAAGAGTTTTTGCCCACCATGTTGGAGCTACTGAAGTATCGCGATCGCCTGGATTGTATTTTGATCGAAACGTCAGGGCTGGCATTGCCGAAGCCGCTGGTGCAAGCGTTTCGCTGGCCCGAAATTCGCAATGCAGCGACGGTAGACGGCGTTGTGACCGTGGTGGATTGTGAAGCGGTGGCGGCGGGCACCTTGGCGCAGGATGTGGCCGCGGTCGAGGCCCAGCGTCAGCAAGACCCCAATCTAGATCACGAAACACCGCTGCAAGAGCTGTTTGAAGATCAGCTCGCCTGTGCCGACTTGGTGCTGTTGAGCAAGGCCGATTTGGTAGATGAGGCCGCGCTAGCGCAGGTGCGATCGCTCGTTCAGCACGAACTCCCCCGTGCCGTCAAACTGGTGACGAGCGATCGCGGGCAGATTGATCCGGCTGTGCTGCTGGGCTTTCGGGCTGCGGTGGAAGACAATCTAGCCCTCCGCCCCAGCCATCACGACCATGAAGAAGAGCACGATCACGATGACGACATCAACGCAGTGCAGCTGGTGCTTGAGTGCAGCTTTGAACCGGCTGAGCTGATGCACCAAATCAAAGCCTTGATGCAAGAGATGGAGATCTATCGCATTAAGGGATTTGTGGCTGTGCCCAATAAGCCGATGCGGCTGGTGGTGCAGGGCGTGGGCGATCGCCTCGAACACTACTACGACCGCCCGTGGAACGCTGACGAACCTCGCCAAACCCGCTTGGTATTGATTGGGCGATCGCTCGATCAGTCCCGCATTCAGCACCAGCTGTTGCAGCCGGTTGCCCGTTAGAGACCGGGCGAGTCTGTGCAGCCCAAGACTCAGATCTACAGATCTACAAATCTACAGAAGCCTGAATGTGCTTTAGCAAATGCTCAAAGGGCTGCCAGTTGTCGTCGGTGGTGATGGGATCCCAGACAGCTTCAATGTCAGGACGCTCGATCACCATACTCGGGTTATGGCGGTTGAGCCGCTGCGGCATTTCCGCTAGCGCTGATGGCGAAAGGGGGGCGATCGCTCGGTGATAGACCTGTCGCCACGGCTCTAGTAGGGCAGTCAGCTCCGGCGAGATCTCGTCCGTGAGGATGGTGCTGGCCTCCGCCTGCCACTGGGGTGACCACTGCTGCCGCACCTGATAAAAAAACTGGTGATAGTTCACCCGACTTTGATACAGCAAATCCACCGTATAGCGCAGCAACTCGTCCCCCATCTCCTCTGGCACATCGTCTAGCCCCAGCCGCCACAGCATGCGCTGGCGGTAGTTTGCCCGAAACTGTCCTTCAAACTGCGCCAAAATCTCGGCCATTACGGGCTCGGGCAGCACCGCTGCCAACGGCACCTGCAGCATGGCCAAATTCCACTGGCAGGCGGCGGGCTGGTTGCTATAGGCATACCGCCCTGAGTGATCGAAGTAGGCCGCT
>JBGTOF010000161.1:0-13007 GCA_041742695.1 Elainellales cyanobacterium | reverse complement strand
CTGACGGTGGTGACGTCCTTGAAAGCTCAGCACCGAAATGTTTTGGACTTTCTCAGTCAAACCTGTGCCGCCACTCGGTTGAACCAACCAACGCCTTCGTTGCTTCCTCAATCCGAATCTGAGCAGCATGACGCTCTGGCGGCTCACCATCAGCCTATTTCCTCAGCCTGAAAGCTCGTCTGAGGGACGCTTACTAAAAAACGAGGTGCTCAATATAGTGAATATATGATGAATAAAGCAGTTTAGGCAGTTTTTACGGAAGGAGCGATCGCCCTAATCGTCTCTCATACACTGGGAACCATCAAATCTGACGACTTCCTTATTCCCTATTTCACCATATAGATTAGTCCACGAATTCAGGCGGCAGCTTAGCCTTAGGCATATGATGATTTGGGTGTGCAATAGTCTTGCTACTGTGGCTCAAGGGTTGTGCCAGACCATGACTGCACAGTCACCCAATAGTCACCCAACAGCCACCACCTAGGGAGAACGTATGAAGGCGCAGGTATTTCGGGGCGTTAACCAGTTGAGCTATGAAGATGTGCCGGTGCCAGAGATAGAGGCCGATGAGGTGTTGGTGCAGGTGCAGGTGGTGGGGCTGTGCCAGTCGGATGTTAAAAAGATTCTCTACCCGTTGTATGAACCGCCGCGCATCTTTGGGCATGAGATGGCAGGGGTGATTGTGGCGGTGGGCGATCGCACCCAGCATTGGCAGGTAGGGCAGCGAGTTGTAGTGTTACACCACATTCCCTGTATGCATTGCGCGTATTGCCTCAACGAAAACTATTCCATGTGCGAGGTCTATAAAACCATTTCGACGACAGCGGGGTTTGGCCCCAGTGGCGGCGGTTTTGCAGAGTTTGTAAAGGTTCCAGGGCATATTGTGCAGCATGGCGGGCTAATCGAAATTCCCGATCAGGTGACCTTTGAACAGGCCAGCTTTGTAGAGTCGACTAACTGTTGCCTGAAAGCCGTGAAAAAAGCGCAGGTGCAGCCCGGACAAACCGTTCTGGTGACAGGGGCTGGCCCTATCGGGCTGATGTTTGTGATGTTAATCAAACATTTTGGGGCACGAGCGATCGCCACCGATTTAATTCCTGCTCGCCTCGACAAAGCGCGTCAGTTGGGGGCAGATGCTGCTTTTGATGCGCGCGATCGCCATCTGCAGCAGCAGATTCAGTCGCTGACGAACGGCATGGGGGTAGATACCACCATCCTAGCGGTGCCTAGCGACAAGGCGTTTTTCCAAGCGCTTGATTGCACTCGCCGGGGTGGCAAGATTTTGTTTTTTGCCGAGTTTCCCGATGAGGTCGAGATTCCGCTAAATCCCAATACGCTCTACCGTCGAGAAATTGATCTACTAGGCAGCTACAGCTCATCCTATAAGCTGCAAGCTCTCGCTGCGGATATTGTGTTTAACCGCCGCATTGATGTGGATGCACTGGTGAGCGATCGCCTGCCACTCCGAGACTTAGCGCAAGCCGTTGATCAGGCTACCTCGCCCACCGCAGACACCTTTAAGATTCTGCTCTATCCGGCTGCCGACCCCCCCTCCTTAACCGACCGCTCAGAAGGAGATGATTAAATAGCCATCCTGAAATTTTGCACCCGTGATTTGCTTGCCTTTTAGTTCGGCAGGCAGGGCCAAATTGTGCCGCTGATCGCCCACTTCTACCGTCACCTCAGGGCCGTATTGGGTAAGGGTGACTTGGGATTTGTCAAACCCTGGCAAAAACAGGGCCACTTTTTTCTCAGCGACGTTAACCGCCATGGGTCGTGGGGCTGCGGGCGGAGATCCTAGGTCGGGCAGCGCGTCGATAAGGGGTTGCCAGTCTTGCCCGCTGTAGTTGGGCACGGAGGTAATATCCAGAGGTGCAAAAGTGGCTGCAATGGAGCTAGAATCTTGAACTTGGTTGGCGATAACGCCGCCAATAGTGAGGTTCACCTGCTGAGCGCTGCCCCACAGATATTTGGCAGTGGCGATCGCTCCTTCCTCTCCAGTTGTCACCAAATAGGCTCGCACTCGTTGGGGATTAGCGACCGCTGCTTTCCCTTGCTCCAGCAGTCCTGTCGCTTCTTGAGCCTCTGGCTGGCTGAAGAGATCGCCCGACCAGTTCACATTAAGCACGGCCGCCGCCACAGGCTGAATAAACGGCGACACCGCGCGATAAAAATCAGAATCTGTAAATACGGTGCGGAACCGCCGTGCATACCAGCTCGCAATTTCCGGCATTCCCAGCATTCGCAGCGTCGTTTGGCTGCCATCCCCATCGTAGATAATGGCGTCATATTGACCGCTGGCGTCATACTCTCGAAGCGTGTTGAGCGCCAGCGCCGTATCCATGCCCGGCAAAATGCCCAACTCTTGCCCGTATACCCCCTTTAGAAAGGGACTGCGCAGGTACTTAGCCTCTTGCGTCTTTAACTCATTCCAGGCGCGCTCCATCAGCACCGTGCTCCGAAACTGCACCCCAGTCAGGTTAGGGGCGATCGATTGAGGATCCGCACTCAGCGTAAGGCCCAGCATCAGACCCGTGGCAGGACTCGCATCCTGAGTGGCAAACAGCACTCGCTGCCCCTGTGCCGCCAGCTTTTTCGCAGCGGCGATCGCCACAGTTGTGCGTCCTGTTCCGCCCTTTCCCAGAAATGTCAGAATTTGGCTCATGATAATTGTGGTTTACGCTGAAATATTGCGTCCAGTAGGTCTTAGTCTCTACAAGATGCTAAAAGGGCGATCGCCCCTCTGCATTCCCCTAGAACTATAGCAACCGCTCTGGAGATACCGCTAAACCCCTATGGTAGAAATCACAGGGTAGAACCCTCGCACCGCGTGAGTTCTACCTTGTGATTTCCCTGCACTATATATAGCTAGGTATGTGTAGCGGTATTCCGATGCACTTTCCGATGCGCTCTTATATGGATGACACATACAAATTGCACAGATGGCACCCACACCAAATCCGCGAATTAGATAGCTTCTAGCTCATCTTCAAAGAACCAAGACACAAACTTATCCTCAAACTCCACCACCGCGCCCACACTGCTGCCATCGGTCAGCTTAAACCCTTTAATGACACCCATTTTCCCTAAACGCTGAACCACATCAGCCGATGCTCGATCGCGCAGCCGACAAACCCTCACCCGTTGACCAATATCCATCTCCACTCCCAGGATTCAGACAAACAATATGCCAGTGTATCAGCGTATTGCACCCGTTTTTGCGATTTTCTGACGAAGCAAAGCCTTTACAGGCTAGGTCAGTCCTGTAGTGTAGTGAGGATGGACGAGGCACAGTTCATTCTGCTTCCAAATCCCTCCATAGAACGCGCCTTCACTTAGGGGTGCTGCGTCAGCGATGACGCATTGGGTCAGAAAGCTCCATTAAGCCACTATCCTTACCAACGCTTACTACCGCTTAACAATCCATCGTTCAATACCCATCTCTCACATCTAATTCCAACCATGCTTGCCAAACGCATCCTCCCCTGTCTCGATGTCAAAGCTGGACGCGTTGTTAAAGGCGTCAACTTTGTGAACCTCAAAGATGCGGGTGATCCCGTAGAAATGGCGCAGATCTACAACGATGCGGGAGCAGATGAGCTGGTGTTTTTAGACATCACCGCGACCCACGAAGACCGTGACATTATCTATGACGTGGTATACCGCACGGCAGAGCAGGTATTTATTCCGCTCACAGTGGGCGGAGGGATCAGTTCCTTAGAAACTATTAAGAAATTGTTACGGGCCGGAGCCGATAAAATCAGCGTTAATTCGGCCGCTGTGCGAGATCCCGATCTGATTAATCGGGCGAGCGATCGCTTTGGGGCACAGTGCATTGTGGTGGCGATCGATGCCCGCCGCCGGATTGATCCAGCCAATCCGGGTTGGGATGTGTATGTGCGCGGGGGGCGAGAAAACACCGGAAAAGATGCGCTGGGCTGGGCCATTGAGGTCGCAGAACGCGGCGCGGGGGAGCTGTTGGTGACCAGCATGGATGCTGATGGAACTCAGGCTGGGTATGACTTAGAGCTAACGCGGGCGATCGCCAGCCAGGTCTCTATTCCCGTGATCGCGTCTGGGGGCGCAGGCACCTGCGAGCATATCCAGGCCGCGCTCACCGAGGGCCAAGCCGAGGCAGCACTGCTGGCGTCGCTGCTGCATTACGGGCAACTGACTATCCCCGACATTAAGCAGCATCTCGCACATCACCATATCCAGGTGCGGCGTTAGTTGCATGTATTCAATCGACCTAACTCACTCGATCCTCTTTCCGATTGATATGAGGAACTGTTACAATGGGAAATATTAATAAACGTTACACCCGCTTTAATAATGTTCCTTATTTTGTTCATTGCGATTGCCCTTGTGGCATGGGCTCTCCATCTGATGGAGCAGGCGATGGATCGTAAGGAATTTTCCTTGATGCTAGCTGGCTGTTTGGTTTCTGTAGCTGCTGCTGGTCTAGTCGCCGTATATTTTTTGATGGGTCATTTTGTGGGCTACATGGATCAGATGGCGTTGCGCGCTGAAATGAGCGATCGCTTCTATGAATCCACTGAGTTCGTCTTTCCCTCAGAGTTAGTGGGAGACGTAACAGCAGATACATCCTTTGATAGCACCAATGCTCAGGCTGCTCAGGTAAGCTGGATGAATTTTGTTTCTGTAGCGCCATCTCCTGATGACAGTGTTAAACCGCAGTTAAATAATTTCTAAGTTGATTTGATCAGGTCAATAGGTGCATTCATGCGGCAGTTTAGGGTAGCGCCTTGATGCTTCCTTCTAACTAGTAGACGCTTTTTAGGTACTAATAATACGATCTCGATAGCGTTGTTTTAGTTCCGTACTGTGGGATCGAAACAACGCTATATTTTGTTGACTGCGTTGCAGACAGTATGATTTTGAGGATCTACTGAACTGACGGTGCCGACAAGCTTCAGGCCGCTAATTTGGCATATCTGAGGTGACTTTGTAGAGTAGAACACTACTCAGCACTGCGCATATTCGAGCGATCGCCCCCCTAAATCGATCTGCCCAGACTATTTAGCGTTTGCGCAGTGGGCATTCTCCGTAAAACTATTACGTTGATCTTCAACTCTGGCGGGGGTCAATCGCAAAATCTTTATAGCTCAGCGTTAGAACTTTGCCAAAACTGTCAAGACTATACGAAGAGGACAATTTACATACACGACTATTGGCGTTGAGCATTGCTAACTTGGGCGATCGCCCCCTCAACCCACACTTATCCAGAATTGCAAGGAGATTAAGGTCATGGATACTGGAATTCCAGAGCTAGACAGCATCAGTCGCCAGCTGATGAGCCTGGAGCGCCCGCGCAAGCCTAAGATGCTAGTCGTAGACGATGAACCAGACAATCTGGATTTGCTGTATCGCACATTCCGGCGAGATTTCAACGTGCTGCGGGCTGAAAGTGGCTTGCTGGCGCTAGGAATTTTAGCTGAAGAAGGCGAAGTAGCCGTCATCATTTCTGATCAGCGAATGCCAGAGATGAAAGGGACTGAATTTTTAAGCAAAACGGTGCCGGAATTTCCCGACACTATGCGGATTATTCTCACAGGCTTTACCGACGTGGAAGACCTTGTAGAAGCCATCAACTCTGGCCAAGTCTACAAGTACATCACCAAGCCTTGGGATCCCAATGAACTCAAGGGCGTCGTGCAGCGTGCTGCTGAAACCTACGACCTGATGAAGCAGCGGACAGAGGACCTGCGCCGCGCTCAGTCACAAACCCAGCTGCTGGGCACTATTGTCAAAATTACGCGCCAGCCTGCCAGCCTAGAATCAATGCTGAACGATATCGCAGCCGCCTGTGGTAAGACCTTTGGGGCAGATGTATCGCTGCTGCAGTTAGTAGAGGGCAGCGGTCTAACGGGTGCAATTGGGCTGTTTGGAGCAGGGAACGAGATGGCAACGCTCCTGCCTCAGGAAACCGCAGCAAGAGAGGCGATCGCCACTCAGAAACCGCAGCTTGTGCCCTACAATATCAGCGACAACGGGCAGTCAACTCCGGCTCACCCGATTAACCCAGACCTTCAGGCCAACTTGATTTTTCCTGCCGTATTTCAGGATCAGGTGCTTGCACTGCTTTCTATTCAATGGAAAGAACCCCGCACGCTGTACGAAGATGAGCTGACCCTGCTTCAACTCTCGGTGCAGCAGGTGGCCCTAGCGCTTACCTGTGCCAAGCAGATGTTTGTGTTGTCCTGACCGAGCCGGAGTTCAACGTAAATTCGACACTGCTATCGAACTTCCGTTGAGTTCACGAGCTGAGGTTAAAGTCTACACAAAACCCTTGATGTGTCCCCGACATATCAAGGGTTTTGTGTAGAGCGCCGCCGATCGCGCAGCACACTCGAACTTGTATAGACACGCTGATTATGCATCGGGATCGCGCCAGAATACAATCTGCTCAGTGAGGGGTTGAAGCTGGGTTCCAGGATAGTAAAACTCAAGAATACGGGCTGCAGTCCAATTCAGCCGCCCTAGGTTATAAGCCCCGGTTTGGCTCATTCCCACAGCGTGCCCCAGCCCGCCCCCAATGAAGGCATAGCCTGTGTGAACTCGCTGCGGCTGTGGAGCAGTAACAGGTGCCGTAACGGGTGCAGCCACCGTTTCGCCCGAAGCAGCAGCTGAAGCTTCAGCAGCCGCAGCTTCAACAGCAGCGGGCTCTGAACCAGTTTCTGAATCAGGGGTGGGTGGCTCTGGCACGACCTCTTCAAAGATAGGCTCCATATAGAACAGCAGACTGCGTGGCGGCAGTAGTGCTCGCAAGATTTCGTCTTTTTCGAGGATTACGGTCCCTGCATCCGTCTGCACAGAGAGGATCTGGACGCGGCCACCTGTTGCTCGCTCGACGACTTGCATCTGCTCAATGCGGGTCATGCGCCCCAGGGGGTGCTGCCGATTCTGCAGGTATTGCTTGAGCCCGCCCGCAATTTCGTCTAAGGTGCCGTCATAGCGCCAACGAAACGTATCCCAGCCAACTTCGTTAAAGCCTTGGCTGAGGTTGATAAAAGCGCGGAAGTTGCGCTCATCGGACAGCGGCTTTTGGGTTAGGTCCCACACGCTCTGCACAGAGTCTACGCGGGGTCTCAGATAGGGGCGATCGCTCCCATTCCACACATCGGTAAACGCCGCCGTGACCCCGCCCGTTGTGGAGGAATACAGCGCATCGATTAGCTCGTTGCGGTGGGTGAGCACCTGCCCTTGGGTCGCAGTGATCGCCCGATCTGACAACTCTGCAGCCCCTGTCAGCCCTCGATAAACCTGGCATTGCGTATCCGCGCAGAGCTGGTAACCATCAACCTCAAATCGCCGCAGATTCCGCAGCGCATAGGTTCGCGCCAGAATTGCCTGCGCTTGAATGGTGGTAGGGGGAGCACCGAGCCCAATTTCGTGCGGCACAACGCCTCGCAGGTAGGTTTCAGTTGGCACATGATTGACCAACGTATAAGTGTTGTAGGCATTGGGCTGCACCTGTAGGCTGCCACCATAGAGCTGGCGATTCTGGGGTTGGTTGGTGCGATTGATACTAACCCGATTATTGGACGGTAAAATCTCTAACTCATCGCGGGTATAGCGAAAATTATTGACCACAAACGAGGCTCGAGGTACCTCCCGCTCTACAGTGCTGCTCACAAACGCGTTGGGAGCCCCCTGCGCTTCGAGGTTGCGCAGCAACAGCCGCCGCACGAGGGGATTGTTATAGGTGCCGCGCTTAGCCCAGACCTGCCACTGGTTAGGCTGCGCCACTTCAACGGCAATGCCACGAGCGGCCCATTGTTTAGCACTATCTTCTGCACTTTCAAAACTGCGATGGGTGCTCAGCACTACCCGCTCGGTTACCCGAGGTTCGGGTAAGGGCTCCATCGCAATATCCAGTTTCACGGGAGCGGTCGTTGTGAGGGTTTGGGACTGTTCTCCCGTTTTGAACCGCAGGGTAAGTCTTTGACCTGTTGTTGGCTCAACGGTAATTTGATCCTCAGGCTGCTCGCCAAACCGTTGCACAATGCCCACCTGAATCACCGGATCCAAGGGTGGTGTTTGGGCGATCGCCCCCGGCATCAACGCCAGCAGCCCGCCTAGCGCTAGCCCAACGCTAGTCCAGCCCTGCGGGGGTTGCAGTTGTCTTCGCAACGGCTTGAAGTTCTGCATTGAGGAAAGGCGCAGATGAACGATGCGACCAAAGGTAACCATAGGTGAAGGGGGGTGAAAGGAGGCACAGCGACTCCAGGCCATCGACAGAATTGCTTATGGAATGTTCCGGCTCTACTGATGCGAAGATCGGCAGATCCACTCATCTAGTTGTTTATTCTGAACGCTGATGCTTGAGCCGGATGGCATCCAGACAGAATTTTAGCTGAATTTTCTCGGTCTTGGTTCTTGCACCTTACCGTGGGGCTGCGCTGGATTAGCTGAGATTGTTCAGAGAGGAGTTCCGCACGTTCGCTCAAGTTAGGTCGAAGGTTCTAGCCTAACTATTCTATCCGTGATTTTTCCGGATATACCCCTAAGACAGATGCACGGTTTATTAAAGAGGAGATTTCATCAGAAGATCTCAAATAGCCAGATGACACCCAATCGCATACATGCGACTCAGTCAGGAATTACACCAGGCAGCTAGCTCTAAAAAACCAGCCTCATCTCTGGCTTCATCGGTAATTCCCGAGGGAAGGGTGGGCACTACTAAGAATACGGAGTTCTACCAGACGGTTTTACAGCGGGATATAGGCCCAATACTGTCAAGTGAATTTAATGTCGGCTTAGGGCAGACGAGCCCGGTCTTTTGAATTCAGCCAATTTGCGCGGCTGAGGAGCAAAAGTCGCATTGTTTCTAGCAATCTAAACTAGTATTTATGGAGTGCGATCGCCCTAGAACGCATCAGCATCTGGGGGAAAACATAAGCCGTCAGAGACAGTGTTGACATAACACACCTGCGGCACGGGTGCAGCAATCTAGTCGGTTTTGCCAGTTTTACTCCGACTGGCTCCACTCTGAGAACGATATCGTTAGGGTCTTTTGTCAGTGACTTCTCAGCCAGCGCAGATTCAAGAACTGATCAATGCCATAGATGCTGCCTTAAGCAAAAGCAGCGGTCGGTTGTCCTGGTTTGGCGGCAGAGATGCCGATCAGCAGCGTCAGATTCTAGAACAGACTCGGGGCTACCTGGCTCAGCTTCAGCAAGAGCGACGCCTGTCTCGCCCCTTAGACGAAGCAGCCGCCAGTGGTGGCGCTCTCGCCTCTTCGCCTACGGTAGAGTCGGCCCAGCAAGTGTTGCAGGCTGTCTTGCAAGAAATGAGCTACCTGCGCACCAACGTCATGCAGCCGATGCGGCAGGACATCGAGCTGCTGCGGCGGCAGCGGGAAAGCCTGCTAGAAGAAGTGCGCCAGCTTGAGCACCAGCGCCAGCAATCAGCGCTGCCAGCCCAGTCGATCAACCAGCAGCAGGTGATCAACGACTTTATGCAGGCGTTGATGGGCCGCGTGCAGGATCAGCTGAATGGGCAGGTTACCCAGATGATCGCTCGCATTGACGGGCAGAGCCAGGGCGATCGCGCCCTACCCTCAGGTATCTCGGGTCAAAGCGCCTTACCGCCCGACGATCGCTTGGCGCAGCTGCAACCCGGCCAAACCCAGTCTGATCAACTATTGCTGAAGCTAGACAGCACCCTACAAGTCATTTTTGAATCGCTTCAGCGCAATATTGAGAGCTATCAAGATTCTCTGGGGCAAGGGCTAGATAAAATGCATAGCCTGGGGCAGCAGGGTGAAGCTATGTTTGCCGCCATGGTAGAACGGCTAGCACAGCAGCTCGGGCAAGAGGCCTCTACGTATTTGCAGTCATCGATGGCGCAGGGGCCTTGGGACGGTGAGCCCGGAGGCCGTGCCCCCAATTCGCGGCAGCTAGCGGATTCAGAGGAGACTGGGGCGATCGCCGAACTTATCTCTAACCACGAGCTAGATGAAATTGATCAGCTTCTCAGCGAACTGACCCACGAATCATCGACGGTGATCCAGCCCGATCTAGAAGATGACTCCGACGAAGATCCGGCGCGCTATCAGCATCCGGTTCCGGCCAATACCACACCCTCACCTCCAACAGATCTAGATGATTTATTTGACCTAGACGATTTGTTCCTAGACGACAGCTCTTCAGCCTTTGATGATGATGAGTTAACTATCTTCCAAGTTGACGACACTCAGATCCCTGCTGAGGAGCAGACTCCAGTAGACCTGACCTTGCCAGACATGGCCGACCTTCGCCGCCCCTTTAATGACGACGAAGAGCTAACTGTGTTTCAGTTTGGCGATCTCAATCTAGATGATGGTGACTCGTCGGCATCCGCTATGGCCTCTGCTGATGTCGGCGAGCCTGAGCCAGACGCGAGCGCCGCAGACTTCGACTCACGCCATGTGGCCGAACTCACCTCATCTGAGATTAATGCTCGCGAATTTGATGATGCGTTTGATTTACTCACTCAGATCACAACGCAGATACAGTCTGCGTCAGAAGCGTGGAATCAGGAGGCTTCAACCCCGCCTGAACCCGATCGGGATTTCGACGAAGACCTAAATTTTGAGGCCGCGTGGGACGAAGCTGCTGAATCGGCGGCAGAGAGCGATCGCACTCCTAGCCCGACGCTAGGCGACCCAGCTGAGAGCACCCCAAGTGAGACACCGAGCCGCATCTCTGACGAGCGATCTGCTGACCCCACAAATACTAGTGCAGACGCCGCCGCAGACGAGCCCATTGATGAAGTAGACGAACTCTACAACACGCTATTTGGCATGGATGTGGCTCGGGAGGGGGCGCGCTTAGACGACATCATAGTTGATCGACATTTGGCCGATACCAGCCAGCAAGTTGCGGTCGATGCAGAGGCTTGGCTAGCCGAGATAGAATCAGCGAACCCTTCAGAGCCTGCTGCGATCGCTGCCGGAGATGCAGCAGACCTCGATCTGGAGCAAACGTTATTTGCAGGTTTGGCCGATTTGGCAGAATCGCCCATTGAGGATGACGAGCCTGAATTCTATGACGAAGATGACCTAGATATTCAAGCGCTCGGGCTTCCTGAGAGTTCGGATGTCGAGGAGGATTTGACGCCAACCCTAAGCGTTGCGACTCCGACGGGCATGGATGGGGTAACCGTGATTGCCTCGTTAGCAGAGTTGGCAGACCTAGCGGCGCGTCCTCTGCCCTCCTCTGGAGACAATGCCGCAGGTCGTACAGATGAAGACGAATATATTTCTGCGGTTCCCGGTGAGGATTTGGTGATAGGAGGGGCGATCGCCGACGAACAGCCTGTGACCTACGATTTAGATGCTGACACCCTGCAGCGCCTCACGCTCGATCTAAATCGCTTAGAAGGACTGGATCAAGCGGCGATCGCCCCGCTCGATTTACCCGATATAGCCGCCTCAACCCAAGAACTGCCTGCGACCGCCGTTCCCGACAGCGACGATCAGCCTACAGGCGAATTGCGGGTCGATCGCCCCTCAGAGACAGAGTCTCTGCCCAGTGACGACCCGTTTTTAGAGGATGAGTTGATTGATCTTGCCTCGTGGGGTGAGCAAACGGCCGACGAGCATGATATCCCTCTTAATGCGGCCGACACCGCATCACCCGAGCTGAGTCTGCCGCTGCCTGAGGCCACCGCATCGCCAGAAGAGGTCTTGCCCGATGCACCCCCTGAAACCCCAGACTCGTCCCTGCGCTGGGGCGGGCTAGAGCTGAGGGTATCCAATCGATCCAATCAGCCCATGCCTCAAAGTTTGAATTTACGGCAAGGGGACGATTACGACCTCGATGCCGCTTGGAGCTCTCTGCTGACCGTTCCCCTTGGGTCACAGCCGCCTGCTTCAGCAGAGTTCTCCGTTGCTCCTGCCCTTGAGGCACTAGACATTGAACCTGAGCAAGAGGGACGTGCGACGGAACCTGGGGCAGGGAGCGACAGCTTCACCGACGAGCCAGAGAATCGCTTGGATGAAGCGGTGCAGGGTACGCCTGACAATACGTCTGTGGTAGAAGAATCCGAGACTCTCCCTCCCACTGACTCTGTCAACGCGGCAGATGCTAACCCAAACGCTCTGCCAATCGATCTCCTAGCTGAGTTAGAAGCTCTAGAAAATGCGGCAGCAGACTCTGCCGATCTCTTCTCTGAGCTAGCAGACCTGCCCGATCTACCCGACGAGCGCACCAGTGAGGCACCGCTGACCCTATCAGAGACCCCAGACAGCATAGAAGTAAATCTGCTCAACGCGACTGACGCTGACCTATGGTCGGCAGATCTATCCTCAGAAGATATTTTGCCAACTGAGCGCGTTTATCCGGCAGAGGCCGTGCTGGACAATCTAGACGATCTAGACAATCTGGATAATACAGTGGCTGACCTGTCACTAGAGCCGCCCTTTGACAATGGGCTGATGCTAAACGACCTAGCGGATTTCTTTCCAGATGAACCGATTGCCTCAACCCCTGCGCCCCCTCCTGGCATTGGCCCTATTCCATCTACCTTTCGGGAACGTTTTTTTGCATTGCAGTCGCCTGACGATGAGGCGATTGAGAATGGCACCGTTGAGCCGAGTAGTGAATTTCAGCTGTTTGCATCCTCTGAGCAAGGTGATCCAGCGGATTCAATAGAATCGGGAGAATCCTTAGGGTTTGATAGCGCGTCAGACGCCGCAGATTCAATAGATACCGAGGCCGATCGATTTGGGTTTGAGCCTCAGGCCCAGCGTAAGGCATCCCCGCCTGTGGAAGATGATCTGGATGACTTCTTTGGAGTGTTTGAGCCGGAAGTGGCACCACGGCTGAAGTTCGACGAGCCGCTCTCGATTGACTCGGACAGCGGTGAGGCACCGCTGTTTACCGAGTCGGTCAACGAGCTGGCGATGAGCGATCCAAGCGCCAATCAAGCCGAAGACTCGGTTGACGATTCATTTACCGAAGAAGCACCAAATCAGGTGTTTGAAGACGAACCATCAGAGC
>JBGTOF010000160.1:0-3449 GCA_041742695.1 Elainellales cyanobacterium | reverse complement strand
AGCGGAGGGGAGGCTTTGCCCCCAATGGTTTGTCCATACCATCGCATCAACGGAGTCGAGGTAATGCCGTGGAGGATCACTGAGATGGCCACTGTGAGAATGGTCACCCAGGCGATCAGCTCGCCGGTTTCACCCTCTAGCCCCTCACCTAGTGCATAGGTTAAATAGTAGAGCGAGCCAATGCCGCGAATGCCAAACCAGCCAAAGAGCCAGCGGGTGGTGGGGTGAATCGGTGCCCCCACGGTGCTGACCCACGCCCCTAGGGGACGAATAACAAAGAGCAATGAGCCTGCGATCAATAGGGCCGGAAGGGCAAACCGCAACATCGGTTCGAGGCGCAACAGCGACCCTAACAGCAAAATCGTCCCAACTTCGGTCAGCTTTTCGAGCCGCTCCATAAATTTCAGGCGAGAGGCCGATAGCTCGGGGCTGAGGCACCGGCTGTGCATCACAATACCAGAGACAAAAACGGCTAAAAAGCCGTAGCCATGCACCAGCTCGGTGAGCGAATAGCTGAGCAAAATAGTGCTGAGGCCAACGAAATCTTCCATCAGCTCATCGACAGCATGGTGCTTGGCCAGGTGATGCTCTAGCCAGCAGACCCCCCGAGCGACCCCAATGCCCATCAGTAGGCCAGCGGCGATCGCCCACACCAAATCGACCGCCACCCACTGCCTAAACCAGTCTTGCCAGCTGTCGTTTTCTAACCAGTGCAGCCCAAAATAGACAAACGGAAACGCCAGGGCATCGTTGAGGCCGCCCTCTGATGTGAGACCAAAGCGTAATTCGTCATGGTCGTGGGGGTCATCGAGCTGCACTTCTGACGCCAAGACCGGGTCTGTAGGAGCCAAAATTGCCCCCAGCAAAATGCCTTCGCCCCAGTCGAGTCTGAGGAAAAAGTGGCTCGTGGCGGCGATCGCAAAGATCGAAATCGGCATCAAAAAGCCAATCAAGCGAATAGTCGAATTCCAGGCCCAGGCCTGAATCGGACGGTTCATCTTGAGGCCGCAGCTAAACAGAGAAATTAAGACGACAAACTCTGTCAGCCGTTCTAAAAACTCGGCACCTGGGCGCACCTGAATCAAGTTAAAGCCGTAGGGGCTAAGAACAAACCCAACAATCAGATAGATCAGCGCGTAGGACAGGGGCAGCCTGCCAATCCAACCAGACCCTAGGGTTACTGCCAGCAGCAGTAGGCCAATAACCAGTAGATCGAGTGTGTAAATATCCACGGGGGTTTGAGGTCAGAAAATTGATCGCCTCTTCACTATAGGGGCAGGCTTTGCCGGAATGCTCAGTGCAAGCTGATAGCAGATTTACCAAACCTGTCCTTACGAGATTTGTCATTGATCAGTAGCTCAGCATTCGGATAGAGCAGGAAAACCCTACTTGCCTGCATTTGTGAATATGTCTAGGGCGATCGCCATTTCGGTTAGAAATTGCATTGCCATTGCTCGATTTGAAATACTCCTTCTAGATTCAGCTTCGAAACTGTCAGGTTAAGACTCTACCTGTGACAGAGCACACATTCCTACAACAACTGTTAGATTCGTAATAATTCTTCAAGTTACGTATCTGCATCTCAAAAAGTACACCGTAGAGCAGCGTCTGTCGAGATTGGCCAAAGTCTTTTTTGCAGAAGTTTTGTTAGCTCTGCTACAAATTGCCAGTTCTACCCCTGGAACTAGTGGCTCTATCATTCATGGATTCATGAAGGACTCAAAGAGAAATGAACAGTAGTAGTGTTCAAAACAACTTAGCCCTAACAAAGCTTCCCATTAACTTAGTGAGAACCGGCATCTGGATTTCGGGAAATCTCCTATTGATGTTTGGCGTCCTCGATCGAGTGATTTCCATTTATTCAGATGGTTTCGTCACGGGGCAAGAATTTGTACAGCTTGTGCTCCCGTCGGTGTTGTTGATGGGGTGGCTGTACCTCAAGCCTGAAGAAGATTGGTCCAGCTCAGGTTTAGACGAGATTGAAGCGTATCAGCAGCAGCTCATTTCCCAACCCGAACGGCGATATCTGTCTGCGGCTCAAGCCAGAATGAATGAGCTAAAAAGTCTCCACAAGATCAGTCAGCGATATGTTCTGCCATTTCCCCATATCTGCCAGATTTACCATTTGCTAAATATTAAGCATTTAGAAAATGTCCACAGCTTTAGCCTCAATGATCTGCGGGTAATTGAAGTGTCAGAGGTGACGCTGACTGAAATTGGTGGCGCGATCAAGTTCAGCACTGTTCTGGATTCATCGGTGAATGTATTACGCTTGTGGCGGCAACCTGTTGTAGAAGTTGACCTGGTTTTGCATACTCCCTACATGGTGGAGCTTGGCCTACCTGTGTATAGGGAAAAGCGAATTACTGTCATCTTCAATGTGTTGCCTCTTGATGAAACCAATCATGAGTTTCTCATTGATATTTACACCGATTTGAAGTGGCCAAATTGGTTGCTGCAATCGATGTTTCATATTGCTGCTAGCTTGACTCTCATTGAAGATTTGCCCTATCTGCAAAAGCTTACCCGCATCAACACTGAGCGGTTTATTGGAGCGTACCCATCGTCGAGTCACAACATGATGCGCTTGTTTAGGCGCTTCGTAGATTTATATGGATCAACCCCTCTTTTAAAAGAGTCTCCTTCTGCCTAAACGGTATGTCTTGCCTACTAGCTCAGCCTTGATCTGTACTATTCGCCAATGTTGTGAATGTTCCCGCTGCTGTGTTCAAGAGGACTTCACTGATTGATTCGAAGCCAAGGATGAATATGCATCATCAACGAGTGAATGTTCCTAAAGTAGAGTCTGCCCGTCGGCTTTCATCCCGGCATCGGGTCTGGTTGTTTGGTACATCTGCCTGGATCGTCGGTGTTATTGACCGGAGTATTGCCATCTTTTCGGGCGGTCAGTTTACGATCGCTCATGCTATTCAATTAGTGCTGGCGATCGCCTTTTTCATCGGTTGGCTCTATCTCAAACCTGCCCATGTTCTTAGTTCCCTCATTAACCAACCAGAAGAGACCGCTAATACAGATAATATCGAGGTAGCCGAGGTGATTGAAGACATCCAACCCGAACGGGATGTGGCAATGACAGGTGAGGCGGCTAAGGATTAAGTTAAAGCGGTTGCCCCTTTTGAGGTGGCTAGTAGGGTGGGCATTGCCCACCTTGCATAAAGATTGCCACCCTAATTGCGAATCGGGCGATCGCCCCTGCGATCTCCCGAATCATGGACTCAACAGTGGCGGGGAGTAGGGAAATCTTGTGAACTACTACATCCCAAAGATTGATTAGGCGATCCATATCGTTGCAATCAGTCATAATCAATCTAAACCGCAACAGCATTGCTCATTACTTAAAACAGTTAAGGTTACTTGATAGTTAATACTTAAAGAAGATCTGCTTCGCAAAAAAAGCCACAAAACACATGTCTAACTCTATCGTTGTA
>JBGTOF010000111.1:0-10068 GCA_041742695.1 Elainellales cyanobacterium | reverse complement strand
CTTCATATTGAGCACGGGTTAGGTTGCTGGGATATGCTTTACGCATCTGACTCACTCAGGGCTGTAGATATTTGCTATTCGCAGCCTACACTGAGTGAGCTTTTTTACGACTTTCCTGACTTTTCAAACACCCTCTTAGGTTTTAGAATCTAAATGCGCTGTCACACCGGCTTTGCTCAATTCTCGCACGAGCCGAAGTGCTTGATGACAGTAGAGCGATTTGGGGAGGAGCGCGGGCAGCTGCTCCATCGTGTCACGCGCGAGCTGAATAGTGCAGCCTGTGACGCGGGCGATCGCCGTGGCCCCCGCAAAGCTAGCATCTTGAGTATTGGTGTGCTCAATTCTCACCCACCAGGTTTGGGCTAGGCGTTCGTTGCGCTCGATTCGCTGCAGGCTGTGGCTGTTGGCTAATACGACAAGGCGATCGCCCTCATGCAGCCGCACATCATCCGACGGCATCAGGCGATCGCGACCGTGAGCTGCGGTATAGAGCAAGGGCACAACCCCATAGCCATAGGCCACATCTGCCAGCAGCAACCCATTAAGGGTATCTCCGGCTTCTACTCGATACTCGGTTACCACAATCGTTTGATTATCTAGCCGTAGCAGTGTCAGCACGTTTTCGCCAAAGGCAGCTGCCACAAACGCCTCTGCCGCCAGCTCATAGACGCAGAGCGCTTTGGCAAAGGGCATGACCTGATCCACATTTTTGCTGAATCGCGGGTCATAGGTGCGAATCACCACAGTGAGGTCTGGATTCACCAGATGTGCCGTCATCGCAATTTCAAGATTGTTGATTTCGTCGTCGGTGCAAACGACCAATCCTTTTGCCTGTTCTAGATTCACCTTGGCGAGAGCCTGAGTCGCGTCGCCCACCACCAGCGGCAACTGTGGCAGCACTGTGGGCTCTAAAGGCTGAGAATGAATGGCAACCAAGGGCTGCTTAATGGTTCCTAAAAACGAGGCCACTTGGCGGCCCACACGTCCCAACCCAACCAGCACAATATGCGACTGCTGTGGCGCAGGCGGGCGCTTTTTGGGGAGTTGAAACTTCGCCACTAGCAACGTTTCGGTCAAGAGCGCATAGATAACCCCAACCGAGGCTGTTCCCACGAGCGCAAAGCAGAGGTGCATAAGCTGCATCCACACGGGCACGATTTCGCGATCGCCCACAATATCCAGCAGCGCATCATAGGAGTCGAGCAGCAGCATGGCGCTCATATAGATGGCTTCGCCAAACGTTGTGCCTTGCAACGCCCGATTTAAAATCGCGGCGCCAATTAGCAATAGCGTAGACAGCACGAGCCCGATGACCAGTGCGACCCGTCGGGTTTGCTGCGGCTCGGCAGTGTGCCAAAATTGCCACAGGTGATGTCTCCATTGGTGAGGCGACAGGCGATCGCGCACCATTTGCACCAGTGATGAGCCTTTTTTCAACGCTGCAGGAGACGCCACACTGTGCCAGTTAGCCTCTAACGCCGTTTGGGTCAGGCCGCCGGTCAATTCCACATACGTCAGGGTGTCACCAGACCTTACAAACCGCTCTGGCTCCCAGATAAAAAACTCGCCAGGGGCCTGCTCCCCAGGTGGAACACAGGTTAACAGCCGCTGCATCGACGTATTTAGCTCTTGGAGCTGGCGACGGTTGCTCCAGCGATGGTTAGCGGGCAGCGTGTGCCGCACCACCCGCAAAATATGATCGCCTAGATCAATAAAGCCTTGATTTTCTGTCCCCAGTGCGGCTACGGCAAATGCGTTGGTTGAGAGCTGGTTGGCATCAAAGGCGACGAAGTTCCCAAGTTGGTTATGCAGCAACCCGTTTAAGCTTTGCCGCGCCGAGCGCACCACTAACCGCGCATGGGGATTGAGCGATCGCACCGCAAATGCAGCTTCAATATTCACGCGCTCATCGCTGGTGACTAACAGCACCGCTCGGTAATCGCGAATGTGAATTTTCTCTAAAAATGCTGTGCGACGGCAATCGCCTTGCCAAAAGCGATCGAGATGCGTGAGCAGGTCGTCATATTCCAGGTCGGTGGGCTGCACTAAATCGACTGCGCAGATGCGAACCCCAAACTCCTGCAGCCCCATGACACAATATTGCCCCAAGCTCCCCAGACCACAAACCAAAAATGCAGACGGCTCCCCACTGGTGGGCAAGTATTCGGGCTGCACAGCCCTGGGTTGAGATGAAGCCACAGACGAAGCGGTCATAGCGTCAACGCCAGCAGAGTACACCCTTATGGTAATCGGGAGAGATACACCTCCCGTCAATTTTCATGCTCTCTTCCACATACTGCTCTAGGGCGGGTGGGCTGTGTTTAGAAACCCCCTGCCACCATTGCATTGGATCAGAAGAAATTCTAGAGAGACGTTGAGTTCGCCATCCGCTCTAACTCCTTCTAACTTGAACTGAGGTGGGGAATAGCTTCAATCGATATATCCGCTGTGACCTAGGGAACGCTAGCAACGAGCTGCGTTTTGCTCCAAGTTGGACTCCCCAAATTGGAGCTGTTCTACGGCTTGTTGAGACTATGACTGGAACGCACACTGCACTATGCTCTGTTTTGTGATTCTTTGGGCGATATTGCTGCTCGGGTGCTTGCCGATTGGGGTTGCGCTGCTCCACAGGTTAGGGGTGGATGCAGTTGATCGTCCGGGCGATCGCCTGATCTTGGCGTTATGGTTGGGCGTTGTCATGGTTGCGGTTAGCCTATTGGCAACGGCACTGGTGCTGCCGTTGACGCCGATAGTTGGGGGTCTGGTCTTAAGTCTGTGGGGGGTGGGGGCGATCGCCTATCCCGCAACTCGTGCTGAAGGGGGCTGGTTTTGGCGACAATTCTGGGCAACCTTACAGTCTCCTCGGGGGGTGGGGCTGGGTGTTCTGCTGCTCGGCATTGCTGCGTTTATGAGCCAACCCGTCACTTGGATCGATACGGGCCTATACCATTACAGTGCCATTCAGTGGTTGTCCCGGTTTGGTGCCGTACCTGGAAATGCATTGTTGTTCAGTCATCTGGGTTTTACATCCTCATGGCTAGCCTTAGCAGCCCCATTTAATGCTCCCCTTGCTGCAACGCGACTGAGTGCTGTCACAAATGGGTTCGCGCTACTTTTGCTGGTTCTGCAGTTGCTGGTAGTGTGCACTCATATAAGACAGCGCCCACGCTTGGCCGACTGGTTTGCTCTCTGCTGCTTTGGGCCACTTCTATTGCTGATCACAGCCTTTCAACCGCTGCGGGTAATCTTGATTTCCCCGTCTCCCGATATCCCGGTGCTGATTCTGGTGGGAATCGTAGCTTGGGTCTGGCTGCTGCTGCACAATCCGCCACAAAGCTGCTCTATTTCCTCCGCCGTCCCGATTGAGTCGCCAGAGCAGCCCCATCCCCATAGCACAGGCCAACCCGCCGTCGTTGTGCTCATTCTGGCGCTAGGGGCGGTTTCATTCAAGCTAACAGCGCTGCCACTTTTACTTGTTGCTATCGTTTACTGCGGGTTTCAATGCTGGCGCGGCAAGCAGCGTTTAGGGTTGGGGCTAGCACTGAGTGGACTGCTGCTGGTGCCTCAGCTGTTGGTGAGCACGGTGTCGTCCGGTTGCCCGCTTTATCCCCATACACAATGGTGCTTGCCCGTTGCCTGGGCTCCCAATGTTGAGGCGGCCCGGAAGCTTTCTAGCCTCTACAACTGGACGCAGTGGTACACACGACACCCTGAATTCCAAGCCGCGTCTTGGCTACAGCTGTTGTGGCAGTGGATCAATCTCAGCCGACTCAATCAGGCAGCGTGTATCGCAGGATTGCTCTCATTGGGGTTGGTCGTCTTGGTAATGCGATCGCACGTCACGACCCCCTATCGTGGACAGATCTGGCTCTTACTGTTAGCTGTTACAGGTATCGGCTTTTTTTTAATGACGTCGCCGCTGTTTCGGTTTAGTGTGCCCTACCTCATCCTGTTGCCTGCGTTTGTGGGTGGGCTAGGGTGCCAGATCCTGCACCCGGTGCATCGTGGCATTCAGATCGGGGCGACGTGGGGGAAAGCCTCGGGGCGATCGCTCACTGGCCTAGTCTTTTGCATAACTGTGCTGGCGATCGCTCAGCTTCAGCCCCACCTTTTATCTGAGCGACCTTTTTTCCAATCACTTCTGACGCCCCCGCCCTTACCCCAGGTCGAGTACGTGACTAAGTTCGGCAGAGGGTTTCGGTATTTTTCCCCAAACGATCCAGACGACGTGTGCTGGGCTATCCCGATTCCCTGCGCCTTCGAGGTTGAAACCAACCCAACCCTACGAAATGGTACGCAAGGCATTAAGAGTGGTTTTATACATTGATAAAAACACCCACACTGAAATCTTAGAGAGATTTATTCATATTCGGCTGCAAATGGGCATTCTTCATGAAAGGAGATATTTCCGTATAGCTTCGATTAAGTAGCAATTAAAACACTGGCATCAATTCTCTAGGTGTGTAATTTTACAGATATGCAGGTTTTCTTTGAGAAACAACGTCAGTCAAACCTGCAAATAAATCCATCGTTCATCACTAGTTCATCAGTTGACACGCCACCCAGTTAACTCGAGATCCCCCGTCTCAAATCTCGTTTTCAGAGCTTGCTCATCGTCAACTGCTGCATCAATTTATTTTGACAATTGGAGTTTCTAGAATATGGTCGTTTGCGATTATTCCAGCGCGGCTGCGGAATTTTCATCGTCCACAGGTAAGGCTCAAGCTGGGCAGACCTTTGTGGTACTGGGCGGGGGTATTGCAGGATTAGCTGCCGCCCGCGAACTGTTACAGCGCGGTTGTAACGTCACTCTTATTGAGAAAGGGGCTGAAGTGGGTGGCTTAGCACGCACATTCGAAGCTGAGGGCTTCCGCTTTGACATCGGAGGACATCGCTTCCATAGCAATAATCCCTCTGTCGTTCAGTGGCTCAAGGATTTACTCAAAGAAGATTTACTGTTGGTTCCTCGTATTAGCCATATTCACTTAAACGGCCAGTTTGCAAATTACCCGATTCAGTTTCCCGGCGCATTATCCATCTTCCCTCCTCTACAAGCCGTAAAGATGGTGCTGAGCTATGCGATCGCCAAACTCAAAGAGCGCAATCGCCCTGAGCACTCCTTCGAAGATTGGGTTGTCAAGCGCTATGGTAAAGCGCTCTACAACGTCTTTTTCAAACCCTACACCGAGAAAGTGTGGGGCATCCCGGCCACCGAGCTAGCGTCTACCTGGGCGTCTCAGCGTATTCGCATTCCCAGTATGTGGAAGATGGTGAAGCGAGCGATCAAACCACCCAAAGTCAACAACACCGCTGCTGCTATTTCTCAGTTCTACTATCCGCGCTCTGGCTTCGGACGGATTCCTGAAACCCTCAAGCAAGAAATTCTACAGTTGGGCGGTACTATCCATACCAGCGCCTCGTTGTATCGCGTAGAACCTAGGGATGATGGAGAATTTAGCGTTACATTCCAGTGTCCTGACGGCACGCTCAATACCATAGAAGCGGATCAACTCGTCTCCACCATTCCCATCAACTATCTGCTCGAAGCTATGCCTGCGGAATATGGCAGCCAGTCGGTACAGGCAAACACGTCACTCGAGTATCGCGACATTATCTGTTTATTTGTCGCGTTAAATAAACCCCAGGTTAGCGTTGACAGTTGGACTTATTTCCCCAGCCCTAACCTCATCTTTGGGCGCACCCATGAGCCCAAAAACTGGTCGCCCAATATGGTTCCCAGTGATCAGCAGACTTCGCTCGCTATCGAAATTTTTGCCAGCCAAGGTGAGTCTATCTGGAATCTGAACGATGACGAGATTCTAGATCGTGTCGTTGAGCAAATGAACCAGATCGGCTGGATCAATAAAAGTGACGTGCACAAAGGCTGGGTTCTGCGAGTTCCCTATGCTTACCCCGTGTATCGCGTGGGCTACGAGCAAAAACTTCAAGCTGTGAAGGACTTTTTAGGGCAATGGCCCAACTTGCACCTAGTGGGTCGCACCGGTTCTTTCCATTACATGAATTCTGACGGTGTGATTGAAGATGTCTTTCGCTTTATTGAAGATCGCTTCCCAGAAGCGGTAACAGAAGTCAAACCGCTGGCTGCCGCTGGTCGCTGGATGTAAGGATAGACTACCGATGAATTCAGTGATTGCAACGTCAACATTTCCATCTCAATTCACACCGGATACCTCCCCGTTTTTGTCAGTGATTGTCCCGGTTTATAACGGAGGGTATGCCTTTGTTTACTGCCTGAGCGCCCTGTATGCATCCAACTATCACAATTGGGAATTGATTGTGGTGGATGATGGGTCAACTGATCAGTCGGTGATTGTGGCGGAACAGTTTGGGGCTACGGTGCTTAAAATGCGGGGTCGACTGGGGCCTGGAGCCGCGCGCAACTTAGGTGCCCAAAGTGCCAGGGGCGACTACGTCTGCTTTATTGATGCCGATTGTGAAGTGCATCCAAATACGCTGAGCACCTTGGCAGAGGTTATTCAGCAACATCCTACGGTGGAGGCCTTCTTTGGCTCCTACGATGATTGCCCCAAAGCACCCAATTTTGTAGCGCAGTATAAAAACCTGTTTCACCATTACGTTCATCAAACAGGGCAGGAAGAGGCAACCACCTTTTGGGCGGGCTGCGGCTGTGTTAAACGCTCAGCCTTTCTGAGATTAGGTGGGTTTGATGTAGCGCGGTTTCCGCGTCCCAGTGTTGAAGATATTGACCTAGGCTACCGCATTAAGCAATCGGGCGGACGGATCGTATTGGCAAAGCAGGTGCAGGTCAAGCACCACAAGGCCTGGGGGTTTCACAGCCTGGTAAAAACGGATGTGTGCGATCGCGCCATTCCATGGACTCGGTTGCTGCTGAGTCACCAGTCGCGGGTGGCGAATGATCTCAATTTACAGGTGTCTCATCGCATGAGCGTTGTGCTGGCCTACGCCCTAGTAGGGCTGCTGCTGCTGAGCGCTCTGCACCATCCCCTTGTCCTGCTGCTGTGGATTCCGGCGATCGCCCTTCTAATCCTTAATTGGGATACATACCGCTTTTTCTTGAAGAAGCGAGGGCGACGGTTTGCCCTTGGCGTAGTGGCGATGCACTGGCTGTATTACCTCTATGGCGGCGCATCCTTTGCGGTGGGTATGGCTCTGCACCTTAAGCAGGAATGGCAGAAGAGTGCTGTCGCCAAGCGCTCAGAGCAGACGGCTTAGGCTGCTTGACTTGTTCTAGGTTCCCAATCCAGACCATTTATTGACTATCCGCTGATCGGTAATTGCATCGGATCAAAGTTGACATAAAACATATGATGAACGATCCGTTAGTTTCTGTGATCATCCCTGCCTATAATGCTGAGCGGTTTATTGAACGAACCCTGGCCTCAGTGCTTCAGCAAACCTATCGTCATCTCGAAGTGATCGTAATCGATGATGGATCGAGCGATCGCACCGCTGACCGAGTGCGCCAGATCGCTGCTGAGGATGATCGAGTCCGCCTGCTGCAACAATCTAATGCTGGGGTAGCCGTGGCGCGCAACCTAGGCATTCAGCAGTCTGCAGGCGTGTTCATTGCTCCCATTGACGCTGATGACATCTGGTTTCCCAATCAAATTCAGCGACAAGTGACCCTGATGCAGGCCAGTCCGCCAGAGGTGGGCGTAGTCTACTCGTGGTCGGTTGATATTGACGAGCAGGATGAACTGCTAGGTAGGGTTCATGCCGCTACGATCAACGGCGATGTCTTTAACACGCTCATTTGCCACAACTTTATCGGCAATGCCAGCGCTACGTTGATCCGCCGAGAGTGTCTAGACGCTATCGGTGGTTATGATCCTAGCTTGAAAGCCCGACAGGCCCAAGGCTGCGAAGATTGGGATCTGTATCTGCGCCTCTCTGAGTGCTACCAGTTTCGGGCGGTGCCCGAACTGTTGGTGGGCTACCGTAAGGTGCATAATGCCATGTCCTGCGACTATACCCAGATGGCGCGATCGCACCGCCTAATGCTGCAGGCCATTCAACAGCGGCAGCCCTATTGTTCTTCCCTTCTGTTTCGTTTATCGGCTAGCAGCTTTTATCTCTATCTGGCGCACCAGTGCAGCGATCGCGGCGGCGATCGCCAAACAGTGTTCTGGCTGGGGCAAGCCTTCAAGGCTGAATGCATCACGCCCTGCCTCCGCCCTGGCACCTACAAACTCGCGCTTCTGAGTGGTATTCGCCTTGCGGTCAACCGTGGGCGATCGCCAATGCATCCTGCAAACTTATCAGTAGCGAAGCCGCCGCTAGCTAGGGCTTCCGCTCCTAGCAACTCATACTCCCTCGCTCAACACCAGCAATTTCCCAAACTACGATTCAAGCTTTTGGTAGGCCAACTGCTACATCAGGGAATCCTATTGATGATGCGCTTGTTGATTACCAGTAGCCTAACTCGTCATCGTCTAAATTCATTTGTCGTGAATTCTACGGTGAATTAGTGAGCAATTAGTTTAAGAATCCACCTGAGGAAATGGTGATGCTTTACCCAAGCAAGGTTGTTGATATTGAATTGAGTCAGCAAATTTCTACGCTGCACGATCTAGAAGGCTATATCAGCGTGCAGGGATTGGTGCGACTATACGGCACCCCCCTCGCCTATATTCAAGCTCCTATCGTCAACGGCGAATGCGATGCGGCAACAATTAGCAACTTAATTTTGGAGCACCATTCCTGGGCCATTGCCCAAACGCTGTTGAGCCAAGGTCTAGTAACAAATAAGCTGAGGCCAGACTTTCAGCTCAGCAATCTGGTGAACCTAGCTCCGCCAGCGTGGGAGAGCGAGTATCCCCTAGTTACAGTCGCAGTGTGTACCCGCGATCGCGCAAGTGACCTAGCGCTATGCCTAAATGCGCTTGGCCAACTTGACTACCCCAATCTGGATGTTTTGATTGTGGACAATGCGCCAACCAGCGATGCCACGCAGCATCTCGTAGCGCAATATCCTCAGGTTCGGTATGTGCGAGAACCCCGTCCCGGTTTGGACTGGGCTCGCAACCGCGCCATCTTAGAAGCCAAGGGCGATATCATTGCCTACACCGATGATGATGTGGTGGTGGATGCAGGCTGGATCACAGCGTTAGCAAAAGTGTTTGTCGAAAATCCCGATGTGATGGCACTCACAGGGTTGATTGTGCCCTATGTATTGGATGCAGAATCTCAGGCACTGTTTGAACTATATGGCGGCTTTGGGCGTGGGTTTCAGCGCAAGTGGCGACGAATCAAACCTGGGGATCAACTGCCCTGGCAATTGGTGGGGACAGGGCAGTTTGGCGCGGGAGCCAACATGGCCTACCGACGCTGCGTGTTTGAGCAAGTAGGTTATTTTGACCCAGCCATGGACGTGGGTACGGTGACCAATGGCGGGGGCGACCTAGAAATGTATTTCCGCATTCTCAAGGAAGGCCACACGCTGGTGTATGAACCCAGAGCGATGGTGCGGCACCGTCATCGGCCCAACTACGAAAAGCTGCGATCGCAAATTGAGAATAATGGTATTGGGCTTTATTCCTATTTCACCTGCTGCATTCTTAAGTATCCAGAGTCCACCGCGAGTGTGTTGTATTTAGCAATTTACTGGCTGGCTTGGTGGCATATCAGACGCGTAATCTTGTCCTACATTCATCCGTCCCGATTTCCCAGAGACCTGATTTTAGCCGAGCTTCAGGGCGTCTTCAAGCATGTAGGGCGCTATCAGTCGGCACGCCGAACCGCTAAGGATGTGGAAGCAGCGTTCCCAACGGAACCCGCGTTTCCTGAGCGGCTGCCTCGCACAACGAGTGGAGTGAATTGGGATTACAAATCTGGCTCTGCAATTCGGTCGGTTGAGCTGACCCAAGCCCTGGCACCCATCCAAGACGTGGTGCAGTACGCCCGCACTAAAGTCGTAGCGATGTGGAATGGCACACCGCTGGGCACGGTAGATATCGACAATATCTACCAGTCCATTAGTATTGACTGTCTGGCCGAAGCGATGACCACATCGTTGGGAATGCCTATCTTGCAGGCTGCTTCTGGCCTAAAGGGCGATCGCTGCTG
>JBGTOF010000143.1:0-7381 GCA_041742695.1 Elainellales cyanobacterium | reverse complement strand
CTGTTCCGAGGAGGTAGACATGCCCCGAAGTCGGCGTAAGGATGCCGCCCAGGATGGAAAGCAGCGTCGTTTTACCAGAACCCGACGGCCCCATCAGCAGTTGTACCGTGCCGGGTGAAATATTGAGGTCAACATTATTGAGCGCGCAGTATTGACCCGCGCTAGAGGTGTAGATCATGGTGATGCAGTGAGCGGCGATCGCCCATTCAGGCCCATCAACGAAAGGTTTATCGGGCAATGCGTCTGCGGGTCTTCGTCTAGGTTGCGATTTGAAAGAGCGCATGGTTGGGAACTTAAGTAGATGACAGAATGAAGCGATCACAACTCCGTCACGTAGATGCTCCTAAAGCGTTGAACAGAAAACAGAGTTGCTAGAGCCATTTGCGTCACGTTTTAGATAGCAGCCTAGGCGCCCCCTGCGCACAGTTCCACAATTAAGCCCAAAAGAGCGATCGCCGTAGCGGGTGTTATCACAATTTATGAACCCTGCAGGACAAGCGCCGACAACCCAGCTCCGTAAGACAACACTATGCCCAGCAAATAGCGGGGCCATCTAAAGATTCTGCTCTTCAATCGATCCAGACAAAGCCCGATAGTCGGACGCACCAAGCACCTTCAACATGACAAACTCAGTTCTGTGGTCTGCCACTGACACCTGCAACATCTGTAACAGAATATTAAGGTTCGTCCTATTGCCACACAGCAGGAGCTGCAGCACCTATATCTAGAGCAAACCCAACACCGCTGTGCTGAATCTAGTACATTTGCATTTTCTGACCCATCTCAGCCTGAGTCAATTCTTGCACTTGGGACAGCAAAGCTTCAATCTTCCGTTTTAGTTCTGGTGCATCACGACTCGATTCAGCTAGGTATGTCAATATTGGGCTTGGCCTAGGTCATTTTCCTGATCATTTCATGAATGCGTCATCCCTCATTTGGCTGCAGGTACTCAGCAGCCTTGGGTTCAGCGGTCTGAGGCAGTTGCTATAGTGTGAATGGCAAGATGATTCACATCTTATGTAGATGCTGTAGATGCCGGATCACGATGCCGGATAGATAGCAAAGCTATTTAGATGACCTGACAGAAGCGCGACCCATGCTGCCGATCACGGACACCCTTTCTATTCCTCTTAGCGACATCACCATGACGGCAGTGCGCTCTCAGGGAAGTGGCGGGCAAAATGTAAATAAGGTGGCTACGGCCATTCATCTGCGATTTGACATCAACGCGTCGTCGCTGTCGCCGCTCCACAAAGAGCGGCTGATGAACTTGGGCGATCGCCGCATTACAAAAGACGGCATCATTGTTATCAAAGCGCAGCAGCACCGCACCCAAGAACAAAATCGAGAGGATGCATTGCAACGACTGCAAGCCATCGTTCGACAGGTGACTATCATTCGCCCCCGCCGCAAACCAACCAAGCCCTCTCGCAGCGCCAAACGCAAGCGCCTCGACCATAAAACCAAGCACGGCCAACTCAAAGCGCTGAGGGGCAACGTAACCGACCCACTGTAGCCTCTGCTAGAATGCAGCAGGATGTCGGTATTCGCTGCAAGTCTTCGTACCGCACTCGACGTTTAGCGTCTCAGGTTCATATCCGTCTGTGCAAGACTTGTGCCGTCCACGGCGACAGACCGATCTTATTCTTTTTGGAGTTTCATGACTTTTTCCAATCTTGGCCTCTCTGATGCCATTGTTCATGCTGTAACCGCACGGGGCTACACGACGCCCACCCCCATTCAACAGCAAGCGATTCCAGCTATTTTGTCAGGGCAAGATGTGTTAGCTGGAGCCCAAACTGGGACAGGCAAAACAGCAGGATTTACCTTGCCTATTCTGCAACTGCTATCCACTACCACACCTGCGCCATCTGCAGGTCGTCGTACTCCCGTGAGGGCGCTCATCCTCACTCCTACCCGCGAGCTGGCAGCACAGGTAGAAGAAAGTGTAACGGCCTATGGCAAACACCTTTCCCTTAATTCCATGACAGTGTTTGGTGGCGTCAATATTAATCCCCAAATCCGTCAGTTAAAGGGTCAGGTGGATATTCTAGTGGCAACGCCCGGGCGCTTGCTTGACCATGTGCAGCAAGGCACCGTAAATCTTTCCCAGGTTGAGATTTTGGTGCTGGATGAAGCGGATCGAATGCTCGATATGGGCTTTATTCGCGATATCCGTCGAATTCTGGCGCTGTTGCCTAAGCAACGCCAAAACCTGCTGTTTTCCGCCACGTTTTCTAAAGAAATCAAATCCTTGGCGCAGTCCATGCTGAATCAGCCGGTGCTGATTGAGGTTGCGAGCGTTCATCCCAAAGCAGAATTGATTTCCCAGAAGGTGTATCGGGTGTCGCGCGATCGCAAGTCAGCCCTGCTAACCCATTTGATTCAGCAACACAACTGGTATCAGGTGCTGGTCTTTACCCGCACTAAGCACGGGGCCGATCGACTATCAAAGCAGCTAAGCCATTCAGGCATTCCTGCTATGGCCATCCATGGAAACAAAAGTCAGGCGGCTCGAACCCGCACTCTGGCCAAGTTTAAGGACGGCAGCTTGCAGGTTCTTGTTGCTACGGATATTGCAGCACGCGGCATTGACATTAACGAATTGCCGATGGTGATCAACTTTGAGCTCCCTAATGTGCCCGAAGACTATGTTCACCGAATTGGCCGCACAGGACGCGCTGGGTCTACGGGTGAAGCATTGGCACTAGTGTGTGCCGACGAGTATAAGCTGCTGGCCGATATCGAAAAGCTGATGAAACGGTCGGTGCCGCAAGAGGAGGTACCTGGGTTTGAAGCGGGCGATCGCCCTTCGCCTCCAACTCGTAATGGTGCTACCCCCCAACCCAAGACCCGAGAAGCTCGGCAGGGGCAGCATTCCCGCCCTCAAACATCGCGCACTAGATCCAAAGATGCCGATAGCACACCCACTGAAGCGCGTAGTAGAGGGGCAGGACATCCCCGCCCTACAACAGTCTCCCGTTCATCATCTGGACGCCGCTCATCTCACTAACAGTATCGGACAGTGTAAGTGCAGCTACCTAGCAACAGAGGCTTAAAATTGTGATGAACTCCCTGAGATCAGGGAGTTCATCACAATAATTGTCCCGATAAACCTATTGGTTGCAATAACGTCGCAAATCCGTCAAGCAGTTGCTATGACTCGATGCGGCTGATCCCTTCTAGCGTTGGCTCTGTCAGGCGTCGCCCAGACCCCCCGCGCCCTTGGGTCATCAACGACACCACCACAAACACAACCAGACCAACCAGTGGACTAATCAATGTGGGGAAGCCGTCAAAGTCTGCAGTGAAGATGGGGTTGGGAATGTAGAGCAGTGTATTGTCTGCCCCAAACATGGTTGGCATCATCACAAAAAACAGCAACCGCACCGCCGTTCCCGTAAGGATGCAGGCCAAAGCGCCATGGCTAGTCGCTTTAGGCCAGTAGATGCCTGCAGCCAACGGCACCAGTAATCCCGCAAATCCTAAGTCAAACGCCAGCAGCAGCAAAATTCCAGTTTGGGGCACTAGAACTGCAAAAAACACCCCCATGATGGTGATCACCAACGCCATGATGCGAGTCAGCGCTAACAGGCGATCGCCCGCTGCATTGTGATCCGTATGGCGCACCCCCAGAATGTTGTGGGCAATGACAGACGCGGTGCCCAGAATCGCCCCGTCAGCCGTCGACAGCGATGCAGAAAGAATAGCCGCAACCACTAGCAAACCCAGTGCGGGGGGAACCACACTTTGCAGCAGTGCAAACAGCAGCGGTCCATCTGGCGTCACACCTGCATCGGCAAGGATCTGGGGAGTCCCCAGCGCCATCATCGAAAAGGGCACACCAATCAGCACCGTGCCTGCAGACCCAATGAAGCAAGCCCGTTGAGCTGTCTCGGGGCTTTCTGCAGCAAACACCCGCGCCATAAAGTCAATCGCCACAATATCGCCTAGGCCCAATGCCAGCAAGGTCGCCCAGTTGATAGCCGCCCCTTCTGCAGGGTCAGTCAGTTGCGCTAGATCAAACGGCCCCATGCCTTCGGGGACAGCAATGCCAAATGTAGTGCTGATAAAAATCAGTAGGCAAAGGGTGCCAACAAAGGCGATCGTCACTTGAATTGCATCTGTATAGGCCACCGCAAACAACCCACCACTCGCCGTATAGATAAATACAATAGTGGCGATTAGCAGCACACCCGCCAGGTAACTTGTACCCAAAAACGCCTGGAACAAGAATCCGCCTGCTACCAAATTTCCTGCCAGCAAGAACGAAAAACTCAGCACCATAATAACGGCTGCCACAAACTCCGTAGCTCGGCTATACTTCACCCGATAGAAATCGGGGAGCGTGATCAGACCCATGCGGTTCATAGGCTTGGCAAAAAACAGCGCCGTGAGAAACAAGCAAAGCGCCAGACCCAGCGGCAGCGAGGCCCCGGCCCAAAAGCCAAACTCTGCCGCCAAGTCGGTATTGCCCAACGTAGCGTTGGAATCAACGGACTGCGCCATGAGGGTCGCTGCTGCGAGCGGCAGCACGAGCCCACGCCCTGCCACCAAAAAATTGACGCTATCTCCTTTGATCTGCTTGGATGCCCAAACCCCAAGTCCTAATGTGGCCAAGAGAAAAAGAATAATTCCCCAGAAAAAAATCTGATCTGTCATAATTACCTACGTTCTAATCGATGAGACATAACGGTTGCAGTCGATTTGGAGCCAGGAAATGGCGGGCTTGAGTCTTTGGTCGGAGTCAGCCCGCTACCTGACTTTTGTTACAGTTTGTTGCGCATCGCTCTAGCATTGCAAGCAATGCAGCGATAAGGTCATAGGGCGCTTCTCCCTGAGGCGGCACAGTCGATCGCCAGCGCTGGATTCATAGACTGATGCAAGTGCGATCGCACCCAGCCAAACCAATGATCCAGCCCGGCTCCCGTTTTGGCAGAAACCGGGAGAATATCAGCACGAGGGTTCATCTGGCGCACATTAGCGACGAGTTGCTCCAGATCAAAATCCAGATGCGGTGCTAAATCCATCTTGGTGATCAGCAAGCAATCCGCTTCCTGAAACATCAGTGGATATTTCAATGGCTTGTCTTCGCCTTCAGTGATGCTCAGCAGCGCCACCTTGGCATGTTCCCCGACTTCAAACTCTGCTGGGCACACCAAATTGCCCACATTTTCGACCAGCACGAGGTCAAACTCAGCCGGGTTGTACTCATGAGCCAGCCGATGAATACCACCCGCCACCATCTTGGAATCGAGGTGGCAGGATCGTCCCGTATTGATAGCAATAACTGGAACGCCATAGCGTCGCAGGCGATCGGCATCGAGTTCTGTTGTCATGTCGCCCTCAATCACAGCAATCTTGATCTCGGGAGCCAACGCCGCTAGCGTCTGTTCGAGCAGAGCAGTTTTGCCAGCGCCAGGGCTACTCATCAGATTCAGGCAGCGAATGCCCCATTGATCAAACTGGGCTCGGTTCTGGTCAGCCCCGCTTTGATTGGCATGCAGTAGGTTTATACCAAGAGCGGCATCAAAGGTTTGGTGCATTGTGCAGTGTCCTAATTGGGTGAAGGCATGGATAATGTGCAATCGATTAAGGCTGCGAAGGCACAAGATTTAGCCCAGTCTTGTTCTGAGTAGTCTGGGGTGAATCTGCTGGAGCGTCTGGTGAGTCTCTGGCAGCGTCTTGCTGGGAATATTCAATGCGTTCAATTTTGAGCTCTCGCCCTGAGCGAATATCATCCATCGGGGCGTTACAGGTGCGGCACGCGTAGCGCAGTCCAATTTCAGGACGATAGTTAGCCCGGCAGGTGTGGCAGTAAGCAATCAGCGGCGTTTCACGAATTGCTAACGTTGCACCCTGCAGAAAGGTCTGCTGCGTTTGTGCGGCAAACGCAAACTCCAAACTGGCGGGCTCCACACAGGTAAACTTGCCCACTACCAAATGAACAGTACTAATCTGGGGCGGCTGGGGTTGAGACTCATACCACTCTCTAACGGTAAGAATCAGCGCCTTGGTCATGTCGGTTTCATGCATAGAAATCGCAGCTGATCAGCAGCTAATAAGGGGATTAAGAGAGGGGCGATCGCACGCCGGTTTCAACAGTTTCTATCGCACGACGGCTCTGATCGCGCCGTGGGTTTAGCCGTAATCACCCCACCATCTCCAGGTCTAAGTCCAGTCCACCTGTTCGGGTTCAGCCTCGGGGTGAATATAGGACGGTCGCTCTCTGCGCGGTAGCTGGCCCGACACGACCAAGTGCGCCATGGTGTCACAAATCACCCGAGTAGCCATCAGCGACGTCATATCACTGACATCATAAGGAGGCGACACTTCTACAACTTCCATGCCACAAACCGGAGCATTTTGCACAATTCGCTTCAATAGATGCAACGCCTCACGAGGCATCAACCCTCCGGGTTCTGGCCATCCTGTACCCGGCACAAAGCCCGCATCAATGCAGTCAATATCGAAGCTAATCCAGACGCAATCAGTCCCGTCTGTTGCCTTTTCTATCGCAAAGTCTGCTGCGGCATCGAGCCCCATTTCTGTAATATCTGTTACCGTCAGAATGTTAGTCGCCCGTTCGCGGCATACCTTCACCCCTTGCCGCGGCACCTGCCAACCCCCAATGCCCAACTGCACCAAATTCTTCGCCGGGGCGTTTTTCATATTGGTCGCGTGAAACCAAGGACACGTGTGCATCCGCTCATCTAGGTCGGTTTCTTGTGTATCTACATGGCGGTCAAAGTGGATGATCCCGACCTTCTTGTCGCCCAAGTGCCGACAAATGCCCCGCACTGTAGGAAAGCCAATCGAGTGATCGCCCCCCAGCAAGATCGGAAACGCACCTGAGTTAAAGACATGGGCGACCCCCTTTGAGATCTGATCAAAGGACTTTTCATTATTGGCGGGAATGGTAAAAATATCGCCGACGTCGCAGAGGGTGATCTGTTCTCGCAAATCGACACCCAACTCAAAGTTGTAGGGGGTATAGAGCGCCGAGATCCGGCGAATGCCCTGAGGGCCAAACCGAGTACCTGGGCGATAGGTGGTGCCAGAATCGTGAGGCACGCCAACGATCGCCACATCATAGTTGCCGACCTTGCGCACATCTTCCAGATAAGGCGCTTTGAGAAAGGTATTGATGCCCGCATAGTGGGGCAGTTCTCCTCGAGAAAAGGTAGGGATAGAGCGATCTTGAATGCTGGCTGCAGCCTCTAGGCCATATTCCAACCCTTGGCCCACTTCTTGCTGCCAACCCGTCATCGGCAGCCCTTGCTCGAGTTCGAGGGCTCGCTGGGCTTCGCTCTGCCCATTGGGGGGGCGAAATTCTGGCGATTGCGTCATGGCGATACTCCTGAGTAATACATGGGTGTTT
>JBGTOF010000142.1:0-4632 GCA_041742695.1 Elainellales cyanobacterium | reverse complement strand
TCGTTGTAATAATGAGACCCCATCGCAACTAGTCCGGTGTCGAGTTTGACAACTGACCCATCGACTAGCTCCACGCCTGTCATCTCGTGGTTTTCTCCCAAAAAGCGTCGGATGGTTTGATCTACTAAAGGATAACCGTGTTCTTGTAATTTGTGACGCATTTCGTCACTAACTTGAAACAATCCGTGGGTAAACACCGTAATGTAGGGCGTAAACCAGTTGAGCACAAAGGCAGTGTTGATGTTGCCTTCAGAATTAACAAACAGCCCGCAGCGCGTGTCAGCAATTTCATACCCATCACAAATCATGCACACATGCAGGTTATAGCCAGCATAGTCGTAGACGTTCTGCATGTCGTCGAGTTCGGGCAGGCGATCAATAATGCCGCTGGCTGCAATCACGTATTTGGAGCGAAAGACAGGATACTCGCTGTCTTTTTTGCCCACTTTGACCCGCACGGCAAAGGTATCGCCTTCGTCGACCACCTCTTCTGCAAACCCCATGAGGTAGTCTGCCCCCAGTTCCAGCGCATGGTGCTGCCCCTGCTGCAAGAGGTCACGCCCCGGAGTCTCGGGATCTAAGCCGAGATAGTTGCGCAGGTCTTGCATCCAGAAGGAGCGGCCCCGACCTTTTTCCACCACGAGGCACGACAGCCGATAGCGCTGTAAATAAATTGCAGCAGAGAGCCCCCCCGCGCCGCCCCCCACAATGATGACGTCATAGGTGTGATTTAGGCGCTGATGCAGGGTTTTCTTAAACAGTTTCATGGGCAGTGTTGAACATTGGGGTTTTGGCTGAGCGTTGACAACCGTTACGAAGATTGCCATCACACGGGCTTTGTGCTTAGTCTGCACTAAGCACTGCGTGAATTATCGATCCATCACGGATCGCCTAATTCAGTACAGGTGGGTAGCAAAAAAGCTGCTAACCCTAGGCTAGCAGCTTCTCTGGGGCTCTTGGCTGAATTCAATCAGGGAGGAACCCGGTCATCGTGAAAATAAGGAGCTATTCGGCGGCGATCGCCTCTTCTATAACTTCTTCTGGCTTCACCGTTAGGTAGCGGATGATATCCTCACTCAGGCGCATGGCGCGTTCCATCGCGGCAATCACCGTTCCCTGTGCGCTGTAGTTCATCTGCACATACACGCCCTCGCGGTGGTTATTGATTTCATAGGCTAACCGGCGGCGACCCCGGAGTGTAATTTCAATATCAGTAGCACCTTGCTCTTTCAGGAACGTTTCGTATTTGCCAATGATTTGATCAATTTGCTCGTCGCCTAAATCTGGGCGAATGATGTACATCGTTTCGTAAGCCATCCAATTTTCTCCTTTTGGACTAGTGGCTTCTTGTACGGCGCAGCTCATGAATGTGCAGCGTCACACATCCTGCAGCCATGCCCGTGCAGAAGCAAGGATCTCTAATCTTAGCACCGTAGCCAGCATACTTAGTATCTTTCCCACGCTACGGCTGTAAGGTCGCCCAGCGGCTTAGGGCTGCGTTATGGCTGATCCAGCCTGTGCATTGGTTTGGGTGCGATCGCGATCGCCCTGCATTTATTGCTATGGCGATAGCATTATCAAACGGGCGATCGCTGTAGAGTATAGCCATGCAGGATTGAGGCGTCCTAAAATTTCCTTTCTAGGGCTGCTGTCTTAGATCGTAATCGTTAGAACGAGCGCGCATGATGCTTTTGCGGTATTGTCGTGGTCTACTAAGTAGGGAGATAACGACGGATGCAGAAGCTTCTAGGGCCTTGCTCAGGGTGATGCGTCTAAGTCAATCCCACACCGTGAGTTCGATAGCGTTGTTTCAGCCCCACAGCGCGGGTTAGAGCAACACCAAGCCGTTCTGCCCGCGTCGTGGGCTGCACGGTGAGGAATTTGCCGAACTGACGTTTTAATTAGGTCGAGGTGGGGCAGGGTTGCGCTACGGCATGTCCATGGCTTGGTCTATGACTTCTGCATTGAGTGTTCTCTAAATCGGCTGTTGTTGGGTTAGTGAGGGGTAAGTGAGAGGTTATGGCGCAACGCTATGTCCGGGTTCAAACCAATTCGGGGCATTTATACTACGGCCTGCTGCTGCTGGATCACCGGGTACAATTGCTCGACGCGCCGCCGTGGCTCAAAGGGCAGCCGCTAGACCAGATGCTTGAACCCGATACCTATGAGTTATTAGCCCCCTGTGCGCCTTCTAAAATTGTGGCGGTGGGGCGCAACTATTTGAAGCACGCTGCCGAATTGGGAAATGAGGTGCCCGCAGAACCTTTGCTATTCCTTAAACCCCCTACAACCGTGATTCCTGCAAATATGCCCATTCAATACCCGGCGCTGTCGAATCGGGTGGATTATGAAGGGGAGTTGGCGCTGGTGATGGGCGATCGCTGTGTAGACTGCACCCCCGAAACCGCGCGCACCAAAATCTGGGGCTATACCATTGCCAACGATGTCACAGCCCGCGATTTGCAGCGTAGCGATGGCCAGTGGACGCGCGCTAAGGGGTTTGATACGTTTTGCCCGCTCGGGCCGTGGATTGTGCGGGAAGTGAACCCCAGCGCTACTCTGCAAACCTTTATTAACGACGATCCTAACCCGGTGCAATTTGCTTCCATTAGCGATATGACCTTTTCTCCCGAAGTGATTGTGGCCTATATCAGTCAGGTGATGACGCTGTTGCCGGGAGACGTGGTGCTGACAGGGACACCCCAAGGCGTTGGGGGAATGCGGGTGGGCGATCGCATTCGGGTTGAAATTGAAGGCATTGGGAGTTTAGAAAACCCAGTCGAAGCCAGGCAGACCAGTCCCCAAACTCCGACAGAGGCCGACCAGCCAGCTGAAACTGTAAACCCCTAGCCGTGGGTCATTTGCACAGCAGTCAGTCGGGTAAAAATGCGAAGAAGGCGGCAATCTCTACCAAGATTGCCGCCTTCTTTTATGGGACGTTATGCAAATTCGATGCAACCTTGGGCGATCGCACCTATCACTGAACTTGGCGATGCACCACCTCAGACAAACTGGGGATTTCTGCATACATGCCGCGGACGGACTGCACCACCCCAAAAATGACCGCAGCCAAAATCGCCAAAAAACCAACATTGTAGAAGGTGTCGAGAATCAACCCAGAGCGCAAGATTGGTTCTAGCACCCAGTCTAGCAATAGCCTAAAGAGAGAGCCCACAATGCCCAGCAGTAAAGCCTGCATCGTGTTGAAGCGAACAAAGTGAGGAATGTTTGGGTTGCGAACCACCAGCGCAAATAGTCCAAAGAATACAATCAGGCCAAAAAACGGAATCGTGTAGTACAAAAGGAAAAGAGGCATCAGCGGGGTGAACAGGAAGCTCAACTCAGGCACCTGACGCATGAATGGCCCCGCCAGCGCCACACCGTCGAGCAGGGGCAGCAGGTATACAAGGCAGGACAGAATTCGATCTTTGGGGGTGGTGGTGCCGCGCCAGGTCATGGTTTTCTCCCAGAACTTCGTGTTTGCAGGCAATTAGAGCGTAACTCTATATATCTCTATACATTGAAAATATTGAAACGGTAGACTCATTTTTGGGGCCGATAGCAATGCTGGCGCTCCAGAGTGAGCTGATTTTAAGCAGGCGACAGATTTACAAGTCGGTGGGGGCCTGTATACAACCATCTCAATACACTAGAACATCGAACATTGAATGTTGAGCATGATTTAAGCCAAATTAGCCATACATACAAGTATCGCAAACTCTCTGCGATGTTGCAGCATCACGGTCTAAACGGCAGTTCAGGCGTACGGCGTTGCCCTAATCGTCACTGATCTCGGATGTGGGCAATGCGGAACCCCATTTGGCACTCAAATTGCTCAGGCAGAGCCTCGATCAGTGGATTTAATGCTCGGCCACAGCGCAGGCTTCCCTGATTCCATCTGGGTTGCCCCTGTTGATCGGCCATGAGGCATCCTTGGCAAACCTGGTCTAGCGACACGATTTGGTTGTCTTGCAAAATAACTAGCATGGTGATTCTCCCAGGGCGAAGCCGTCTTCATCCATCAGGAGGCCTAAAACACCAGTCTGCTTTAGGCGGGCGGTGGGCGGTTTCTTTTGCCCTTGATTCTATTGTATGCAGGGTTTTAGGTTGATTGCCGCGCGCTTAACCTGGGTTAACCTTTGCGGTTGGTATTATTATGGCTGCTGTCTCTGCTGATGTCGTCCCTCGTCATGATCTCGTCATAATGCGGATGATATTGATTTTGTAAGATTGCTGCAGGGTGGGAAGCTTGCCTTCCGTTCCGCATTGGGTTCTCACCCTGCTTGGATGAGCAAGTTGGGGCCTGCTGCAAGATATTGTTTTGATGAAGCTTTATCGGGTGCAGGCGCGATCGCACGAGTTACATCCGGGCTAAGTCTCGGTCTCTTTCAGCAGCACGGGATCAACCTCGACTGCGCCTGACCGGAGGTAGTGCCATTGGCCGTCTTGCCATTGCAGCACCGTAGAAGGGACGTTGAGCGCAGTATGGGGCGATCGCTCCCCCTGCTCTAGCTGTTCCAATTCTGTTGGATGCAGCGTTAGGACTTGCGGGAATTCCGCATTAATGGCGGCAGTGGTGAGCAGCGGCGGTTCTCCAGTGCGGTTGACACTAGTGGTGGCGAGGGGGCCGGT
>JBGTOF010000103.1:0-15451 GCA_041742695.1 Elainellales cyanobacterium | reverse complement strand
GCAAAGGCGGTGATGCCAATGGTGGCAATGTCGCCATCTAGGCGAGCGTATTCATGGGAATCCATATATCTCAAATCATCAGGATAATCAAACGCCATAAAAGTTCTAACCGTGCTAGACAGCCTATCAGTGTACCCCTGAGCGGGTCAGGCGAATGCTATCCACACTCCCCAAATCCTGCCATTAAGACGTTTACCACATTTATCGCGGGGCTACCCGAAAGTCCAAAACAAAACTGACAGTCTTGATGGAATCTAGCTCGGTTGTTTTAGGGAAGAGAGGAAAGGGGACAGGAAACAGGGGAGAGAAATGCGGTGCCGAGACAGTAGGGCAATGGGGGTTAACTGCTGGGTTGGGCGGCCATAGAGCCCGAGGGGTAGAGCGAGGTTAATAGGTCTGTCGCGGCTTCGGCGGGAAGAGGGTGGGAGAAGAAGTACCCTTGGCCGTATTCGCACGCGCTCTGATTCAGCAGGTGCAGATGGGTTTGATTTTCGATGCCCTCGGCCACGACTTCGATGCCCAGCTTATGGCCCAGGGTAATGATGGTTTGCACAATGTCTTGGTTTTCGCTGCTATGGTCCATGCAGCTCACAAATGATTTGTCGATTTTGAGGGCATCGACAGGCAGTCGGTGCAGATAGCTTAGCGAAGAATAGCCGGTGCCGAAATCATCAATGCTGAACTGAACTCCTAACCGCTTTAGCCGCACCATCAAGTGAATTGCGGCTTCTACATCGACCATGGCGGTGCTTTCGGTAATTTCTAACTGCACGCTGTTCACGGGCAGATCGACTTGGTGCAGGGTATCGGCCAGGTGCTGCTCTAGATCGGGTTGCTCAAACTGCCGCCGTGACAGGTTGATACTCATTTTGAGGGCATAGTCAGGGAACTGCTGCTGCCAAGTTTTGAGCTGCTGGCAGGCGGTTTGAAACACCCACTGCCCTAAGGTGACGATAAATCCGGTTTCTTCGGCAATGGGGATGAAGTCGCTGGGGGGAATAATGCCTCGGTCGGGCGATCGCCAGCGCACCAGTGCTTCAAACCCCGAAATGGTGCCCGTTTGCAGGCAGACAATAGGCTGATAGTGCAACACCATGTCTTGCTGGCTGAGGGCTTGGGGCAGGTCGCTCTCGAGCTGCAAGCGGTGAACGGCGGCAACGCGCATGCTGGATGAAAACAGAGCATAGCGCGATCGCCCCAGGGCTTTGGCCCGAAACATGGCCGTATAGGCATCCCGAATCAGCGTCTCAGGGGACGACTCTTGCCCGGGCTGGGGCAGCGCAATGCCAATGCTGGCGGTGATGCCTAACCGATGCTGCTGCACAGACACAGGTTCTGCCAGGGCGGTTTGCAACTGATCCAGGCATTGCTCTAGGTCGCCTTGGCGGATGGCCGGCAGCAACAGGGCAAATTCATCGCCGCCCACGCGGGCTAATTTTGCCGTGGCGGGTTTATGCAGCAGCAGCCGCTGGGTAACGGTTTGCAGCAGGCGATCGCCCACGCTATGCCCAAAGCTTTGATTAATCAGCCGAAATCGATCGATATCCAGAAAGGCAACTGCCGTCACCTGATCCCCACCGGCGGAGGCGGAGGAAGCCATCAGCGATCGCCGCACTTGTTCCACAAAGACAACCCGATTGGGCAACCCCGTGAGGCTGTCGTGGGTGCTGCGATACAACAGCTTGTGGAGCACCGCCAGCCCGCTGGCGAGACCCATTGCCACTAAGGGCTCGGCGAGGGGCAGCCACAGCAATTGGCTAAAGGCGATCGCCACCCCACCCACTAGCACGCCCCCCATGAGCAGAACCGCAACCCCAATCTGCAGAGGTCGCCTAATGCCCCAAACGCAACTGCTGGCGATCGCCGCCCAGCCCAGCAGCCATAGGGTTTTGCCCCAGGGAGGCAAGCCTCGAAACAGCACCGGTTCTGCCGCGGCAATATCCAATAGGTGGCTGACCAACTGCCCATGGGCCACCACCCCCGGCATGGTGAACCCAGAAGACCGCACCAGGCTATAGGGCGTGTAGAACTCATCCTTAAGACTGGAGGCAGTGGTGCCCACCAACACAATGCGATCGCGCAGCATCGCCGGATCAACCTGCCCATTGAGCAACTGGCGGATCGAGATATGCTGGGCTGGCGACTGACCATGACGATAGCGCGTCAGGATCTGGTAGCCCCGCTCGTCAATGGCTTGATACGCGCCAAACCCCTGAGTCAGGACGGGAATCTGCGTTTGTCCGAGCGTGAGGGTGGTGTCGTCCACCTCAAACTGGGCTGAGGCCGTAGGGTCGGCGGTGAGATAGGCCAGCGCCACCCGCAGGGCAAAGGAATAATAATGTCGCTCAGGCGATCGCACAAACAGCAGATTGCGCCGCAGCACCCAGTCTGGATCGAGCACCAGATCATTAAACCCCACTCGCGCCCAGGGTACCCCCGGCGGAGCGGGCACCTCACCCAGCATTGGGTCGATGCCGACGTTCATTACGGTGATCACATTCGGGCGGGCGAGCTCAGCCTGCAGAGCCTCCGAGCCGGGTGGGTTCGGGCGATCGCGGTAGAGATCTAGCCCAATCACGCGCGGCTGCGCCTGCTGCACTTCCGCCAGCACCTGCGCCAACTGCTCATCTGAGAGCGGCCACTGATATTGCTGAATGTCAGCCTGGGTCATTCCGAGAATGACCAAGCGCGGGTCGGGCGGTTCATCGGCTTGCTGTCGCTGCCATAGATCAAACCCCATCAGTTCTAGCGGTTGCAGCAGACCGATGGGGCGCAACCCCGACAACAGACCTGTAGCCAGCACGCTCGCCAGCACCACGGCACGGGCTCGCTGGCGCAGGTGAGCCGTGAGCTGCTGAGTCGGGCTAGAGCGCTGAGACCGATGCGATCGCTCAACCATAGATGAACCCACGTAGTAGAACACCAGGTGTCTGGGTGCCCCGCTGAGGGCCAAGGGCGATGCCCCTACCGGGCAATGGAGGGACTTTGACACATCTCATGTTTTCTAGCCAGCGCGGGCGAAATCCGGAGTTAATCTAAAACTCCTAGGCAGCGGCATTCTGAGGAAAAGGCTAGACGCCTGCAAGAGCGTTTAGGAGCGGGGCTCTTCGGGCGATCGCCCCCTGCGTCCCCGCCATATATTACCCATCGCCAGCGCGGCACCCCCCACAATCAGCCCGCAGGCCAGCGCCAGCCACCAGCTTGCGGTCGCCATGCCTGCCACCACCAGTAGCAGCGTTGAGAGCAGCGGTGCCCCATAGGACAACACTCCCAGCAGTTTGATGTTGCCGCGCTTGACGCCATAATCCCAAGTAAAAAAAGCCGCCCCCACCGGCCCCAGCCCCAGCCCTACAATCGCCAATGCCTGTTGTGCCGTGGGCATCACAAACGTTTCGAGCAGCCCATGGCAAAGCCAAGAGAGCACCGCCGCTACCCCGCAAAATGCCCCCACCGCATCAATGGGAATCTCACCAAACCGCCGCGACAGAATGGAATACCCCGACCAAATCACCGCACAGGCCACCGCACAGCCATAGCCAAACCCATACTCAGGCCGAAAGCTCAGCGCTGCCCCATCGCTAATTAGCAGAATTGCACCCGCAAATCCGGCGATCGCCCCCGCTCCATGAAACCAGCGCAGCGTCTCCCCCGGCAGCAATGCTGAAAACAGCACAATCAGCAGTGGCCACAGATAGGCAATCAGGCTAGCTTCAACCGTCGGCGCATTCTGCAAGGCCAAAAAATAAAAAAAGTGGTACCCAAACAAGCCAAAGACGCCCACCAGCCACACCTGCCCCGGCAGCCGCAACCGCGCCCAAGGGGCCTGCCCTTGCCGCACCCAAAGCCCTACGCCAATCAAAAACGCCAGCGTAAAACAAATGCCCGTCAGTTGAAATGGGGGGATGGGCCCACTCAGCCGGGTCAGCAAGGCGAGTGTGGCCCACATTAAAATTGCAGACGCCCCAATCAGGGTGGCGTTGGCTGATGATGCCGGGGCAGACGGTGATTCCATAACACCTCGGATATTGCAAACTCAATTAAACGCTGTTCGGGCGTTGATGCACTGCACCAACGCCCGAACAGCAACTCTACCCTTTGCTAGATCAACCTCAGAGCATAGGTTTACGCCAGATTCCACACCGTCTTCCCCGGCATTGTGACGTTGGCAGAACCTACGTCACAATGCCGGGGAAGCGCCTTCATCCCCCTTAGTGAGCCACAGGCTGGGGATTATTTTGCTGGTTTTGTTGCAGCATCGCCGGGTCAATGTCTACCTCCAGCGCCTTCGCGACCCGCTGCCCATACTCCATATCCGCGCGGAAGAAGTGGCACAGCTGTCGCATCTGGATATCGTGTCGGGCGCCGCTGAGGGCTCCGGCGATCGCCGCTGCGGTGCGATCCTTTTCGTCATCTGAGAAAATGCGCCACAGATTTCCCGCCTGGGTATAGTCATCCTGATCGCGCGATTCATATCGATCAGCCACCACATCCCCCAAGGGCAAGCCGGGTTCGCGATAGTCGGGGGCTTCTTTCGGCGCGTTGTCGTCGCTGTTGGGATAGTAATTAGGGCTGCTGCCGCCAAACCCCGTAGACATGGCGCCATCCCGCTGGTAATGCATCACCGGGCAGCGAGGCTGATTCACCGGTAACTGCTGATAATTGGTGCCAATGCGGTAGCGCTGAGCATCAGGATAGGACATCAGCCGCGCCTGCAGCACCTTGTCAGGGCTGGGGCCAATTCCTGGTGGAAACACGCTGGGGCTAAAGGCCGACTGTTCTACTTCAGCATGGTAGTTAACTGGGTTGCGATTCAGCTCCAGCACGCCGATCTCCATCATGGGGAAGTCTTTGTGGGGCCACACCTTGGTCAGGTCAAAGGGGTTCCACTGAAAGGTATTGGCCTGGGCCTCTGTCATGACTTGTACTTTCACCGTCCACTTGGGGAACTCGCCCCGCTCAATGGCGGTAAACAGATCACGCTGGTGCGATTCGCGATCTATACCGATGAGGTTGGCGGACTCTTCCCCGCTCATGCACTTCACCGTTTGCTGGGTTTTAAAGTGAAACTTGCACCAAAACCGCTCGCCCTCTGCATTCACAAAGGAGAAGGTGTGGCTGCCATAGCCATTCATGTGGCGATAGCTGGCGGGCAACCCGCGATCGCTAAACAAAATCGTAATCTGGTGCAGCGATTCTGGGTTTAGCGACCAAAAATCCCACTGGGCGTTGGCATCTCGCAGGTTGGTTTGGGGATGGCGCTTTTGGGTATGGATGAAGTTGGCAAACTTATGCGGATCACGGATGAAGAAAACCGGGGTGTTGTTCCCCACCAAATCCCAGTTGCCTTCTTCGGTATAAAACTTTACGGCAAAGCCGCGCACATCGCGCTCGGCATCTGCGGCACCGCGCTCGCCAGCCACGGTCGAGAAGCGCAAAAATACCTCGGTCTGCTTGCCGGCCTCGCCTGCCAGAAACTTGGCTCTGGTGTATTCAGGAATGGGCCGCGTCAGAGTAAATGTGCCATAGGCACCTGACCCCTTGGCATGAACCACACGCTCAGGAATGCGCTCTCGGTTAAAGCTTTGCATCTGCTCTAACAACTGCACATCCTGCATAAGCAGCGGCCCGCGCGGCCCTGCAGTGACAGAGTTCTGATTGTCAAAAATCGGACACCCTGTGGTTGTGGTTAAGTTATTGTTCTCACTCATAGCGGCAAACTGATTCCTTCATAGGTATGCAACAACACTCGCCTCAGTAACGAGTCTCTGTATATCGTACTCATAATGAGTATGAGTTGCAGATCTGCGCTACATTTCTTTAGATTTTGGTTCTTTAGGCTCTGGTTGGAGCAGGCTGATCGGGGGTGCCGGTCGCCTCTAACAGCAGAAAAGACCGTCCATCCCTTTTGTCGCTTGGGGCGATCGCCCGCTTCTGTTATTTGAATGCCAAAATCCAGAGAACTGCTGTATCTTTCAAGTATTTTCAGGTTTTTCAGAATTCCTAGCATTTAGTCTGGTCAGGATTTGATCGACTGTCCGCAATCTAAACCACCCCAGGAACAGCATGTATGGCAAGCGATAGAGAGTTGTTTCCCAGTTTAAGTGCGTCAGAGATTGAGATTCTGCGTGGTTATGGTGACGAAGTGCCCCTCAACAAAGGCGAGGTGCTGTTTGATGTGGGCGATCAGGCCGTTAATTTTTATGCCGTGCTGGATGGGGCGATTGAAATCTCCGACCCGGCTGCTGACAATCGCCGGGTTACAGTGCACGAGGCGGGAGGGTTTACAGGCGATAGCGACATGCTCTCTAGCCGGGCTGCTGTTGTGCGGGGCACCGTATTAGAATATGGGCGTGCCATTCGGGTGCTGCCTCCCAAGCTGATGGATATGATTGCCAATCAGCCTGAGATCAGCCAAGTGTTGCTGCAATCGTTTTTGCTGCGCCGTGCCCACTTGTTGGCCGATGGCAATTATGGAGCCCGGCTAATTGGCTCTCGCTATTCACCCGACACATTCCGCATTCGTGAGTTCTTCAGTCGCAATCATATTCCCCTCACGTGGATCGACCTAGAACGGGATGAGCAGGCTGCTGGGCTGTTAGAAACGTTTCAGGTCGCCCCTGAAGAGACTCCCATCCTGATCGCAGGGCCTCAGCAAATCTACAAAAACCCGTCATTGGGGGCGATCGCCCACTGTTTCGGCATTTCTGACCATATTCAAGATGTAGAATACGACGTGCTCATTGTAGGGGCAGGGCCTGCGGGCCTGGCCGCCAGCGTTTATGCAGCCTCCGAAGGGCTAAACACTCTTACCATTGATAGCGTTGGCCCTGGCGGGCAGGCGGGCACCAGTTCTCGAATTGAAAACTATTTAGGGTTTCCCACTGGCATCTCGGGCGATGAACTTGCCAGCCGTGCCTATGCCCAGGTGCAAAAGTTTGGCGGGGCAGTCTCGATTCCCCATCGCGCCGAAACGTTGGAATGCGGCGGCAGCGCGTATACGCTGCACCTAGACAACGGCAGCGTAATCCGAGGACGAGCGGTAGTGATTGCCAGCGGCGCTCAGTATCGCAAACTCAATCTACCCAACCTTGCAAACTTTGAGGGCAACGGTGTGTATTATGGCGCTACACCCATGGAAGCCCAAACCTGTAAAGACGAAGAGATCATCGTGATCGGCGGAGGCAACTCTGCCGGGCAGGCTGCGATGTTTTTGTCACGCACAGCCAAGCATGTGCACCTGATGATTCGCAGTGCTTCATTAGATAAAAGCATGTCGCGCTATCTCATTACCCGCATCGAGAAAACGCCCAACATCACACTGCATAGCCAGACAGAAATCGAAACACTGATTGGCAACGGACACCTAGAGCGAGTGGAATGCCGCCGCACCACAGGAGAACAATTCGTGCTTGAGGCGCAGCATCTGTTCTCCTTCATTGGCGCACGCCCCTGCACCGAATGGGTCAAGGGCTGCGTCATGCTAGATGAGAAGGGCTTTGTGATGACAGGCACACAGTTGACACCAGAATCGTTAGGGCAAGCCAACTGGCCGCTCAACCGTCGCCCGTTCATGCTTGAAAGTAGCCGTCCGGGGATTTTTGCCGTCGGGGATGTGCGCAGTGAATCGACCAAACGAGTGGCATCAGCGGTTGGCGAGGGCTCGGTCTGCATCAGCTTTGTTCATCAATACTTGGGCAAGGCATAGCTGTAAGTACGACACTAAAACCCTAGCCGCAAAATGTCAGCATAATGTGTCGCTGAAACAGTGCTAGCGAACTCACGCTGTTCTGAACTTAGAGTTGGTCAGACATAGTAAATCCCTTGCATTGCAAGGGATTTACTATGTCGTTAATCGCTCAACTTATGGGATTGCCCAATCTACGTATCTCCGTCGCTAGCAGGAGCCGGGGCAGGGGCAGGGGCAGGGGCGGCAGCGGGAGGTGCCGGTGGCGGTGGGGGAGCCGGGGCAGGCGCTGGAATGGAGAAGGTAGGAGCCGTTGAGGAAGGTCGCTCAGCAGCAGGTTCAGCCACCGGAGCAGGCACAACAGGGGACAGCGCCGGAGCCGGAGCCGGAGCCGGAGCAGACTCACTGGGAGCGGGTGCTTCTGAACTGGGTTCAGGAGCTGCCGACTCATAGGTTCGCGTAGGGCGACGTTCTTGCTCCTCAGACGCACGAGGCGATGCCTGCGCAGGCTCTTGCTCAGAGGGGGCAGCGTTTTGTCGGCGGGTGCTGCGCGTGGCAGCAGGACGAGAAGATCTACCCGCCTCTCTTTCCTCGCCAGAGCTTGTAGTGCGGCGTTCTTCGCGCCCGTCTGGGCTAACGCGAGTGACGCGCAACCGACCGGGACGAACCTGCTGGGGCTCAATGGTCTGCTCGGTAACGATGAGTCGCTGGGGGGGTGCTTCAAAATTTTCGACGGGCATATCTTCCGTCGCTTTCTCCATGAAATTGCGCCATACGCGTGCAGCAGTCGAGCTGGCTCCGCGAGTGGGCCTATTGTCGTCGTTGCCAAACCAGACCCCGGTGGCCATTTGGGGAATGTAGCCGACAAACCAGAGGTCGCGCAGTTCTTCAGAGGTGCCGGTTTTGCCTGCGACTGGACGCCCGCTCAGAGCGGCGTTGCCGCCGGTGCCCTCAGTGACTACGCCCCGTAGCATCCACGTCATCAGGCGAGCTGCTTCAGGGTCGAGTGCAGAATTCGAGGTGTCTTCAAATTCATAGAGCACTTCGCCCCGCCGATCGGTAATTCGGGTAATGGCATGGGCTGGAACATGGACGCCATCGTTAGCCAAGGTGCCATAGGCACTGGTAAGCTCTAACGGGGTGACTTCAATGCTGCCCAATGCCATAGAATACTCAGGCTTTAGCTCAGACTGGATGCCCATTTTCTGCGCGAGTTCAATGACCGGGTCAAACCCAACGTCGATCAGCACTTGAACGGCGATCGTGTTAATAGAGCTGATAAGAGCCTCGCGCATGGAGCGTTCGCCGCTGTAGCGCTTGCCGTAGTTTTCGGGCTCATAGCCATCGACAAATAGCTTGCCGTCTACATAGCTCTTGTAGGGCGAAAAGCGCGCGCCGATCGCTGCCGCATACACAAAGGTTTTGAAGGTAGAGCCGGGTTGTCGCATCGCCTGCACGGCTCGGTTAAACTGGCTTTCGTTAAACTCGCTGCCGCCGACTAGAGCCAGCACTTCACCCGTACGTGGATCGATGGAGACCATGGCACCTTCAGAAAACCGCTGGGAGCTCCCGTAGTTTTCTAGCGCTTCGTCCATGGTTTCTTGCGCCATATCCTGCAAGACAGGATTCAGCGTGGTTTCAATAGTAAGGCCACCCTCTTCTAGTGCGTCTTGGCTAACCAACTGGGGCAGCTGTTGTTGGATGTAAATGGTAAAGAAGGGGTAGCGGCTGTAGAGGTTTCGGGGCTCGTTGGGCGTGACTTCTAGAGGAGAGGCGATCGCCCTATTCTGTTGATCTAGCGTGATAAACCCGTTTGCTCCCATCCGTTGCAGCACGACGTTGCGGCGCTGCTCTGCAAGTTCAGGGTTAACCAGCGGGGAATAGGAGCTGGGTGCTGGGGCAATGCCAGCGATGGTGGCCATTTCTGGCAGGGTGAGATCCTCTACGGGTTTGCCAAAGTAAATCCAGGCGGCATCGGCAACTCCGTAAGCCCCAGAGCCCAAGTAAACCAAGTTTAGGTAGCGCTCTAGAATTTGTTCCTTGGTGAGCGCCGCTTCGAGGCGGTGGGCAATAAAGGCTTCTCGCACCTTGCGGGCGATGGATTGCTCGGAACCGAGGTATACAATCCGCGTGAGCTGCTGGGTGATGGTGCTGGCTCCTTCGACCACTTCCCCAGCGGTGAAGTTGGCATACGCAGCACGGGCGATCGCCCGATAGTCTACCCCGTTGTGCTGATAAAACTTGCGGTCTTCTGATGCGATAAACGCGTTAATCAGATCCTCTGGCAAGTCATCTAGCGCTTCTTCTTCGCGAGTGGCAGGCCCCAACTGCTGCAAAATGCTGCCATCTCCCGCTCGAATGGTGAGGGTGCCATCTCGCTCATAGACCAGAGCATCGTCGGCACTGGGGAGATCAATCTGAAGTTCGTCAATAGTGTGAAAGGTGGCGGCAGCGGCCCCACTGCCCCCTGACACCAGCACCATCAATACCCAGGCATACCAGCGGCGGTAGAGGGGGCGAGGGGTTTTAGGCGGACGCTGACCTTTGGGTGGCTCGTTGGGCGGCTCAGGAGAAGGTATGGGGCGATCGCCCCCATCTTGGCTCTGCGCCTCATCTGCACCTTGGGTTTGCCCCGAGACCGTTGACCCTGATGCGGCTGAACTCGAGATCGTAGGGGTGTCGGGATGCATCGCTGCATGAGTGTCACGTGCTGCTCGCTTTAACCGGCGAGACGACCGTGACCGCACCTGTCGCCGACCCTGCTCCTCCGAGCCAATATCTCGTACAAATAACTGAAGCTTGGTTAGAAAACTGGTCACCTTTTCCCCTCACATCCACCACAGTTGTCGCGGTGCTATAGCCTTCGAACGCACTAGAGCTGCACTTCTACCGCACCTACTAACCCCGTTGAAACCTCTTAAAAAACTTACAGAGGATTCATGCTGAAATTAGCAAGCCCGGGTTGTGCCCTACTCAAGCCCTACTCAACAATTACCCTAGCAGATTCTAGAGTCTCGCCTCTAGCCCGGCAAACGCCTCATACTCAGGGCTATCAGCCGCGGTTAGCTGCTTTCCGCACCAACGGGATCCTCGTCTGACAGATTGATGAATCTTACACCAACATTCAAGCATTCCCTGTTTAAGGGATACACCTCCAATCGTACAGACCGGAATTGTATAAACCTAGCCGAATCAGGTTTACTGGTTAGGTTTACGCCTGGAGTCGTTACCTGTCAGCTCAAAATCTGCCAGCCTAAGAATGATCTCCAGAAAGCTTAACCCAAATTTGATATTCTTTACGAATTGCAAATTTGACCATGACTTAAGGCACTAGATTCTAGGCATCAAACCAATCTAGAAAGAAAATCTATGAAACACCTATGATGCCAGAGTTAGAGTGCCGAGTTGTCTGGTATCCTGCACCGTGGCTATAGAGGGCGCAAGCCCACACAGTTTTATTCCGTTCAGCCCAATATTCCGCTCACAGTGATATCCAGTTCATGTCTAGCTCTCCTAGTCACCCGCTCCTTGAGGCCGCAGAAGTGGCTCTGCAGACTGCCTTTAGCGCTATTGATGCGCAGGTAAAACAGCATTTGCGGCGTGTGTTGGATGCCTTTCGCCAGCAGGGGGTAGGGGTGCAGCATTTTGCATCGGTCAGCGGCTATGGCCATGATGATCTAGGGCGGCAGGTGATGGATCGCGTGTTTGCCCAGGTGATGGGGGGCGAGTCGGCAATGGTGCGGGTGCAGATGGTGTCGGGCACCCATGCGATCGCCTGTGCGCTTTACGGTGTGCTGCGGCCTAGAGATGAAATGCTGGCGATCGCCGGAGCCCCTTACGACACGCTAGAAGAAGTAATTGGACTGCGCGGACGGGGGCAAGGCTCCTTGGCAGACTTTGGCATTGGCTACCGCCAGGTCGCCCTCACTCCCCAGGGTGACATCGACTGGGCAGTCTTCAGCACTGCAGTGCGGCCAGAGACCCGACTGATCCATATTCAGCGATCCTGCGGCTATGCCTGGCGCAGCAGTCTGTCGATTGAAGACATTGGCAAAATTGTGGCGATCGCCAAGCAGCAAAATCCCGACGTGGTGTGCTTTGTCGATAACTGCTATGGCGAATTTGTGGAGCCGCAGGAGCCGCTGGCCGTCGGAGCGGACTTAATTGCAGGCTCGCTGATCAAAAACCCCGGGGGCACCGTGGTCACAGCGGGGGGCTATGTAGCAGGCCGTGCCGACCTGGTAGAGCAAGCTGCCTGCCGACTCACCGCGCCGGGCATTGGTCGGGAGGGCGGTGCAACGTTTGATCAAAATCGGCTGCTGTTTCAGGGATTATTTTTGGCCCCGCAGATGGTGGGCGAGGCCATGAAGGGGAATTTGCTCACGGGGTGGGTGTTTCAGCAGCTGGGCTATGCGGTAAATCCCCTGCCGAATGCGCCCCGCAGAGATGTGATTCAGGCGGTGAAGCTGGGGTCGCCCGAGAAGGTCATTGCCTTTTGCGAGGCTATTCAGCACTATTCGCCGGTGGGGTCATACCTAAGCCCGGTGCCTGCAGCCATGCCCGGCTATGAAAGCCAGTTGGTGATGGCGGGCGGCACGTTTATTGATGGCAGCACCTCAGAGTTTTCGGCAGATGGCCCCTTGAGAGAGCCCTATATTGTATTTTGCCAAGGCGGCACTCACTGGACTCATGCGGCGATCGCCCTCGAAGCGGCGATTGAGGCTGTTGGCCCTGCCTAACTAATTTCAAGAGGATAGCCTTCAATACTGGTAGAACCGGCGATCGCCACGGTGATAGCGCCTAAGGTCGACGGCACAATCTGCTTGGGCACCCACAGCGGCTTAAAGCCTGCTACAACAGGCTGGATCCTTAGGTTGAACGCGTGCTGCTGAGCCAGCAACGCGGCGGCTTCGGCGACGCTAGGGCACCCCACCTGCTGAGCCACGCAGGTTGATGGATGGGGCACCCGCACCTGTCGCAATTCCTCTGGCGAAAAGCCCCATAGGGGCAGGGGACGATCGCCACAAAACTTCACCAGACCGGGTTCTAACGTTTTGGCCTGAAGGGTGGCGATCGCTGCGATCGCCCTGTCGTCTAACCCATGGGCTGCACACACGTGAGTAATGGCCTGGGCGATCGCCGTCGCCGTGACCCCGCGCTGACACCCAAGGCCAACCCACAAAGGCGGCAAATGGGTAGAGACTAAGGGCGTCATTGTATGGGGGTGGAGGGACTTGAACCCTCACGACTTATACAGTCAACGGATTTTAAGTCCGCAGCGTCTACCATTCCGCCACACCCCCGATCTATCGCCTTGCGGCGATTTTTTTGATGCTTGTCTATTTCATCACCTTTGTTGCTCGCTGGCAACGTACTATCGCATTCGAATCAATGGCAATGGATGGCAACGGGAGGCGAAAACCCCATGCAAACTCAGAACACTTCAACGAGGTACGCCGCTCCATCGCTATCGCGGCAGCAGCAAAATACTATTACTCTGTATAGCATTCAGCGCGCAACTGTGCCTATAGTGTGTGCTGAACCCTGCATTGACGAGGCGATGAATCCGTTGCATTCTCAAACTGTTTTAATTACCGGAGCTAGCAGCGGCATTGGGGCCGCTTGCGCTCATGCCTTTGCGGCGACTGGGGCACGCCTGCTGTTAGCAGCACGCCGATTAGAGCGCCTGCAAGCGCTGGCGGCAGACCTCACCGCCGCCGGAGCCTCTGACGTAGAACTGCTGGCGTTGGATGTGCGCGATCGCCCCCAAGTTGAAGCGACGCTGGGGCATCTGCCTGAGGCGTGGGCGGCGATCGACGTGCTCGTGAACAACGCCGGGCTCAGCCGCGGCCTCGACAAGCTGCATGAGGGCCAGATTGCCGACTGGGAAGAGATGATCGACACCAACGTAAAAGGCTTGCTCTACGTCACGCGAACGCTGGTGCCTGGGATGGTGCAGCGGCAGCGGGGGCACATCATCAATATTGGCTCGATCGCCGGACACCAGACCTATCCCAATGGCAACGTCTATTGCGCCACCAAAGCAGCCGTGCGCGCCCTAACCGAAGGGCTAAAGCTCGACCTACTGGGCACGCCTCTGCGAGTCAGCACGGTGGATCCAGGTCTGGTGGAAACCGAATTTAGCGAGGTACGCTTTCATGGCGATGGCGATCGCGCTAAAGCAGTCTATCAGGGCTTGACTCCGCTCACCCCTGCCGATGTCGCCGAGGTGGTGGTGTTCTGCGCCAGCCGACCTGCCCATGTCAACATCAACGAAATCATTCTCATGCCGACCGATCAGGCTAGCGCCACGCTGGTGAATCGGCAGGCCTAGTGGGTTCGTCTCAGCTCTCCCGCCCAACAGTTAACCGCTCAATCAGCGCTAAAACTGCAAACCCACGCCAGCTTGAACCGAGGTTGCAGCACCGCTGCCTCGACGATAGCCATCAAACGCAATGACCGCATTGCCAAAGAGTACTAAATCGCTGTTTGGCAGGATGTAGTCAATCCCTGGCTGCAAAACAAAGCTAGAGCGATTCCCCACGGGTGAGGCGTTATCGCTGCTTCCTAACGGCAGCGAGACCCCCGCCCCCACGTAGACATCCGTATTCCAGCTCAGGGGAAAATCGTAGGAGACCGTAGGCACGAGCGCCACCTGTTCGCCAATAAACGCTTGCGCCCGCAGAGACACCGGCACCTCTAACAGGCGATAGCGAAATGACACCACACCGCCCACAGAACTACCTTCGCCCTCGCCCCCGCTGGTAATCCCTACGGCAGGGCCGACGCCCACATAGCTGCCATAGGCGGCTTGCGCCTGAGCGGGCGCAGCCATACCTGCCACCACACCTAGGCTGATCGCACTCCCGAGAACACCCCCGCCCCATCGCAGGCCGACTTGCCAAAGCTGATCTTGCGTCATTGCCTCACTCCTCATATCCCGCAGAATGTCCCACAGAGGGCGGGGTTGGCGAGATCAGCCCCAAATTACTCTTAAACATTAGCCCAAATGCACCAAAATTCTCTCAAAATTCTAAGATTTTGAGCGAGCGATCGCCCCATGCTTGGTGATCGAGAAGGTAAAGAGGCTAAGCCAACGCTACACGGCGTTGTGAACGTGCCGATACAACTGTTTAGCCGAACTCACGGTTTGTTAGGAAATCCGTTAGGGATTGACGGCCTGCCACTGCCACTGCTGAGCCGCATCTAGCCAGTATCGATCGCGGGTTTGTGGGTCGCCCCGCAGTGCCAGGTGATCGACCTCAGTGGGGTTGAGCAGTAGTAGGCAAAAGGTTGGCAGAGGGGTTGTGGGGTCGGGTGGCTCTGGTTCAAATTGGGTGATATCGGCGCGGGGAGCTTGGGGATGTGGCCAGGCAAACTGCATGCGGGCGTTATCAGAGAGCGCTTGCCACTGGGCCTGTCGCGCAGTGGCGAGGGAGGAATCGGGAGTGTCTGCGGTGATGACGGTCAACGTTCCCAATAGCCGAAACTGCTCCCGCGATTTGGGAAAATACCAGCACAGTTCGCTCCAAGGTTGGGCAGCGAGTTGGGGAATTTTGTCGCTGCGGCGATCGCCAATCAACTTAATTTGGTTGGTCTCATCCCAAAACCCGCGAAACACCACCGTGCGATTGGCCGGACGCCCATCCTGCCGGATGGTGGCGAGTTGAGCATAGCGGGCATAGACGAGCGCGCGGTTAAGATGCAGCGCCCGAGCTAGGGGCGATCGCCACGGAGCAAGTGTCATGAGGGGTTAAGATTCTTGAA
>JBGTOF010000093.1:0-25568 GCA_041742695.1 Elainellales cyanobacterium | reverse complement strand
TGTGCCAAATTAGGGTGAGGTTTAGTGATACTCTTGAAAGTGGCAATTTTACATATGTTAAAACTGTCAATTTTGAATTCTTAAACCGCTGATTAGACGATAGGCGCTAAGCATGGTCACCACAGCAGAAAAAACAAACGTCGGCTTTGTTACCCAAGTTATTGGTCCCGTTATAGACGCAAAGTTCCCCACCGGACAAATGCCCCGGATCTATAACGCTCTGCGGATCACAGGCAAAAATGCAACCGGGGAAAACGTCTCCGTCACCTGCGAAGTGCAGCAGCTTCTGGGCGATAACCAGATCCGCGCTGTTTCCATGAGCTCTACAGATGGCTTAGTGCGTGGCATGGAAGTGTTTGACACGGGCGCACCCATCAGCGTTCCGGTTGGCAAAATCACCCTGGGGCGCATCTTTAATGTGCTAGGTGAGCCCGTTGATGAAAAAGGCGATGTGTCGCGTGAAGAGACCATGCCGATTCACCGTCCCGCCCCTAAACTGACCGAGCTTGAAACCAAGCCGTCAGTGTTTGAAACCGGTATTAAAGTGGTAGACCTGCTAACCCCCTATCGTCGGGGTGGCAAAATTGGTCTATTTGGCGGTGCTGGCGTAGGCAAGACCGTCATTATGATGGAACTGATTAACAACATCGCCACCCAGCACGGTGGAGTATCGGTCTTTGCAGGCGTGGGCGAACGCACCCGCGAAGGCAATGACCTTTACAACGAAATGATTGAGTCGGGTGTGATCAACGCCGAGAACCTCAACGAATCAAAGATTGCGCTGGTATACGGGCAGATGAACGAGCCGCCCGGAGCGCGGATGCGCGTGGGTCTATCGGGTTTGACCATGGCGGAATATTTCCGTGATGTCAACAAGCAAGACGTGCTGCTATTTGTAGACAACATCTTCCGGTTTGTGCAAGCCGGTTCTGAAGTGTCGGCACTGCTAGGCCGGATGCCCTCTGCGGTTGGCTATCAGCCCACCTTGGGGACTGACATGGGCGACCTGCAAGAGCGCATTACCTCCACGACCGAAGGGTCCATCACCTCAATCCAGGCGGTGTATGTGCCTGCGGATGACTTGACTGATCCTGCGCCTGCGACCACCTTTGCTCACTTGGATGGCACCACAGTGCTGTCTCGGGGTTTGGCGTCGAAGGGCATTTATCCGGCGGTAGATCCGTTGGATTCGGCTTCGACCATGCTTCAGCCTGACATCGTTGGCGAAGACCACTACGATACTGCTCGTGCAGTGCAGTCCACGTTGCAGCGCTACAAAGAACTGCAAGACATCATTGCTATTTTGGGTCTAGATGAGCTGTCAGAAGATGACCGCTTAACGGTGGCTCGTGCTCGCAAAATTGAGCGCTTCTTATCTCAGCCGTTCTTTGTAGCAGAGGTGTTTACTGGGTCGCCTGGTAAGTACGTCAAGCTAGAAGACACCATTAAAGGCTTTAAGATGATTCTCGCAGGCGAACTTGATGAGTTGCCAGAGCAGGCTTTTTACCTAGTGGGCGACATCAACGAGGCCAAGACGAAGGGCGCGAAGCTTCTGGAAGAGAATAAGTAAGGGTTGTCCCTTAAGCCAGGAACGGGGATGACTAACTCTGCCGTTGCTTGTCCCTGTTCCACCTAGACTCTTCATTCTCAACGAACGTAACACCAGATTTTTTAACTATGGCACTAACCATTCGCGTGGTAGCTCCCGACAGAACCGTGTGGGATGCCAGTTCTGAAGAAGTGATTTTGCCCAGTACTACTGGACAATTGGGAATCTTGTCTGGGCATGCGCCACTGTTGACTGCGCTGGATACAGGCGTGATGCGGGTGCGCTCGGGCAAAGAATGGGTGGCGATCGCCCTAATGGGTGGCTTTGCCGAAATCGAAAACGACGAAGTTACGATTTTGGTCAATGCAGCCGAGCGAGGCGACAAAATCGATCTAGACAGTGCCCGCCAAGCTTTTAGTGAAGCTGAAGCTCGGTTAGAAAAAGCTCGCAGTGGTGACAATCGCTCAGAGCAAATTTCTTCTACGCAGGCTTACAAACGGGCTCGTGCTCGGCTGCAAGCAGCCGGTGGCGCCGTCTAACAATTCAAGCGCAACTGTGCTCTCAGTCTCCTAAATTCTGGGTAAAGCTAAAAACGAACCGCTGTGTAGCGTTACTGCACAGCGGTTCGTTCGTTTTGGGCAGATTCATACAGCAGGCATCTCCCATCATCAGCGATGAGTCATCAACAGGCAAGGCCGATGTGCCGTGGATACGTCTGCTTTGCCCACTGATGAGACTTTGCAACAGTGCGAGCGATCGCCCTCAGGTGCTGCCTGTGAACGTAACTTCAGGGAATTTTGCTTGCGCGTCATTCAGGGATTTGTTCTTCCCTTCTTCTTGCCAGTAATTAATCACCTCTGTAGCCTTATTGAGCAAATCAACACGCTCAGACTCAGTGATCCAGGTCTTCCCTTCCATTTCAGACTTCAACTGCTCCCATGCATCATTGCGGGGCCAAAAGAAGTATGACGTTAGGGGGCTCGTCCCCTTACCAACAACCTGGTCAACCGCCAGCGCCACATCCTTATCTAGCCAGAGGACTTTTAAGATAAACCTCGTCAAACGTACCTCCACAACAGCTCTAGGCTGCTTTCAATAACACTACAATCCTCTACAATACCGCAGAGTCTGATAGGATTGCTACGTTTCTCGTTAGCGATCGCCCTAAATGCCCCCAGCACCTGCCCCAACGGCCATCATCATTTTCGACATGGATGGCGTGATTCGTGATGTCAGCCAGTCCTATCGTCGCGCCCTAGCCGATACGGTTGAGCAGTTTACCGAGGGCGGCTATCGCCCTACTCAAACCGATATCGATCAGCTCAAAGTAGAAGGCCGATGGAACAACGATTGGGAAGCCTCTCGCGAGCTGATCTATCGCTTCTTTGAACAGCGCGGCACAGGGCGATCGCACCTTACATTAGACTATGAAGCCATCGTGCGCTTCTTCCAAAGCCGCTATCGCGGCGACAACTGGACGGGCTATATCCAAAACGAACCCCTGCTGGCTCAGCCTACTTACCTCGATGCGTTGTCGACAGAGGGGCTGCCCTGGGGCTTTTTTAGCGGAGCGACCCGAGGCTCTGCCACCTTCGTGTTAGAACACCGGCTCCATCTCCAGCAGCCCATCCTCGTCGCCATGGAAGATGCCCCGGGCAAACCCGACCCAACTGGGCTATTTGACACGGTCAGCCAGGTAGAGGCCCGGCATCACCTCCCATCGGGTCTGCCCGTTGTCTATGCCGGGGACACCGTGGCCGATATGCACACTGCGATCAACGCACGACGGGCTCAACCACAGCGGCAGTGGATTGGCGTCGGCATTTTGCCGCCCCATGTGCTTTCCTCGATCTCTGCATCACGTAGTTATACGGACACCTTATTGCAAGCTGAAGCGGCGGTGGTGTTATCCAACATTCAGCAGCTTACATCTGAGGCGATCGCCCCCCTCATCGCATAACCCCAATGCTTTGCATAGAAGCCCTTTTCAGTATTTTTAGAGCCACCCCATTACTCTCTTCATCACCTAATCATCATAGATCAAATGTGTGCGTGAAAATACGGTAAAGTACATTCGATCTGTCAGTAAGTTTACTGTAGACTTGAGGCGTGAACAATTCTATACCTTAAGTAGAATTTCTTAATTCTTCTACTGAGTTCTACGTAAACTGGCGATAGCGTCCTAGCGAGGTCCGGTCAAACTTACGGAGATGCCCCTCTCCCTGAACTCTGGCCTGCTGGAATCTAATTAGGAGCCTTTATGTAGGTAAATCGTTTAAGCCGTACGGCAAGTTCACTACGCAAATCCACACCACTCAAGATCGTTGTATTAAGACGACGGATTGTTTGATCAGGGTTTAGTGCTATGGACAGTAAGCAGTATTGGCCCTGCCCCTGCAAGCTCTGCCCCTTGCCTATCCCCCACCGGCTCCGCAGCCTATATCCGTAGGCTTTTTGAGGTTTTTTACAACGCAATGGGCCCTGCGACAGGCAGGGCGACAGCGCACCATAGCAGGCCAAATGGCGACGATTCCCGCTCAGACGTTGTTCTGAGTGGCAGATTCACTTACTTATTTGGCTCCAATCAGCCTCTGCAGTCCGGCTTTGGCCGTTACTTAAGAGCGCTGAGAGATTCTGCTGTCTGTGTGGATTTTACGGTTTGTTGCCCGACTCCATTACACGGAATGCATCCATGCTTAACCTTGAGCTTGACCTGACCCATCCCACTAGCGCTCGTAAGGCGGCGATCGCCGATCCCAGCATTGCTCCAGACTCTGCACCCCGGCTTGAGGCACTACAAAACCCAGCGATCTACCACTGGATCGAAGCCCAAGCGACCCAGCACCCCACTCGGGTTGCACTCGTGCATCAAGGTCGCTCACTCACCTATCACGACCTCAATCATGCCGCAAATCAACTGGCCCACGCCTTGAGGCGTCGAGGCGTGGGGGCAGAAGTCTGCGTGGGGCTGTACCTAGAGCGATCTGTGGACATGGTCATTGGCCTGCTGGCTATCCTCAAAGCTGGTGGGGCCTATGTGCCACTGGACCCGGCCTTTCCCAACGAGCGGCTGATACGAATTTTGCAAGACAGTCAGATGCAGTTGGTGCTAACCACTTGCCCCTTGCTAGAACGGCTGTTAGAGGCGGCTCCGTCTGCCCTCTCCATTCCAGCCTTAGACTCAGCACTCTGTCTAGACGCAGAAGCAGCAGCAATCGCCCAAGAGCCTATCCATAATCCTGCCGTGCCCACTCGGCCCGAGCACCTCGCCTATGTCATCTATACCTCGGGTTCGACGGGGCATCCCAAAGGGGTGATGATCGAGCATCGCGCTCTAGTGAATTACGCCTCGAATGCATCTGTTGCCTATGGTCTCACAGCGGGCGATCGCGTCTTGCAGTTTTGCTCCATCAGCTTTGATGCAGCAGTCGAAGAGATTTTCTGCACCCTAATTCAGGGCGCAACGCTCGTCTTGCGGACGGATGCTATGCTCAGCAGCATCTCCAGTTTTTTGCGCGCCTGTACCGCACTAGAGATCACGACTCTGTCGCTGCCGACTGCATTTTGGCATCACATCACGGTAGAAATGACGCGCGCCCACCTGCCGGTTCCAGCCACGCTGCGGCTGGTCATTATTGGCGGTGAGCGGGCCATACCGGAGCGGTTTCGCGAATGGCATCGTCATGTAGGAAATGCTGTGCAGGTGTTCAACACCTATGGCCCCACCGAAACCACTGTGATTGCCACGCTGTGCAATCTGACAGCAACCGCATGTGGACTAGACGGCGAACTGCCCATTGGGCAAGCGCTAGCCGGATTGCAGACCCATGTGCTAACCCCTGACCTAAAACCCGTTTTAATGGGGGATGTGGGCGAACTCTATATTGGCGGGGCGGGGGTCGCCCGGGGCTATCGCAATCGACCCGAGCTGACGGAGCAACGCTTTATCCAAAATCCGTTTTCGGCAGAGGGGGGCGATCGCCTCTATCGGACGGGCGACCTCGTGCGTCAGCAGCCCAACGGTCATCTAGAGTTTGTCGGTCGGGTAGATCACCAAGTGAAGATTCGAGGGTTTCGAGTTGAGCTATTTGAAATTGAGGCCGTGTTAGAGCAGCACCCCATTGTGCAAGATGCGGTGGTTATAGCTTGGCGCGATCGCGCCCAACACCAGCGCCTAGCCGCCTATGTGGTGCTGCGCCCAGACATCGCGCCGCAGTTTGGAGCCTCTGCCACGCTAGCAGAGGGAACGTCAAGCGTGTTTACCGATTCGGTGGTGCCTTCTTTGCGCCATCATCTGGCGGCCACGCTACCCGACTACATGGTGCCCACCACCTGGATGCAACTTGACCAATTGCCGCTCTCACCCACGGGTAAAGTCGATCGGCGGCAGTTGCCAGAGCCCCTGCCCATCTATGCTGACGCTGGCGTTGCTCCCCGCACCGTGATGGAGCAGGCGATCGCCCGATTATGGTGTGACGTGCTCGGCGTTGAATCAGTCAGCGTTCACGACAGTTTCTTCCACCTCGGTGGCGATTCGCTGCTAACCGCGGTGCTCATGACCTATGTAGAAGAAGCCTTTGAGGTAGAGGTGTTTGCGGGGCAATTTTACGAAACGCCAACCGTCGAGGGACTGGCAACCATTGTGGAACAGGCTCAGCAGGGAACTCGTCGCTCTACAGCGCCCTTGCAGTTGCGCGATGATGTGCACCTGCATCCCGATATTGGAGCCCTGGGGCGATCGCTCCACTGGGTCAATGAGCCCCGCCACATTGTGCTCACAGGGGCAACGGGCTATCTGGGCGCATTTTTGCTGCATGATCTGCTCCGGCATACCACTGCCACCATCCACTGCCTGATTCGCTGCACGACTCCCCAGCAGGGATTGCAAAAGCTGCAAGCCGTTATGCAGAAGTATCAACTCTGGGAGCAGGTTCTCCTCTCGCGCATTGTGGTGGTGCCAGGCGATTTAGCGCAGCCTCGTTTGGGCCTATCCGTTCAGCAATTTGATGAACTGGGGGCGATCGCCGATGTCATCTTCCACAGCGGCGCTAGGGTGGATTTTGTGAGACCCTATTCGGTGCTCAGAGCCGCCAACGTGCTGGGAACTCAAGAAGTTCTTAAACTCGCCTGTCACACCACGCTCAAACCACTGCACTACATTTCAACACTGGGCATATTTGGAGCGATTGGCCACTTTACAGGGGCAACCCTTGTGCTAGAAACCGCCGATATTGATCCGAGCGAGCACTTTTTATATCTCGATGACGGCTACGCTCAAAGCAAATGGGTTGCAGAAAAATGTATGGAACTGGCCCGCGCCCAAGGGCTGCCCATCAGCATCTACCGTCCTGGGTTTATCGTGGGGCACAGCCAGACCGGGGCTCACAATCCTGGGGATTTTATCTCGCGCTTGGTCAAAGGCTGCATCCAACTGGGCAGCTTTCCAGAGCTTGAGGGCTACAAAGAGCAAATGATTCCTGTAGATTGTGTCAGTCGGGCGATCGTTCACCTAGCGCAGCAGCCAGCCCAGTTGGGCCATACCTTTCACCTCACGCCGCCACCCGGGCAAGATTTATTAATTGCCGATTTATTTGCCCTATTACAGCGCAGCGGCTATTCCCTCAAGGGGGTCAACTTTCGAGAATGGACGCAGCAATTAATGCAGCAGGTGAAACAGTCTAAGGAGAATGCCCTTTACCCGCTTTTGCCGCTGCTGTGCGAGAAGGTAGATCAACAGCGCCATACCCTGCTAGAACTGTATGTAAACACGCCAGATTATGATTGCCAAAACACGCTAGCGGGGTTGACCGGCACGTCAATTGCACCACTCCCCATTCAGAACCTGTTTCAGAATGTCTATCTGCCGTACTTCATTCAAAGTGGGTTTGTGCCTGCGCCGTCAGCGCCGACACGACTGCATGAATTCAGCATGGCTTAAACCCGCTTTAGCCTGGTTGACTGACAAAACTAATCGGCAACATAGCAGTACGTGTGTATTTTGAACTCGATTCGGTAGGTGCCCTGCTCATGCTGTTTCCGAGACGCCACAGCGGGTTCAGGATCGCGGTTATGGGTGAAATGGACATGACCGATGAGTTGCCAACCGTTCTCTAAGGCAGCCTTCACCCAATCCCAGCCAATACGAAAGTAGCTATTGCCGCGAAACCAATGGGGGTCAACCCAGCGACGTTTGCCCGCGGCGACCACCTCGACGCCTTGGGCGGTGACATACAGGGTGGCGACGGACAAGAGGAACCAGAGCCGAGAGAGGGCGCAGACGGAGCGAATCTGGGATTTTTGGAGATTCCAGCCGTTCGATTGGTCATCGAGAAACGACTCCTCGATATCGAAGCGCAAGCCGTATTCCTCGAAGGTATGCAGACTGGTGGGTTCATCGCTGACGATGGCCCAAAATTCACCATTCACGTTGTTGCAACCAAAGGCCACATGCACTGGGCCATACCACTCCCCTTTATGGAGCTTAACGGTGTGCCAACAGAGAGCCTCCCCCCGCTGCAGGTGAATGTCCTTCAATTGGCACCACCCGTGACCCGCCCGCCAAATCCAAGTATTTCGCTTCACCCGAATCCGGTAGTGCCAGCCTAACTGAGTCGTCATAGCCGTCATGGCATCGGTGTGAATAAAGCCTCGGTCGGCGAGCACGACCACTTTCACCCCTTGAGGCAATCGGTTTGCCGCTTGCTGGAGCATCTCCTGATACTCGCTGAAGGCGACAGAAGCACTGCGGTGCTTGAGCACCCGCCAGACTACGGGTAAGGCCCGGCCTCGGTGCACAACCGCCAGTCGTATCAAACAATACTCATCCCAAAACAGTGAGGTGTCCAAGCTCAGGTACAAACAGTCCTCACTCCAATCCGCTAACGCCGCCTGAATCAAAGGCTTGTATAGTCGATGGACGTTCAGACGACTGTTGTGCAACCAGCGGCTCAAGCGGCGTTGCTTGCTTTGTGCCTGTATCCCTCGACACGGGACATAGGGCAGCCACCGCGTCAGGCTGACCTCCCCTCGCTGGAGCAAGGCCACCACCATCCAGAGGCAGGTCGTCAAATGGCCACGATGTGCCCAGGGTACCGATTGACCCAGCCAGATGTTCAAGGCATTGTAGAGGGGGGAGTTTTTTTCACAGCGTTCATGGTTTTGAGTGGTATCTAAGCTTAGAACGCTGGCTCCCCCTTCATCCCTGAAACCTCTGAAACTACCGCACAGCAAAGTACTCAGCCAACTGCAATCAACTTTTGTCATTTAGCACTGAGTTTAAGTCCATTGAGAAGGTCACTGAACTCCTAGTCTGCTACAAGGTAAACAAGGCTCACCCGGGTTTCTAGTACTGCAACTATTGGATTGGTCAAGACAATTATTTTTGTGGAGCCCCTACTGTGCAGGGGCTCCACAAAAACAAAAAATTAAACCAGCGCTTTGAGTGCAATACGTCCGGGCAGAAGTACGGGAACCACCTTAAGCCTCTGTTGCGCGAGTGTCCTTTGGAAAAGCCGTCGGTTAGAAAACCCAGAGGGCGATCGCACTTTCAATTCCATTTTCCATCTCAAAATATTCAACACACAAAAAACGCTGTGAGAAGTAGACCCCACAGCGGTAGAAGCATTTATTCAACTGTGCTTAAGCGAAGAAAAAGACTAAGTTAGCTAACTCGATTTGCAGGTAAATACAACACATGCGGCTTGGTCTTGATTTCCCTCTGGTCCCCTAATTTGCATTTCTGGCCCTCCAACCAATTCACAACCCGATAATTATCTGGATAGTATTGCTGCATAAACTTAATAAAATCATCCAGTCTGCAGGGTTTGTGGTTGCCACCCATATAGTGTTCATGAAATTGTTTATGCACTTCTTCGCTAATTGTAATCAAGTTATCCAAACAATCCGTAATGTGAGGATATTCAGACTTTGAATATAAGTGGTGAGCTACTAAGTTAAAAGGCTCAACGCTATTAGGTTTCTTACCCGTTACCACACATTTACAGCCGTCGCGGCTTTTTGCCTGCTTTAAGGCTCTTGTCATTTTGCGTTGGCGATCAAGGATTTGCTTAACAATATCCTCGACTTGAGAGTTCATAACATGTCCAACATCTTTACATTCTTCTTTGCGATTTTTGCGCGTTAATCGCTCAGAAAAGGATTGGGACAGCTTGAAGATACCAGTTAACGAGTAATAAATTCCTTCACCTGGAACAAATTCATCATAATCTTGCCCTTTGATCAAAGGGTTCTCGGTTTTTTGGGTGTGCTCAGCCATTTTGGATAAATAATCAGATCGAGTGCCAAATATAGCGACTGTATCTGCCCGAGAAATCCAAAGTTGATCCCGTCGTTTAACTAATGAGGAACAATTATCTGTAATCTTTTTTCTAACAAAGCTTTGACGAATCTTTTTTCGATATCCAGTAAACCAATCTTTGAGCTTTTCGAAGAAACTGAGGCTTTGATTGGCTTCAAGATACCGAGCGATGGTATAAGCACCAGACTGAGTATATTCCCGAAGCCCATTGCCATTAACCACACGATAATCCTTACCTGCGCTCAATTCCCACTCATCATCAGGAATGGAGTCAAAAAAACTCTGAATTTCAAGAAGTTTTTCTGATGAAATCTGCAACGTCTCGATCAGTTGCTTGCTGGTGATGTAGGTTTCGGCCATGATTAGAATTTCTCAGTCAAACTCTTGTAGAACACGGTCAAACGATCAAAAACTGTTGCATCGCCAGTTTCGCGATTGTCGGGATGATAAATCTTGCTTAGCTCTCGATAAGCTTGTTTCACATCCTCGGTGCTAGACGTTTTAGGATCAAGCCCAAATGTTTTCCAAGGCTTGTCATACTTGAAGATATTGATTCCGTTTATACAGCCGTATCCAGTCTCGTACTCTTCAGTAGGAACTACATCGACTACTTTTCGATAAATAGCTAACCAGCCAGCTTTTTTGCCAAGATCTAGCTTCCCAAGTCCACTCGTTGCCAATTGGAACGCATTCGATTTCTTCAACTCAGTTGTGTTTTTGACGTTAAAGTAGTTGTAGATAGCCTTTTTAAGCTCAGGAAGCGTAAGCTCTTTTGGTTCTGGAGAGAGCACGAGCAGAGCAAACTGACTGAGGATGGATTCGTCGTAGCCGTGCTTAGCCGCAAGCTTTTTGATCTCAACTTCGATGCGGGATGTGATTTGAGGTTCTGGTTTAGCACGTTGCGATTTCTTTTTTGCAGCCATAGTATTTGTCTGGATGATGGGGCTGGAATTTTCTTTCACTAAAAATCAGCATTCCCACGATGAATCGAAGTGGAAACACTGACTAATGCAATCTTGCCGATCTTCATCAAAATGAAATCGATTTAGTTGGGTTGGTTAACCGTTGCTTTGTCATTGGGCTTCTTGAGCAAGTGCCAGCTCGCCCGCAAATGAATTGCGGGCACAGACTGGGAATGCCGACGATTGCCCGTGATTAACCGCCAAAAGTGCTAAGGGCTGTCATCAATTCAAGCGTGAACCCGCATGTTCAAGTAAGTCCGTCGGTTCGCTGACTTTGATAGGGAATTTGGAATATTGTTGTCGGTTGGAACACTCAGGGGGCGATCGCCCTTGCCATAGAACCAAAAAATCTGGGTTGGCTAAATTAACACACTCTCAAAGGGCTAGGCAAAATCCTGAACTTTGCAAATCCAGTCCAGCACTTCTGGGTCGTCGTTAAATGCGATCAGATCGAGAGCTGCAGGGTTTTTCACCAATTCGACAGAAAGCAAGTAGCCTGCAATGGTCCAGGTCTGATATTTGCGTGAGGCTTTGCCCACTAAGCGGCCATGTCTGCCGTCGTAATATTCTGGCCATTCGTCGTTGCTTAAGCGTTTTTCTGCAAGGGCGATCGCCCGATTTGCCATCTCCATCCGCCCCCCTTTGACCGCTGCCGCGACCAAAAACCACATCAGCACCGGCCAGTTGCCGCCATTGTGATACGACCACGGTACATTTTTAGGATCACATCCCGTGAGAATTCGCCATTCCAAATCGCTGACAGCAGGGTAGCAAATCTTCATTGGCATATAGCCCACGAGATCATGCCAGCGCTGCTCAATCAAATCCATAATGGACTCGGATTCTTCTTGGGTGACCAGGGACGACATCACCGCCATTAGGTTGCCCAGTGTAAAGAAGCGAAAATCCATGCGGGCAGGGCCTAAATTACCGGCCAAGAACCCGCCGCGCTCCGGTATCCAGTCATGGATCCAATCGGGAATGGACTCGGGGTAGATATTAAACTTGTTCACCGCTGCCGCGCCAAACTCCTCTGCCCGAAAGCGATAGATATTATTCAGGCGCTTCAGATCTAACCAATAGTATTGACGGATGTGATAGCTCAGGCTGCCCAGCCGTTGATTGACCACATGGTAATAGATATCGCGCTTATAACCGGGCAGCAGCAGTTCTCGCGCCGCCCGCAGCGCTGTATAAAACAGTGATTGAATCTCTAGTGGATGCCCATCGACCCCCATGCGGCGGTCGATCATAAACGCGCCATCGGGCACGAGCATCGTGGGATACATATCAAAGCGGTCGGCTAAGCATAGCTTCAGAATCCAGACGATGCCTTGCTGCACATCGGGTTGGTGGGCTAAGTCCCAGTCTTCGCTAGCTTTAACATAGGCGCGCAGCAGAATCAACCACCATAGGCACGAATCAACAGGAGTAACGCGCCCAATCGCATGTTCCCCAAAGTCTGCTACTAGGCATTGCCCATCGCTCTCAGAAACCACCTTAAAGCTCGCTGGCATCACCCCCAACCCGGCATTAAAGCAGTCCATCTGCTTATCACTGCTCTGGAGCGCTAGGGTTTCGATCAGAAAATTGCGAACGATATCGAACTTGCCCTTGATCAGAAAGAGCAGCGCAGCCGATACAAAATCGCGCACAAAGCACTGGTCATAGTTCAGCGATTCTACGGTGGGGTCACAGGCGGCCACTGTGCCGACCGGGCGATCGCCAAAGTAGACGACCGACTCATCCAACAATTTCCAGGCTTCATCTACGAGCGTTTGAGTAGCGGATTCAGGCACAGTTCTGGGCATCACAGTAAGGGGGATAAGTCGGCTGAAGCAAAAGCACCAACGAGAACAGGAAGACAGTCTGGACTAGGTTCTGTAGAACCAAGCGAAATCAATCCACAGGTCTAGCCTTGGTTAACACAATTCAACTGAAAAAAATCACTGGAAGAATAGAACATCAGCGCTGCTAATCAATCAGCGCTGACCGATGAGATTCACAACTGCCGCTGGCCCAATGATTCAAACGTCTAAGCCGTGAGAGTTTAAATCGTTAGACAAACTGCTGAGTCATGATGGATCTATTCAAGCCTATGCAAAACTAGCAGAAAAAAATGTGTTAGTTGAAAGCGATTGGCTATCTATTAAACAAGGGATGATGAATTAGATGCAGGCATACAGCAAATGTCGATAGCAGACGGGCTCTGATGAGTGATTCAGGTGATTTAGAAAAGCTCCCAGGCATCTAGCCTATGCGGCCAGTGCTGTCTAGACTCCAGCCGTACATGTTTACGCAGCAACAAGACTCAATAGGGTTGACCCTGAGCCATCCCACTTCCACAACCAAGTGGCACGATTGCTTTTTTGGAGTGCAACCTTTCAAGTGAGTTCCCTAAAAACGTCTCTGTGCATTGGATGCAGAAACAGGTAAGACTGCCAAAATCTGCCAGGAGGCCTCAGTCAAAATGAGAACGGACTCAATAGCTATAGATTACTCGTTATGTCTTGAATTCAGCCACCTGTTGATTGGGTGGGTTCACGAAATGAACATAAAAGCTAGGCACAAGTATGAAGTTTTGAGTGAGCTAGGCTCTACCCTCTCATAAAGGAGTGGTTCAATTGGGGCGATCGCCCTAGCCCACATCAGCGCACGCCGCACGCGTCAAACTACCGGCAGGGATATCTGCTGCATCAGATTGATGGCCCTAAGCCCCACCGCAGAGAAGGTGGCTCGCCGCCCCACAGCGCCCTCAATGCCCTGTTGCGAGGTTTCGCCAATTGGGTTGTGTTCTAGTAGAAAGTCGATATACTCGGCAGGTCGATACGGCAGACGCTCGGCCCATTCGATCGCAACAATTCCGGGAGGGTACTCCGAGGCATCCCAATAGGCGTCAATGTTGAGAGGGGCGATCGCTCCGGCATCTAGCCGATAGAGATCCAGGTGGTAGAGCGGCACCCGCCCTTCAAGATATTCATTGATCAGCGTAAACGTAGGGCTAACGATGGGATCCACAATGCCTAACCCCTGCCCAATCCCTTGCACCAGAGAGGTTTTTCCGCTGCCTAAGTCGCCCCGCAGCAGTAGAACAGTCCCCGCTGGCAGCGATCGCCCCAGATGTTCGCCCAAAAGGTGGGTTGCCTGCAAGTGGGGCAATGTCAGTATCCGAGACGTTGCTTGAGTCATATTCATCCTGAGATCAAGCCCCATCCAAAACTGGCCGGGTTATGGATTCTGATACTGCCAAGCCAGGGTATGGACTCCATACCCCGGCTTGGCACACACACGTGAGAAAGGTAACCTACTTCAGCACTTTTGCAATCTGAAGCATTAGTCGCTAATCCGCTTACTTACAGAGCAGATAAACCGCTAGATTCAGTCAGCGCCTTCAGTGTGGACGAGTTTGTGCTAGTTATCGTAGACGCGGCACTCAACAGCATCAGGATTATCGTCACAGTATTGCTCTAGTGAGTTCTTGGGAGCTTCTTTAGAACGCTGATGCGCAGCTTCAGCCTGCAGTTCCTCGACGGTGTCCCATGCGACTGCACATTCAGAAGACTCGCTGCCACTAGTTTGGCAGGCTTCACGAGCCTTTTGACGCTCTTGCTCGATTTTTGATTGAATATCGCTCATAGATCTAAATTGATTGCTTGTTTTTTTGAACTAAGTTTCATTTTCCATTTTAGACTAGCGCGATCAATGAGTTCGTCAAGTCTTTGGATAGAAAAACCTGGCTCATTAGACTAACGCCCGTGAAGTTTACACTGACTCCACCTACTCGCACCATCGTATGCTAGCGTGCGATCGCCCGATTCCGCCTGTATTCAAGGCTACGGATTCACCTTTTCCTCACGCTTTGTATACTCTATGCGCGTGTTCTTCTCCCAAAATTTAATAAGCTAAGTGTTCTAGCACACACTTACAGCCCCATCCTGCTTAAAATGAGAACAAAATTGCAGATTTTTCTTAGCCTGGCTTGGCATTCCCATCCCTGACTCGCAGTAACTCACAGTATTTGTTTTTAATTCGTTCTCAGTGTTACCTCTCTCCACAGGGCCAGAACGAGCATCAACGCTAGTAAATGCGAGCAAACAGAGGGGATCGCCATTCTTGAAGAAACCCTGATACAGCCTAAGTCCTATGATGGTGAGGGATGAATGCAGCAATTTCTGAGTAAAGGTACGACATGATGACAGAAGCTAGCGCTGGGCGAATGAAGTGGGTCAGTGCCCTCTCTACAGAACCGTCTCTCGAAGCAGCGGTCAAAGAGGTAGTGGATCAAGCCCAGCAGCGGCTTCAAGCGCCTGCGGATCTGGCCTTTGTTTTTGTGTCTGCGGCCTTTGCCAGCGAGCACTCACGACTCATGCCGCTGTTGAAGGAACATCTCTCGGTGCCTGCTCTGATTGGATGCAGCGGCGGCGGTGTGGTTGGGGTTGATGTAGACGGCACGATTCAAGAAATCGAAAATGGGGCCGCGCTCAGCCTTAGTTTGGCGCACCTTCCAGGCGTAGAGGTGCAAACGTTTCACTTGCTAGAGGATGACCTGCCAGATCTGGATGGCTCACCCAATGAATGGTCGGAGTTGATTGGGGTAACCCCTGAGGCCAAGCCTCACTTTGTCTTGCTGTGCGACTCTATGTCGTCAGAAACGCGAGATTTGCTGCCAGGGTTGGACTATGCCTATCCCGATGCAGTTAAGGTAGGCGGTTTGGCTACGGGTGGCTCTGCAATGGGCAATGCGCTGTTCTGCGATTTTGAGCTGCACCGCGAAGGTACGGTTGGGGTGGCGCTGAGCGGCAATGTGGTGTTAGAAGCCATTGTGGCGCAAGGGTGTCGCCCGATTGGGCAGCCTTATCGCGTGGTTGAGGGCGATCGCAACATCATGCTCAAGCTAGAGGAGCAGCAGGGCGCGCTAGAAGACCCCAATGGCGACTTCTGCACCCCGTTGGAGGCGCTGCAGTCGATCTATCAGGAGCTCGACGACGACGAGCAAGAACTGGCGCAGCACTCGCTGTTTGTAGGCGTCGCTCAGAGCGAATTCAAGTTGCAATTGGAGCAAGGTGATTTTTTGATTCGCACCATGCTGGGCGTAGATCCCCGGGTGGGGGCGATCGCCATTGGGGATCGGGTGCGGCCAGGGCAGCGGATTCAGTTTCATCTACGCGATGCTGATGCCTCTGCTGAAGACCTAAAGGCGCTGCTGCGGCGCTATCGGCAGCAGCATAGCGAGGTGTCTCCCACGGGCGCTCTAATGTTTGCGTGCATGGGGCGAGGGGAAGGGCTATATGACGAGCCAAACTATGACTCTGACCTATTTCACCACCATATTCCGGTGCCAATCAGCGGCTTTTTCTGCGGTGGCGAAATTGGCCCCGTGGGCAATTCGACATTCCTCCATGGCTATACGTCGGTGTTTGGCATTTGCCGCGAACCCTAGAGCAAGCGTCTCTAGGTGTGTCCCATTCGGTTCACTCGCCCTAACAAGTTCTTCCCGTCGGGTTCTCCACTTTTGAAGAATGCCGTTATAGTCATTTCAGGATTGCGTAGATTGTGGATTGATTCATGGATCGGCCTATGGGCGATCGCCTCTCTGAGTTTCAGACACGACTGCTTCAAGCCCGAGCTGGGTTGATGCAGCTTTGGACAGTATCGCCGCCGTTGGTGCTTGGGTTAGCCACCAGCTCTGGGGTGCTGCTCACGTTTTTGCTGATTTTTGCAGTCCGTGGGGATGGTCAGGGTGCAGCCTCATCACCCGCCACAAGCCCTTCTGCGCCCACTGCCGCCCTGCCACAGTTAGGGCCACGGCACCAGTTGAACTATCAGCAGTGGGTGGACCTGTTGGCGCAAGAAGCCAGCATCGTGGCAGATCAACGTCCTGAACAGTTGACGGTGCTCCTGGGAGACTCCATCAGCTTGTGGTTCCCCCATGAGCTGCTACCGGGTGATCGCCACTGGCTGAACCAGGGCATTTCTGGTGAAACCGCAGAAGGGCTGCTCTATCGCCTACACTTGCTCGATGCCACCGAGCCACGCACCATTTTGCTAATGATCGGCATCAACGACCTGCTGCGCGGCGTTGACGATGCCACGCTAATGGCTCAGTATCAACAGATCATTCACTACCTTCGGCACACACACCCGGCCACTCAGATTGTCGTTCAGTCAATTCTGCCCCATGCCGACGAACGCGCCACGTGGGAAGGGCGCGATCGCCTGCTCTCAATCCCTAATAGTCGGATTGAGAATCTAAATCAGCAATTAGGGGCGATCGCCGCAACCGAAGGCGTCTACTTCCTAGATCTTTACCCCCTATTCACCGATGAAACCGGGAATCTCGATCCTCAGCTTTCAACCGATGGGCTACATCTTAACCAACAGGGATATTTGGTGTGGCGTACTGGCCTGCATGTTTACATACAGCAAGTGCTGGAAGCCAAAGGCTAATGGCCCTAGAAGATGCATGGACAACAGCAACATTATGAGTAAGCAATAAACTTGCCCAAGTTGCCGACTCAAATTCATCTCTACAATCAACGTAAGTCTAGGACAAGCTCATCCTCTTACTAGAGTGCATCCCAGTTTTGCAAGTTTGCCCTCATCCCCCAGCCCCTTCTCCCAAAGAGGGAGAACGGGAGCCGGATTTAAAGTCCCTCTCCCGTTCTGGGAGAGGGATTTAGGGTGAGGGCTGCAAAAGTGGGATGCGCCCTCTTACTATGCCTGCGCGATGCAGACGACCTATAAAGGATTCAGAGCACACGGAGCCTTCCATCCTTTCAGCTCAACCTGGCGTCAAATCAGTAATACCACCTCATGAAATCTGATAACACCCCTCTCATTCTGTCTCTTAGTTAAATGAGAGAGTGCTTAACTTTTTGTAGCAGTGTCACAAGTCAACCAAAAACATGGTAATTCTAGAGTAGTGATAGAACGATTGGAAGCTAAAACCTATCACTTTGGCAACTTTTTACTCTCTAAAGTTTCCATATCTAAGTCAAAAAATCGGTCGTCCGATTTAGGATTCCTGGCAATCCAGTTTGTGAGTCGTGCCAAGCTCTACATCTGGTTTTTATCTGGACGCTCTGTTCACGTTGCCTGCATTTGAGCAGGTGTACGATAGTCAGACTTAACCAGCCGCTTTTGTGCATTTTAGAAAGCATACCAAGTCTCTAAGGCTACGTTGCTCTCCTAAACGTAATTGATACTCTCACGTGCAGTGACCACAGGGAAACGGCTGAACTACTATCTTGAGCAACTGCTCAAAGCCTCAGATCCCTCACTGCATCTTAGAATTCTTTACTTCTCAAGGCGAGAGCAATATAGGGTTTTGGTTTCGAAGTGTGAGCCGGATAGGCTACCGAATAGCTTTGTGGAGAAAGCCTTTATCATCCACTGCGTTGTTTAGCCCACACCGCAATTGATGCAGGCTGATTTATGCGTCATAACGCAGATCCCACACAGAAGGGTGTACGTACTTTTTAGTGCAGCACGCAATTTGCCGATTCATTAGTGACATAGGAGATTCAATGCAGTATTTGTTGATGGATTCGCATCATCGCTTTTTAGGTACTTTTCAGTCCCAAAAAATGCTTATCGTTGGAGACACGTTCCAAAATAATGGAACGCAAACCTATGCGGTGGTTGGTACTGATTGGGGCAACCAGGGCCAGCAGCCAAAGTCTCTGACGGTAATGCTGGTTAAGCCACCTATTGAGTAATAGATGCTAATTGATGCAACAAGTTAGCTCAAGCATAGCCACTTTAACTCTTATTTCAAGGTTGCTTAATTGCTTAGGTTGAACTTAAGAAAAAGTACTGCTCAATATCCAGTGTCTACGATCTATTTCCCAATTCTATGAATTGGACAGGTGTAATATTTTTGTGAGTTCCTTGCTAAGCAGGGCACTCACAAAAATACTCTGTTTTAAACGATTTCTTGCCTTGGGCACCTTAAACGTGTTGAAAATCGGCAAGATTCACGATTCGACCTGAATTCGAAATCCGTTCAGACTATTAATGTACCGTGTGCATCGCGCACGGTACATTAATGGTTTTTGGGAACCGTGCATTGTGCTAGGGTTCAAAACCTCTCAAAGGTTTTACGTCTCTCAATCTCCTTTTACACCTGATAGGTTGATTACGAAAATTATTGTTGTGAACCCTCAAACCAGCACGTTAAGCGCCATGAGAAACCAATTCCTTAGCTAAGGCTGAAACCAGACCTTTTGTTTCTTGGCACTCTTCTGCCCCAAGCATTGGAGCCTCAGGTTAGCGTTAGCTTAGGTAACAAGGCAACTCATGCAGCCACAAGTAGCATACGGCGCTCCACTCCCAAGCTCTGCATAGTAAGGCGGGCTCAGGACTGTCGGTTGTTGTGACCCAGGGACTGTGTTAGGTAAGCCGCTTACACTGCTCGGAGGGTTTATCGAGGCTCGCTGATAGTTCACCGCATAGCCCAGGTCTTGTAATACTGCCAAGTCTACGGCAGTAGGCAACTTACGGGTGCCTAGATTGGAAAAGGGCGTCATTAGCGCTTCCCCCGATTCAGGAAATTGTTCTCCATTGGGAAAATGAGCGCTGTCCGCCAGGGGTAGAGCATTGCCACCATTCTGTAAACGGGCGTTCGCGCCTGTAAAGGTACTATTTTGCACTAAACGAGAAAAGGCGCGGCTAGTGCCAAATCCCAGCACATGCCCAATTTCATGGACTGCAATTGAAATAAAGTCTTGGGCACCGGTGGGGATATCATCTGCCGTATTGGGCGTGGCGTCGAAGAACCAATTCGTGCGGGTAGAATTGTCAAATGTAATTGTGCCAATCCATGGCTGAAACATAGAGTCTGTATACCGAGTTTCATTTGTGAAAAACCCTGATGGCCCTGAGCGCGCTAGGGTTGACCCAACCGTGCCCCGTAGATTGCGCCCACCCACAAAGATCTTAATGTCATCAATGGGAGCATCGGTTACAAAGTCGACCTGCCGCCCAGTTTGAGGATTGATCACATTGGGCGTAAGTGTGCCTTGTGCCACAACAGGAAAATCAGTCTGAATCAGGCGTTCCCAAACGTTTGCTGCAAACTGCATCGCTGCACGTCGTATCGGCGTAAACCAACCCCCGGTATCAAAGCGATAGTCAAGCTCAATAGAGAACGGGGAAGGTGGCTCAGATGCGGCTCGTGCTGAAGCCACCAATCGATAGCGGGTGGCATCTTGCAGGGTACGGGGAAAGACACGAATGAAGTAAACGCCCGGCTCCAGATCAGCGCGGATTACTTCTTTTCGGGTGCCATTGCGGACTGAGCGGCGAACTACTTCTTTGCTATGGTTCAGCAATTCAAGATCCGCATTGGCAGTGAGTTGTTTCATCACCAATGATAGATTTCTGCTGCGGTTGAGCTTAAAGCGATAGATGTCGCGAGGGTTGCCGTTGCCTACTCGCTCCACAAACGCTTGGGGCTGGGGCGTTAACTGAATCCGCTTCGCTGTGGGAAACGTGTTGCCGACTGTATCCATCGACTCGTCCGTTTTTTTGCAAAAGAATTAATTTATACCGAACTCATAGAGATAACACTGATATGAATCCTAGTATGAATTACGGAGATAGTCAGTATCTTTACTGAACTTACACAGTCCGGTAATGTTCTAGACCTGTGTTTTACGACACAATAGAACAGTCCTGCTACCCACCTTTTGCTCATGGTTCTCGAACCCGGTTGCTGCCCCACTTGTCATACCTCTGATGTGATCAAAAATGGCAAAAGCGATGAAGGCAAGCAGCGCTATCGCTGCCGCAACACCCAGTGTTCGCGGGCCTCGTTCATCCGCGATTACATCTATCGGGGCTACTTGCCTGAAGTCAAATAGCAAATCAGTGATATGGCCATGAATGGCAGCGGCATTCGCGATACGGCTCAGGTGCTACAGATTAGTCCGACGACCGTGATTACTGACTATTCAGCGCCAGAAGGGTCAACTACGGCAGCAGATGGAGCGGGAGCGCGTATTAGGGGCGATCGCCCAACGCATCCGTGAGTCCCTTAACCTCAACGAGATTTTTCACACCACTGCTGCTGAGATTCAGTCAATCTTGGCAGTTGAACGGGTTATTATTGGTCGTTTTTTGCCCCAAGGGCAACTGAGCATCATAGCGGAAGCCGTGCAGGAGCTAGCCCAGTCACTGCTGGTGTAGCGTTGTCTGAAGATCTGTTTAGTGAGACCGTCTGTTGCAGCGGCAAGCGATTCAGCTCTGCTCTTGTCGGCCCAATCCTCAACGGGGAACAGTGGCCGTGCTGGCCCAGCCCATTTTTGATGAGTATGGCATACTGGGCGATCTCTGGTTGATTCAAGACAAAAGCTACATGTTTACGCCGCAAGATATACGGCTGGTGGGGCAAGTAGCCAGCCAATGTGCGATCGCCCTGCGCCAGTCTCGCCTCTATGGCGAAGTTCAACAGCAAGTCGAGGAGCTAGCGCGCCTCAATCAGCTTAAAGACGACTTTCTCAATACGGTATCTCATGAGCTGCGCACCCCAATGGCAAACATCAAAACCGCTGCTCAAATGCTAGAGACTCTGTTTGACCGGCTCTCTGCAACTGAGTCAGACACCCGTGCCATTCAACAATATCTGCACAGTATGGCTGAGGGGTATCAGCAAGAGATGAAGCTGATCGACACCCTGCTAGATCTATCCCGATTGGATGCAGAAACCGACCTGCTAGCCCTGTGCACCATCGATCCCGCTGTATGGGTTCCCCATCTCACAGAGCCTTTTTTTAAGACCGCATTCACAACCAGCAGCAAACACTGCACATTAACATCGCAGAGAACTTATCGCTACTCACCACTGACTTGGCCTATCTAGAGCGGATCGTAATTGAACTGCTGAATAATGCCTACAAATACACGCCTCCCCACGAAACCATCACTCTATCAATTCACCAGATAGAGGGTGAATCAGGCGTGGGGGTTGCCATAGCGCCACCGGCTGATTCTAATATCAGCCCCAGCTATCTGGTTATTAGCATCACCAACACCGGGATCGAGATTTCGATAGAGGAGCAAGCGCGGGTTTTCGATAAGTTCTACCGTCTTCCTCACCATGACCCTTGGCGGCACGGCGGCACAGGATTAGGGTTGGCGCTGGTTAAAAAACTGGCGCAGCGACTCCAGGCCCAGGTAGAGCTAGAAAGCGGCTCTGGGCAAACCACGTTTCGGGTTCGGCTGGCGATCGCCGCATCTGCCGAGTCAGTATAAAACCCCGTTTCGCAATCAAGACTTACTGGAAACTCACGGGGGCGATCGCTACAGTGTTGCGAAGCGATCGCTTGCATCTAGCAGTGCCGTCCGAATCCCCGGTTCATTCATCGAGTGTCCTGCATCGGGTATCACCTGAAACTCAGCCTCAGGCCAAGCTTGATGCAGATCCCATGCGCTGACCATCGGGCACACCACATCATAGCGACCCTGCACAATCACACCTGGAATGTGGCGAATGCGGCTAATCTGGCGGTAAATCAAATCCTCTGTTTCAAAAAAGCCCTTGTTGACAAAATAGTGGCACTCAATGCGAGCAAAGGCATCGGCAAACCCCTCACGGCCATACTGCTCAGCCACATTGACTTCAGGAATCAGGCGGCTGGTGCTGCCCTCCCAAATGGACCAAGCGCGAGCGGCAGCTCGGCGCACCACCGGATCGTCGCTGGTCAGCCGTCGATAATAGGCCGCCATCAAATCATGCCGCTCCTCAGGAGGAATCGGCTGCAAATACGCCTCCCACGCATCAGGATAGAGGTAGCTGCACCCCTCTTGATAGAACCAGCGCAGCTCCTTCTGCCGCAGCGTGAAGATGCCCCGCAGAATGAGCCCCTTCACCCGCTCGGGGTGGGCTTCGGCATAGGTGAGCGCCAGGGTGCTGCCCCAACTTCCGCCAAACACAACCCATTGATCAATACCCAAGTGGGTGCGAATGGTCTCAATATCGCTAACCAGATCCCAAGTCGTGTTGTCGCGTAGCTCAGCGTGGGGCGTGCTACGGCCACAGCCGCGCTGATCAAACAGCACAATTCGCCACTGCTGCGGGTCAAAAAATTGCCGATAAATGGGAATCGTGCCGCCGCCAGGGCCACCATGCAAAAACACAACGGGTTTGCCGTGGGGGTTGCCCACTTGCTCGATATAGAGCGTGTGCAGGCCAGATACGGGCAGATGCTCGGTCTGAAACGGGTCAATCGGTGGATAGGGGTGGCGCATGAGGGGAATTATACCAATTCGCAGAATTGGGTGGTTTTCATAGTTTGGAGAAGGGAGTTATGTAACTGTCCTTCTACAGCGCTTAACGCGCTGGTTTGAGTGTTGATGATTGTGAACCCTCTGCACAACGGGGACCTCACAACAACCACTGCCCTAATTAACCAATCGGTTGCAATAGGGTGATTTTGAGAGCACCTTGAATTTAGGGTATTGCACCCAGGCGTTAAGCCGAGGGCTGAGGTGGAAACACCTGTGTTGTTTGAGTGGTGCGATCGCACAAAATCCATGCAGTTGCGCCATCTACCTGATCGGCCTGCTCTGTAACCCGAAAGTAAAGCTTGCCGTCGCTGCGGGTGTTGACGGCAAAATCGGCTTTGTCCGCATACACCACCGAGTAGCCGCGAATTTGTAGGCAATACTTAGCCCATCCCTTAAGAGTGTGCTTTTGTGGCTCATAGGGGATGGGAGGAGATTGAAATAGAGACTGAATGGCGGCGATCGCTTGCACAAGAAGATTGGATGATGAAGGGGTTTAGTCTGCTGTCATGGTGGGAAGGGGAAAGGCATTGGGCACCTGCATCGCGGCAGCCACGTGGTGCTCTATAGGGCGAAGGGGCTGGTGCAACTGAATCAACTGAGCCAGGGTTCTCTTAAGCTGGGTGCGGGGCACAATCACGTCCACAAATCCATGACTCAGCAGGTATTCTGAGGTTTGAAAATCGTCGGGCAGCTTTTCGCGCAGCGTTTGTTCGACGACGCGGCGTCCGGCAAAGCCAATGGTGGCTTTGGGTTCGGCGATAATCACATCCCCCAACATCGCAAAGCTAGCGGTGACGCCCCCGGTCGTGGGATGCGTCAGAATTGGCAGGTATAGCAGACCGGCCTCACGGTGTCGCTCTAACGCGCCAGAGATTTTTGCCATCTGCATCAGGCTCAACATACCTTCTTGCATCCGCGCCCCGCCGCTGGCACACACAATGATAACCGGACGGCGATCGCCCGTTCCCCGTTCAATCATGCGGGTTAGTTTTTCGCCCACGACCGAGCCCATGCTGCCGCCCATAAACCGAAAGTCCATCACGCCCAGCGCCACTGGCAGCCCCTCAAGTGCCCCCACGCCCGTTGCAACAGCATCAAGTAGCCCGGTTTTAGCTTGGGTATCGCGGATGCGATCGCTGTAGGCCTTACGATCGCGAAACTCGAGCGGATCTTGAGGATGCAGATGGTCATCGAGCGATCGCCACGTATTGGCATCGATCAACTGGCGGATGCGCTCATCGCTAAACACTCGATTGTGAAACCCACACTCGGGGCACACCATCAGGTTTGCACCGAGATCTTTGGTATAGGTCAACACGCTACATTCTGAGCATTTGCTCCATAGCCCATCCGCAATCTCGCGCTCTTGGCGCTCTTGGCTAATGGGTTCAGACTTACGGCGGTTTGCAAACCAATCAAACAGGGACATGGACACACTCGCAAAGCTAATACAGCGGGGACTTTGAACCGAGAGACGCAGCACCTCATCACTCTAAACTCGCTGCTGTTAAATCTTAGATGGGGTGGATCAGGCGTGAGATTAAGCCGGGTCTTGGGCTGCTTCATCATCTAGGGGGCTAAGCAGCAGCAGCGCCGTCCAGCGATCGCGCTGGCGCACCTCTAGCAACGCCGGTATCCCGCAGCCAAAGTGGGGCGCAACCCCTTGGTTGACGATGCGAGAGGGAATATCATGAGCAGCGAGAATTTGCTGCATCATCTCAGCTTCCCAACGAACACTTGTCGTTTTTAGCGGTACCCAGGTCACACCAGTATTTAGAGGTGATTCAGACTACGGTTTGATTCTATCAGAGCGGGGTGATGGGATGGGAGATGAGGGGATGGGTTGAGGATTGAGCTAGATTCTGATCGTTAGTTCTAATCATTAGTCCATCGTTCTCCTTGATAAATCTCAAGCTTGTGGAAAGCCGAGCAAGCATGCCAGCACCAGAGCAACCCGAGTCCACCCTGTTTGCAATTCGTCTCTAAGTGCTGTAAATAAACAAGTTCATGCTTTTTCGAGAATTTAAGTTCGAGGGTGAAGCATATAATTCCACAATGGACAAATCTTGCGACGAGTTAGCTTAAGTGCTGCTATATCCTGGTCAGAGACTTTGACTTGGGTGGGGTAATGTCCTTTGAGTTGAGCAGCCTTGACTATTAACCCTGTTCGGGTCTTTGTGCCTCGAATCAAAGCAGTCATCCGATTGAGGGAACGTAAGAGCTGATTTCTAAACTAAATCTTAAGCCACCGCCCGCTTCCACATGAGTCGGATGAGCGCACCATAAATCATCGCCAAAGGCGTACGAAGCCGTAGACCTCCCCCTTTTTTCCCTCGTTTTCACTGATTGCGAGTCAGCGATAGCGACGCTAGAGTTGGGGTCTCGATTCATCCCTTCCCGGAGGCCTTTCCGCAGATGGTCGGGCAAGGCTTGCCAAATTCCTTTGCGTTGC
>JBGTOF010000072.1:0-5643 GCA_041742695.1 Elainellales cyanobacterium | reverse complement strand
AAGAGCTTTGAGATACGCCCGATCCGTTTGGCTTAACTTAAGAGACTGTTTCCCCATGCTGAGTGTCCATGCTTCACCCAATACCCTATCAGCCACTCCCTCTACAGGAAAACCGTCAGAAAACTTTGTTTACACTGTATTAAATCTGTTGCCATTTAGTTTATCTGTAATGAAATAGCGGCCTCAGCTTAAAACCGTCTCACGCTAAGGTCACAGCGCTGCTGAATAGGCTTCGTCAACCTTAATTGTTGTGCCGGAGATGAATTGCGCGTCATTGGAGATCAGAAACGCGACAGTCTTCGCGAATTCGGCATAGGTGGCGGGGCGTCCCCACGTCAGATCTGAGGGAACCTCCCAGCCGTCGAGTTCTGCGAGGCTGTCGGCTACAAAAAAGGGAGCCACGCAGATCATTCGGATGCGATCGCCCCGATAGCGCTTGGCATATAGCTTTGAAAAACCCTCCATGGCTGCCCGCAGGGTGCCACTAAAGGGAGTGCCCAAGGATGGCTCTCGCGAGTCGGACGCAGAAATATTGACCACCACGCCGCTACCCTGCTGCTGCATGATGGGTGTGACCAATCGCATCAGCCGCACTACGCTCAAAAACAGCAGATCAAACTGGTCTAGCCACAGGGCATCAGAAATAGACAGTAAGTCAGGACGCGGCGGATCGCCGAAGCTATGAACCACGGCATCAATGCGTCCCCAAGCGTTGAGGGTATGGTCTACGAGTATCTGCAAGTCTTGCGGGTTGGTCATCGAGCCTTGAGTCGCAATGCCGCCCAGCGCTCGCGCGAGGTCGTGAATGCTGGGCGATCGCGCCATCAGCGATACGGCATAGCCCTGCGCCGCTAGCTCCCGCGCACAGCCCGCCCCAATTCCCCGACTTGCCGCCGTCACGATCGCCACCTTCTTTAACATGTCTGCCATCCCCAGTCCTCAATTTTCTAAAGAAAAAACTTTAGAAAGCATCATAGCCACTCCATCTTGACTTTGTAAAGAGTTTTCTTTACTTTGTTGGCATGGCATCATCTCGAAATCCATCGAATCCGTCAAAGCAGTCTAGTCAAGCATCCACTTCGCAATCCAAGGCCATGCGCACCCGCCAAGCGATTGTCCACTGCCTTAAACGAGAGGGGGCAATGGATGCACAGGCGTTGGCAGCCGCGATGGGCGTATCGGCAATGGCGGTGCGGCAGCACCTTTATGCGCTGCAAGACGAGCACCTCGTTAGCTTTGAGGAAGAGGCGCGGGCGATGGGGCGTCCGGCTAAGCTGTGGCGGTTGACCCCTGCCGCCGATCGCTTTTTCCCCGAGGGCTATGCGGAGCTTACGCTGGGGCTGTTGCACTCGGTGGCCGAAGCCTTTGGCGATGCGGGCATGGAGCGCCTGCTCGACATCCGCACGCGGAACCAACTGGCGGAGTATCATCCTCACATTTCGCCGCAATCAACGCTGCCTGCCAAGTTGGCAGCGCTGGCAGAACTGCGCACTGCCGAGGGCTATATGGCCGAGGTGCAGCCCCAAGCAGATGGCTCGTTTCTGTTGATTGAACATCATTGCCCAATCTGCGCGGCAGCGACAGCTTGCACCGGGTTGTGCGATCGCGAGCAGGAGGTCTTTCAGCAGATTTTAGGATCGGAGGTGCAGGTAGACCGCACCGAGCACATTGTGGCAGGTGCCCGGCGTTGCACCTATCGCATGATCAAAACTACCTAAGCTCTGGATAGACTCAAATCCTAAAGGACTGCGCTAGTCAAGCTAGCCAAAACTCAGGGCAAATTCGTCAAATTTTATGACAGCGGCATCGGGAGTGCGAGTATCAAAGCGGTAGCTGCTAACGGTGCCCGTGGCCGTGTCTAAGATGCTGAATACCGTGATGTTATTGTCTGCTACAAAAGGCATCAAGTCCCCTTGGTCAGTTTCGAGGGGGGCCAGCGTCGGCAGAATCGGCTCTAGCCCATAGGGATCGCCCAGAGCGGTATAGTTCGAGCTGTTCTCTGGCACATCGCGAGGATTGTCATCCCAAGCGGCCCCATAGGTATTGCCCACATTTGAGGATTCCAATAGTTCTATGCCGCCTGGGGTACGGAAGCGATTCCAAAGATGGGAGTGGCCGTAAAAGACGAGTTGCACATTGGCGGTTTCGAGCAGTGGCATCACATCGCGGATGAGATAGTCGTCGGTTTTGGGATAGTCGTAGCGGACGGCGGCGATCGCCCCGGTGTCATCCCACTCGACAACCCGGACGGGGTCGGTGTAAGGAGGCACCACATTATCTCCCAAGGAATGAGGGGGATGATGCAGCATGACGACACGGTAGCGGGCCTGACGGAACTCGGGACTCGCCAGCTCTTGCTTAAGCCAATTGTATTGCAGGCTGCCCTGAGCAATAGATTCAAAAATCACTTGCCCAAACCCCCACTGCTCTCGCTGGGTGAGCGCATCCTGTGCCTCTTGATATTTGCCCTTGCGTTCGGGGTCAGTGTTGGGGACGCGCCACATGTTTCCGGCATAAAGCACGACGAGGCGGATATCCCCAAAGGTGGTGGCGTAGTAGGTTTCGCCCCCATCGGGACTTTGGGGAAGGGTGAAGAGGGCTTCGTAGGTGTCGGTATTGTAGGAATAGTCTTTGAGCGATCGCGCGGCTACATCTCCATATATTCGCAGAGCCGCCTCTTTAGGAATCGCATCGTCAAATTCACCATTCAGCCCATCAGACAAACCCATGCGGCCCATGACTTCGTGGTTGCCGATTGCAGTAAACAGCGGTGCCGACTGAATCAGTGCCCCGCCCTGATAGGTGCGTGGGGGGATGCCATCTCGCTCAAGGGTATAGGCTGCATGGCCCTGCAGGCAGGGAAAGAAGGCATTGCCTTGGTTTCGGTCAAACCATTCAGAGGCGCGATCGGGAATGTTGATCAGATCCCCTGCGAGCCACACGGCATCGACTTGGCCTATGGTTTCCTGCACTTTTTGCAGGTTGGCAGCCGTCATAGGCATTTGCTGGTGGTCAGAGGTCAGAAGAATTTTGAGAGGGGCGCCGGAGGGGGGTGCTGCTGCAAGCGTAAATTCAGCGCTACTGACGGTCTGCCCGTCATCGCGTCTGCTGGTAACTCGGTAGGGCACCCGCTGACCCGGCGTCAGCCCGCTGACGGTAGACTCATGTCGCCAAATGGGGCGGAAGGTGGGTGCCGTGTAGACTTGCCCGTCTTCGACTTGGTTGCCTACACGCGATTGCTGATCTTCCCGCAGCCGATTGGGTTGGGTGGTGGTGGCGATCGCCCGCTGCTCAAAGGTATCGCCAAACTCAACCCAATGCTCAGGCCCCTGAAATTCAGTAAACCAGACGACTGTGACGCTCTCTGGTGTGGGCAATTGCAAAAACGGGTCGGTTAGCAACTGTGGCGGCGGGCTGGAGGAGTTTTGGGGCAAACAGGACAGCATCAGCACCGTCACCGCCGTTAAAAAACTTAGCAACCAAACCCGAGAAGCAACCCACCCACGCATAGCACTCGATAAAACTCGTTGGCTTTACGGTACTGCACCTGGGTTAAGGTGAGTTTGGCAAATTCCTAAAACTGTGTGGCCGGTGACGCGGGCAATGCGGTTTAGCGGCGTTTCATGCCCCAGCGCGACCTGAAACACCGCAATCGAACTCCCGTCTGGTTAAGAAAGGCAGTAGACCAGACCTAGACCAAGTCGAGCGATGGATGAATAGCCCTGACTTGCTGCCCATCGTCTCAACGGCTTGAGGACAGAGGAACGGGCATAGTCGCCAACTGATCGAGCGACGCAGGCTGAGATAGGCTAACCAAGTTAGGCAACACGGGTGCGCGGAGTTCTAGAAAGATATCGGCTATACCAAACTCTGATTGAAGCAGGGCGTGCAATTCCTTCAGGAGGCGATCGCGCGCTGCCCCATCGGCTCTATCGATCCAAAAGCGAGCAGCAATGGCTTCTTGACCCGGTGCGATCGCCCAGACTCGCATCTGCTCTACCCGCAGCACGCCCGACACTGCTTCCAACGCCGCTTGCACCTGGGCTGCATCTAGATGGCTTGGGGTCGTTTCTAGCAAGACGTTGAGGCTCTGACGCACTAGGGGAATCGCCCCGATTAAGATGAACACAGCAACCACTAGGCTAATCGCGCTGTCAGCCCACGCCCAGCCCCACGCCCATACGGCGATCGCCGCGATAATCACCCCGACTGATCCCGCCGCATCGGCCACCATATGCAAAAAAGCGCCTTTCAAGTTCAGATCGTGGTGGCTGTGGTTATGCAGCAGCGCAATATTGACCAAATTCACGCCCAACCCCGCAATGGCCGTCAGCAGCATAGGGAGTGCCACAATGTCAGACGCGGGAGCCTGGAGCCGAGTGATGGCTTCGAACCCGACCCATAAAGCGATCGCTACTAAGCCTAGCCCATTGACCAAGGCTGCTAAAATCTCAACCCGGCGATAGCCAAATGGCGCACGTGCCGATGCCGGAAACCGCGCAACCCAAGTCGCGAGCAGGGCGATCGCCAACGCTCCACAGTCTGAAATCATATGCCCAGCCTCAGCCAACAGCGCCAAACTGCCGCTAGACAGGCTCACCAGCAATTCCACAACTGAAAAGCCACCAATTAGCCCTAGCGCAATCCACAGCAGCCGCGCTTTCTTCGCACTGTCAACCGGCATCGTCGGGGAGTGCTGGGGGCAGTAGCAACCGACAGGGTGAGCAATCATAAATCTTAAGCCGTGCAGGTCTGGTAACAGTTTAATTTCAGTATTTCAATCAGAGGGAGCAGCTAATCATGTGAAATGCTCTCTGAGAGGCCATTTCACATGATTATGCTACCCCTTAATCAGCGGACTAAGTCTAGATGGAGGGCGATCGCCCGATCGGCAATTGCAGACCAGCCCATCAAGGGAACAAAGGTCTGCAGCGACCAGAGCCTTCCCAACCCAACGGTTGAATGGCAGCGTATATCGCTGATCCCTCCTAGACCCAGACGCAGAACCTACTCCTCAAGTGCCCTAAATTTGTCCTTGGGTATCACCCCGTGAATCCCTTTGACAATATCTACGACCTGAGAAACTTCGAAGTCAATGTCGGCACTGCCATACAGCAACGCATCAGGCTTAGTAAGCCCATATTTTTCGTTCATAATGCGCAGATACTCGCGCACCGACTTCTTCATGGCTTCATTGAGGTCAACATCTAGCCCCACTGCAATCCACGAATCCTCAGTCTCACCCATAGGAGCTGGCAACTCCATCCCCTTATGCAACACCAACTCAAACGTTGGCGTTAGAGAACATTCAATGGCTGTTAACGCTACCTCGCCGTTACCCTGCGCACAATGCGGATCGCCTGAGTAAAACAGCGCTCCGGGCACCTGCACGGGCAAATAAAGGCTGCTGCCTCGGCCCAAATACTTAATGTCGATGTTGCCGCCATACAGCCCGGGGGGCACGGAGTTTACGGCTTCTTCAGGGTCAGCAGGCACCACACCCATCACACCCATAAACGGCTTCAACGGAATTTCCAAATTTGGCAACCCGTTTGAAGGGCGAAAAACTCCAATTTCCTCCTCCATTCTGATAGGAATCACCTTGGTGTAGATGGGCGAGCCATCATCTGGATACTCCCCAGG
>JBGTOF010000056.1:0-30788 GCA_041742695.1 Elainellales cyanobacterium | reverse complement strand
TCGCACCACGCTTGAAAATGCTGCTCGTTGTTTTCCCAAGGAAAATCTTTGAACATGTCCCGATAGGGGCCATCTGCCAACTCAGGAAAGTGAAACATCACATGCTGGTAGAACTCACGCCAGGCTAGCTCTTGCCGCCATACGCGGATGCCGTTGCGGGCTTCGTCACTGCGAGTTTGACTGTCTGCGGCGGCGGTCGCGGCCCACACCTCGCGAATGCCGATCGCCCCAAATTTGTGCGCAGCGCTGAGGCGAGAGGTGCCGTCTATAAACGGCAGGTTGCGCTGTTCGTCATAGTCGGCTAAGGCGCGATCGCAAAACGCATCCAATTGATCGCGTGCGGCCTCTGTGCCCGGTTCTAGCAAAAATCCGTTGTGCCACTCAAACCCTAAGTCGCCCAAGCTAGGAAGGGCGATCGCCCCTACTTTTTTCGCGGCGGCTTTGCCTTGATCCGACAAGGCTTGAGCATCCTTAAACGTGGCTACGACGTCAGCCTTCGGTTTATCGCTCCAGTTCTTCCAAAAGGGACTATAAACCTTGTAGGGATCGCCAAAATTAGTTGAAATCTCTTGGGGATGGTGCAACAGCTGATCCCAATGGGCGCTGTATTCCACCCCGGCCTGCTTCAGCGCGTCGGCAACAGTGCGATCGCGCGATCGCCCATAGGGTTCGACATCCTTATTCCAATAGACGGCTGCCGCCCCGATTGCTGCCGCCAACTCGGGCAGCGCCCTAGCGGGATCATCCTGCAAAATCAATAGCTGGCTGCCAGCCTTGGCATAGTCTTGCTCTAACGCTTCTAGGCAGCCCAGCATATAGCCGACTCGCGCCGCCGCCACATCGTCCTGCTTCAAAATGTTGGGATCTAAGCAAAACACACCAATCACTTGGGGCGATCGCTCCCGTGCTGCCGCCAGCCCTACATTGTCAGAAATTCGTAAATCGCGGCGGTGCCAAAACAGGAGCAGATCAGACATAGACGGTAGAAAGTTAGAGCCAGAATTGGGGTTCAAAGGGGCACAAGATCAGGAGGTGCGGACGGCACCAGACCTCTCAGCCTTAGTCTAAACCGTTTGCTGAAGGCTGTGTCCCCCTTGGCCCAGTCCTCAGCAGCTACCTCATCCCTAGGTTCCTTCTCGACCCTGCAACGCTTCGCCCATATACGTGCGATCGCCCAGTTTTTGCAGCATGGGTCCATATTTGCCAAACTGCACCGAGCTGACAGAGGCCGCAGGCATGTCGATGCGATCGCGATAGCGCCCCAAGTCAATGCCCAACAGGCTGCATAGAATAATGCGGATCGTTGCCTTGTGGGATACCACCAGCACGTTGCCAGTGGTGTGGGTATCTTCGATTTCTGCGATCACCGCCATCGCCCGATTGGCAATTTCTACGGCAGTTTCGCCCCCGGTCGGTGGGTTCCAGGCGGGCTCAGTCATCCAGGAGAGGTAATCTTCGGCAAAGGTTTGCTTCACCTCGTCGGCGCTCAGCCCTTCCCACTGCCCATAGCGAATTTCCTTCAGCCCGTCCCGCAATTGCATCTCGAGGCCGACTGCGTCACAGAGGGGCTTGGCTGTGGCAATGGTGCGCGTCATCGGGCTGACATAGATGGCGCTCCAGGAAATCGACTGGTATGCAGCAGCGAAGGCATCCGCCATTTCATATCCTTCCGGCGTTAGATCGGCGTCAAACTCACCAGAATAGCCGCCTGTTTGGCTATAGGTGGTTTCACCGTGGCGGATGAAGTAGAGGGTAAGGCTCATGGGATATTTAGGGGTTAAAGGGACAAAAAAGGCTGGGGTGTCGAGTTTGGCTCATTCCGGCAGAGGTCGGGGAAGCCGGTGCTCCTATCTCGGCCATGCTAGATGGGCGATCGCCCTTACAAAGAAAGACGCACTCACGGAGCGCGCCTTTGTTGTATCAGTCAGTCTGCCTCAGAGCCGCAGGGTGGCTTGACCTAGGGGGTTAACCCTAAGTTTTCGGGAAGATAATCCTCAAGCTGCACATTAACAGGATCAATGTGCCAAATGCCGTCGCAGTAATCGCGAATAGAGCGATCGCTCGAAAACTTACCCATCCGCGCCGTGTTCAAAATCGTCATGCGCGTCCACTGTTCCACATCGCGGTAGGTCTCACCCGCCCGATCTTGAGCCTCCACATAGGAGCGATAGTCCGCCATCAGCATGTACTGATCGTCATACAGCAAATCATCCATAATCGGCTTAAACAGATCGGGATTGCCGTGGGAGAAGAACCCAGACGAAATTCGGTTAATCGCCCGCCGCAGTTCCATATCCGTATCGTAATAGCTGTGAGGATTATAGCCAGATGCCTTCATCGCTTGCACCTCATCTGCCGTCAGGCCAAACAAGAAGAAGTTGTCAGCACCTACCTCTTCGCGAATCTCAATATTGGCACCGTCTAGCGTGCCCATCGTCAGTGCCCCATTCATGGCAAACTTCATATTGCCAGTCCCCGAGGCTTCTTTCCCAGCCGTAGAAATTTGCTCTGACAAGTCAGCAGCAGGATATACCCGCTGCGCAAATTTCACGCTGTAGTTCTTCATGAACAGCACTTTAAGGCGATCGCGCATATCTGGGTCACGGTTCACCACCTCAGCAATAGAATTGATCATTTTGATGATTAGCTTAGCGCGGTGGTATCCCGGAGCCGCTTTGCCGCCAAATAAAAACGTGCGGGGCGTGATATCTAGCGAGGGATCTGCCTTCAACCGGTTATAGAGCGTCACAATATACAGCGCATTTAGATGCTGCCGTTTGTATTCATGAATCCGCTTCGACTGAATATCAAACAGAGAATGCGGGTTGATCTCCAGTCCGTAATGGAGCTTAATGTAATCGGCCAGATCTTGCTTAATCGCCAGCTTAATCCGGCGGAACTCTGAGCGAAACTCGGGATCATCCACATAGGCTTCTAGCCCACTCAGCTCTGATAAGTTCTTAATCCAGGTATCGCCAATCTTGCTGGTAATGAGCTGCGTCAGGCGAGGGTTGCTCAGCGCCATAAAGCGGCGTGGCGTCACCCCGTTGGTCATGTTCTTAAACTTGTGAGGATACAGCTCGTAGAAATCGCGCAAAATCCCCTTCTGCAGCAGCTCGGTATGCAACGCTGCCACCCCGTTAATGGCGCTACTGCCCACACAGGCCAAGTGCGCCATCCGCACATAGCGCTCGCCGCTCTCATCGATAATCGACATGCGGCTGAGGCGATCAGGGTCATCAGGAAAGCAGATGCGGACATCATCTAAAAACCGCTGGTTAATCTCAAAGATGATTTCGAGGTGGCGCGGCAGCAAGCTACCAAACAAGCCAATCGGCCAGCGCTCAAGGGCTTCTGGCAGCAAGGTGTGATTGGTGTAGGCAAAGGTCTGGGTGGTAATGCTCCAGGCTTTGTTCCAGTCAAACCCATACTCGTCGATCAGCAGCCGCATGAGCTCGGCTACGGCCACGGCAGGGTGAGTGTCGTTAAGCTGAATCACAAACTTTTCGTGGAAGCGCTCAACGGGCAGCTTTTGCCGCTCCATGATTCGCATCATGTCTTGCAACGAGCAGGAGACGAAGAAAATTTGCTGCGCCAGCCGCAACTGTTTGCCCTGAGAAATGTTGTCGTTGGGATACAGCACCTTTGACAGGTTCTCTGACACCATCTTTTCTTGCACAGCGCCCACATAGTCGCCGGCGTTGAAGGCATCAAAATCGAACGATTCAACTGCTTCGGCCCGCCACAGACGCAAGGTGTTAGCAGTGTTGACTTTGTAGCCCAGCAGCGGCGTGTCATGGGGAATGCCCATAATGACCTGGTAGGGCACCCAGCGCACGCGGTAGCGCCCGTCATCATCCACATAGGATTCGGTGTGACCGCCTAACTTAATTTCTACGGACCATTCTGGTCGGACAATTTCCCAGGGGTTGCCGTATTTGAGCCATTTATCGGTTAACTCGACCTGCCAGCCATCGCGAATATCTTGATCGAAAATGCCATATTCGTAGCGAATGCCATAGCCAATCGAGGGGATTTCTAACGCAGCCATTGAATCGAGATAGCATGCGGCCAGACGCCCTAAACCTCCATTGCCCAAGCCCGGTTCTTCTTCCTGCTCCATGAGCACGTCGAGATCTAGCCCCAACTCTTGAATGGCTTGCTTTACGTCGTTATAAATGCCTAGGTTGACGAGGTTATTGCCCAAGTGTGGCCCCATCAAAAATTCAGCAGATAGGTAGGCCACGGTTCTTGCGCCTTGCTGGCCATAGGTGCGAGCCGTTTCTAACCAGCGCTTAACCAGGCGATCGCGCACGGTATAGGCCAACGCCATGTAGTAGTCGTTTTGCGTGGCAATGTCAGGAAACTTGCCCTGAATGTAGAAGAGGTTATCGAGAAACGCCCGCTTCAGAGTTTCAACATTCAGCCCCGTGCGGTCGTCCTCCACCCGAACAGGAGGACACCCGAGCGGTATATCTTGTGGTGCAGTTTGCATAGCATGATTCCTTGATTGAGGGAGCATGAGATCCATGAAGCGGATAGTCTACCGTCACCCTATAAAGAGGGTGTCGTGCTTTCCTGTGGATTAGTTAACGTTCATCCTACAGGAGGACATTTTGAAGCAAATGTTCTTTACTTCACATTGCCTTGTCGTCTTATCCTAGGAGCCAACCATCCTGAACGAGGTTAAGGGCGGGGCCAAGGCAGACTGTTGGGTAAGGGTGAGGTGTGCCCAGCACGCTGAAAGTACCGAAGATTCAAAGATTTGAGGCATCTAACTTTAATTGGGAGCATATTGATGCTCGTGGGTTAGGGGCGATCGCCAGATTAGCAGCTACCGGTACAGTATCGCTGGGGATCACTCCTAAACCACGTTTAGCCAAGCAAAACGACCCCAAGCAATTTCACCAAGTTTTAAGAATTCTAAGGGTTAGGGCTAAGTATTGCGAACGTGTTACATCTTGGAGCAATGAGAAAAGCGACGTGACGTTTAATGCCTACCATATTCGGAGGGTTTCCTTTAATATTTCTGAATGGAGTTCTTTGCAGGGTTCAGTACATAGGGTCGTTCAGATTTCATTTGCGTGGGTGATGGAGGCAATATTTTTTTAGCTAACGCTCCTGCAATAGACATTGCGATAAACCCATACGATGAACCCAGAGGATTTAGCAGATGGCTTGCTCTGCATAGGTTCTGTTGAACTACACCGCATCAGATGCAGCGGCTAGTGCTATGCCTATAGACACGAATGAGCGATGTTTTAGACTCAATTAACGTTAAAAGTCAATACATGAATGAGGAATATACATAACTTCTGGGGTAGGAGGGAGTAGGGATGAGAGGATCGTCTACCCCCCGACCCAAATCCGGCTCGGCTTCGTACATGATCAGGACTACCGCTGAAAGATGTTGGGACGAGCGCGTATAAGCGATCGCCAACTATGGGCACTCTAGGTTATCCCTCTTAACCCTAGTCCCCGTATTGCATAGGGTTCGTCTATTGTTGCGGCGTGTTTATAGTGGTGAGCTGATGCCACATCAGTGCTGGGTACTTATCCCATGAGTGACGCTGCTTTGCATGATTTACATTCATGAGCGGCATGAGCGATCGCCTTTCCTAGGGCAAAGCACTGGTAGAACTTCGGCATATCATCACAGTGTTTTACAGACGGTCGACGGGATCGACACGGTTGTAATTTCGTCTACTTAACCTATACCCATTGCGGTTGAATGTCGATGTCAGGTGTTTTTTCTAATTCAGTTGCGTTACAGCCCATGAACGGTAATCTGCAAGCAGCCAACGCCGCCTCCGATGAATTCCTCATCCGATTTTGGGGTGTACGCGGCAATATACCAACGCCGGGGATTGAGACAGTTCGCTACGGCGGCAACACAGCCTGCATTGAGGTGTTGGTGGGAGGGCAGCGGCTTGTGTTTGACGGCGGCACTGGGCTGCGGGTGTTAGGTAAACACATGCAAAAAGAAATGCCCGTGACTGCGCATTTATTTTTTACACATACTTATTGGGATCGCATCCAAGGCTTTCCGTTTTTTGTCCCAGCATTCATCCCAGGCAACTGCTTTCACGTCTATGGCGCGATGGGTCAAAACGGGGCATCCATTAAACAACGGCTTGGGGAACAAATGCTACGGCCTAATTTTCCTGTGCCGCTGCAAGAAATGCAGTCAACCCTGACCTTCAATAACATTCACGCAGGGTCTGTGATTACGCTGGGTGATGTGGTGGTAGAAACCATTTCCCTTAATCGTCCAAACGCTGCGCTGGGGTTTCGGGTCACATGGGAGGGCTACTCAATGGTGTATGCCACTGATACTGAACATACAGCCGACGGGTTGGATCAAAGTCTGCTCTACCTATCGCAGGGTGCCGATCTGCTGATTTATGACGCTTACTATGCTGAGCATGATCACTATGGCAAGGCGGCGATCGCTCGCCCCATCGCAACCTGGGAGTCGGGAATTGAAGTAGCCAATGTGGCAAACGTAAAGCAGGTAGTCATGTTCCATCACGACCCCATGCACGATGACGACTTCCTCGATCGAGTCGAAACAGAGGTGCAGGCACGCTTTGCGAATGTGCAGCTGGCCCGAGAGGGCATGGCAATTTCGCTGGTCAAAGCATAGACCTACAGAGTTTAGGTTCACGCCGAATTAGGTCACCAGACTGCGCTTAGCAACCCCCAAACGCCTGAAATGCTACAGGACTGCACAGTCTAAACTATGCCTATCGCTGCATGTAATGGCTGACGGTGCTTTTGACAGCTTCAAACACAAGCACAAACAGTGGAAAGCTAATGCCCATTAGCCCTAACCACCCGGCTAGGCGGCTAAACAAAAGGCGCGATCGCCGATTATGAACATTGCTAAGCCGTTTAGACCGCGAGACCCAGTGGGGCGCAAGGGCCAACAGCATAGCTCCAATTAAGCCCAGAGGAACCGTGATCGACCACCAAAGCGGAAGGCGATCGCCCGGTTGCAGCACCTCTGTACTAGGGAGTAATACCAGCACCACCACGACGAGTCCTAACCAAATCAACAGACTGATTAGCAACTCACGCAGAAGAGGGTGCCTAAGTTGTTGGGAAATAGAAAAGCGATTCATCATAGGTGCTGCTGCAACTTCAGGCCTGATTCGGTGCTGAACGACAACTCAGAACTCTAAACGTCTCTACCAACTGACAGAGATTATGTAAATTTATATCATCCAAACCAACCACCCTGAAGCCTGAGAATGGACAGAACTCCAACAGCGTGCAGAATATTCAGACAGTTTGGCTTTATGTATAAGGCGTATATGTAGGGCGATCGCTCATGTGGCATGACTTCATAACAGGGTCACAGTGCAATATATGCGATTCGATTTGTGGGCAGAACCTAGGCCCAGAGTCGGGTCTACTAACCGCAGAGCTAGGCCACCATAATTATGGAGTTTCTTACAGAAACTTAAAAAAACAGGAACTCTAGATTTAGTAACCGTCAGGGTATATCTCGTTGCAGAAACGCTTGAGCAGAGTCTCTCAAAATACCGTCAACGAAAATCGGGTGCCGCCCTCACAGCACCTCGAATTATCGGTTACAGCCAATCTAAAAACTGTACCCCCTTAACCTCTAGCCCCCTTTCCCTGCACTGGTAATGCTAGGCTAAGTTAACTGCCCAGAGTTAAATTTTGTTATAGCCCTGCTGCCTGCCCGGAAACTAAAACCCCCTGTTGAATATCTATTGAGAGGCACCTTATGAAGGCGTCAGGTTCCTGCCCTACAAGCCTCTAAATGATTCTTGCCCTAAAGATCAGCGTAAGCAGAAACTGCCTGTTCTGCTCCAAGCGCCCCTCTAAACGCCCCCATTCCACTACAGGTGTCCCTATACGCCCCTATTCAAGTTCCGCTACTTAGCAACAAAGCCTTAATAAACCGCCAGATAGGCATCTAAAACGTGGAGCCGTTCGTAGATTAAAAATACGGGCATTGGAAACGTGATCTCTAGGAACTTCGGCATCGCCTATCAGAATGCAGAGGGGGTGAGACCCCTCATCTGTGATAAATTCTGTATAGTTCATCTGTGTAAAGTAAATTAGCAGCTAATTTGGTGCATATTAGTCGTCTATAGTCTTGGCCTATGAAGAGCCAGAATGAACGGCGTTTTGGGCTTATGGCAATGCCCCTAAGAGACTGCACCCTCCTGGAAAGGCGTAACCAATGCTTGACAGCAGCTAGCAGCTGAGGGATCTTGGCGATCGCTGCAAACTTTAAAGGCTTACAAACTTCGGCTTTTACGCCCTAGAGCAGTCCCTCAGAGACACGCAAAACCATGTGGCCCTTGAGCAATGACGCATCACGAGAGAGAGACGAGAGAAAGTCTAGAGATATGAATATAGTTAGCAATTAACACCTAACAGTTTGAGCTTCGATTCGATTATTCGGTGCTAGCGGTTTACCTGGTTTGGGCGCAATGTCGCAGATCCTCTTTTCAAACGAATGGTTAAAGCAATACGCTGACCCCTATGCAATTTTGGGGCTCTCTGTGACCGCAGACGATCGGCGTGTGCTAAAGCGCTATCGCGATGTGGCAAAACGGCTTCATCCCGATGCGTATGTTCAAGCCTTGCCAGAGGTGCGGCAAACGACGTCTCAGTTGTTTGCACGGTTAGTTAGCCCTGCCTATCAAAAGCTCAAGCAAGATAAAGGTCGGGCTGAATACTTGGCGATGTTGCGGTTCCGAGTACGGCGCATGAATCGGGATGGGATGCCTGCGCTACAAGGGGAATTTGCCCAGCAGTTATTGCGGCAGCCGCCACCCCAAGTTGAGACATTCTATGAGCAGGCTATTTCTCGTTTAGCAGAGACACAGTTTTATTCGCTGGAATTGTTTGAGGCGATCGCCCCCCAATTAGAAGAACTCAACCTGGTCTATCTCAAGCAAAAGATGGGAGAACCCATCATTCGCGAGAAGCGGACAGGCATTGTGTCAGCGGCTCCTTCTGCGCCGGTTGAGATTAATACCATTCCGGCTGATCCGGGGAAAGCGGTCCCTGACTATGCTCAGCGCCATTATGATCGCGCGTTGGAATATACGCGGCGCAACAGCAATTGGGCCATGATTGTGCGGGAATTAAAGGACGCCATCAAACTTGACCCCAAGCGCAGCGAGTTCCATTCGTTGTTAGCCAAAGCCTACCTGATGCAAGATTTGCCGACGATGGCCAAGGTTCACTTTAAGCAAGCGCTCAAGCTCAATCCACAGGATCCGCTAGCACTACAATATGCCGCTCGGCTAAATATTGTGCTCGATACACCGGCAGCTGCCCAAAAGCCAACTGGTAAGCGGTTTAGCTTTTTTGGCCGCAAGCCCTAAGCCCTCAGTGTTCCCAGTCCTTAGGGGCGTCAGTTGAGGCGATCGCTCGATAGCGAAAGATTATAGATAGCCTGAATTTGGGATAAGCCCAAACCCTTCCAACCTGAACTGAGGCTTAGATAAGCTCATCCCCGGAATGCGTAAGTTCGCTTGTGTTATTTTAGCCTCGCAGAGCAGGGCGGAGATAACGGGAGACTATGCTACCCGCGACGCGGGCAGCACGGTTCTAGACATCAAACGAACTGACGTCAGGATAAGTACTCAACCGCGAGTTTGGGATGAACTGAATCCTCAACAATACACACAGCACCTTAAAGAGGTAAGGGCCCTCCCATGTGCGGTGCCCTCAGATCTCTTTAACTCAGCCTGAGGTTGTTCAAAGAGATGGGGCAATCCTGTCCGTTCCTCGACTAACGCTTCCTCAGGGAATTTTCAGATGTACTTCAGGAACTTATCACGCTAGCGGCGCTCATTGCATCAACAATAGAAGGCATGGTTTTCAGATTAGTTCGGTTCGGTTAAGCGTTAGTCTGTTCTCGCAGACGTTTCGCTACGAGGCGGCAACTCAGGCAGGGGGTTTAGGTCATCTTTCGCAAAGAGTTTTCTTCTATTGGGCGAACGATTGTTCGCTTCTACGGTGCAATCACTAATTGATAGAGAATTTTCTTTGACAGAAATCGCCTTCAGCCCCTATTGCTCCGTAGCTAAACTTGCGCCATTCGGTATTAGTACAACGCTAGTTTGCCGACTCAGTTCCAGAGATGATTCCCTCGCAATCCCACATTATCCTTAAGGGAGCTACCATGCCGTTTATTCGCCGTCGCACCATGTATGCAACTCTCTCGTGGGCGATCGCCGCATTTGCCCTCACTGCAGCTCCCGCATTAGCGCAAACCGGAGACCCGTCGTCTGGGTTCAACCCTCAGCAACTGCTGACCAATGCCCTGCAATGGATTGATGGATTGGGGCCGTTGGGGGCGATCGCCTTCATTGGCATTTACATTGTGGCGGCTGTCGCCTTCCTTCCGGGCTCTATTTTAACGCTGGGCGCGGGTGTCGTCTTTGGGGTCGTAGCAGGGGCTATTTATGTGTTTATTGGCGCTACCTTGGGTGCGGCACTGGCCTTTTTGGTAGGGCGTTATCTGGCGCGCGGCTGGGTTTCCAGAAAAATTGCCAACAATGTTAAATTCCACGCGATTGACCAAGCGGTAGGGCATGAGGGCTTCAAAATCGTTCTGCTAACGCGCCTCTCACCCATCTTTCCGTTTAACTTGCTTAACTATGCCTTTGGCGTCACGGGCGTCTCGTTTAAGGATTATGTGTTGGGCTCTGTCGGCATGATCCCTGGCACCATCATGTATGTATATTTGGGGTCGTTGGCTGGCAACTTGGCGACCCTCGGCGCAGGCGATGCACCAGCTAACCCAACCATTCAATGGATTATTCGGATTTTGGGATTGGTGGCGACGATCGCCGTCACTGTTTACGTAACCCGCATTGCTCGAAAGGCGCTGGATCAAGCGTTGGCCTCTCCTAGCGATGTTGGGGGGTAGGGGTGTAGAGACTGGGGATCAGTCAGGCACGTCCTCTCGCAAGCGTTTTAAGTGGTCTGCGTTTAGGCTGCTTCTTGGTTTTTACGGTGTGAATCTGCTGTGCGCCTCGTGAGTGAGGTCTGGTTGCGCTCTTTTCAAAGTGAACGATGTTGAATAGTTCGGCGATCGCCCGTCTTTGGCCTGTTTCTGAGTAGATCAGATCTACGGCGATCGCCCCGACCCGACAACGATCCCCTTAATTCTTCTTAATTCTTTGCTGTATTTCTAATTTTTAGGAACCCTCACTATGTCGCCCACTTCTGTAACGGTCTTGCCGCAAGACAGCTATAACCAGACTCTGGTGTCTCACGTTCATCCGTCAGATTGGAGCAACCCCAAGCCTGCCGATCTGTACGACCTGGTTGTGATTGGGGCGGGCACCGCTGGGCTGGTCACAGCAGCCGGAGCCGCCGGGTTAGATGTGGGCTTGAAGGTTGCGCTGGTAGAGCGGCACCTCATGGGAGGCGACTGCTTGAATGTAGGCTGTGTGCCATCCAAGTGCATCATCCGCTCGTCACGGGTTGTGGCAGAGATGCGAGAGTCTGAACCATTTGGGATCACGCCGCCTAGCTCCATTGACATAGACTTTGGCGCGGTGATGGCGCGGATGCGACGGGTGCGGGCTGACATTAGTAGCCACGACTCAGCGCACCGCTTTCAAAAGATTGGGGTGGATGTGTTTTTGGGCGAGGGCAGCTTTCGAGATGGGCAAACGCTCACAGTAAACGGCCAAGTCTTGAAGTTTAAGAAAGCGGTGATTGCCACGGGAGCGCGGGCCGTGCGGCCTGCCATTCCCGGCTTGGCCGAGGCTGGCTTTTTAACCAATGAGACGGTTTTTTCCTTGACAGAGCGTCCGAATCGGCTGGCAGTGATTGGCGGCGGCCCGATTGGCTGTGAACTGGCTCAGGCGTTTCATCGGCTGGGCTGCGAGGTGATTCTATTCCACAAGGGGTCGCATCTGTTGAATAAAGAAGATGCGGATGCGGCGGAGATTGTGCAGCAGAGGTTCTTAGCGGAGGGCATTCAGCTAGTGCTGGACGCCGAGCTTACGGAGGTGACGCAAGGGTCTGATGGCAAGGTGATTCACTATACTAGCGATGGCAAACAGGGGGCGATCGCCGTAGATGAAATTTTGGCGGGCGCTGGGCGTGCACCCAATGTGGAACGGCTAAACCTAGAAGCGGTGGGGGTAGAGTACGATACGCGACATGGTATTCAGGTCAACGACCAACTGCAAACCAGCAATCGCAAAATCTTTGCCGCTGGGGATGTGTGCATGGACTGGAAGTTTACCCATGCTGCTGATGCTGCCGCTCGGATTGTGATCAAAAACACGCTGTTTTCGCCCTTTGGGCTGGGGCGCGATCGCCTCAGCAACCTCGTCATGCCCTGGGTCACCTACACTGATCCCGAAATTGCACATGTAGGGCTATACGAAAATGAAGCCCAAGCACAGGGGATTGAGGTCAACACCATCAAAATTCCCCTTAGCTCAGTAGACCGGGCGATCGCCGATGGCGAAACCGAAGGGTTTGTTAAAATCTTGCATCCTAAAGGGTCTGACAAGATTTTGGGCGCTACGATTGTGGCGCGTCATGCTGGGGAGATGATCAGCGAAGTGACCACGGCGATGGTGGCCGGGGCTGGGCTAAATTCCCTTGCGAAGACGATTCACCCGTATCCCACCCAAGCTGAGGGCATTAGGAAAGCAGCAGACGCCTATCGCCGCACACTGCTAACTCCGCGCTCGAAAAAGCTGCTGGGACTGCTCACTAAATTTTCCTGACTCATCGTCAACGGGCTTTAGCAATCCGCATCAATGTTTAGTAGAGCAGTGAGCCTGTTTCCATAGCCCCACTGCTCTGGAAAAACCAGAGAGTTCGGGTGTAAAATTGACGCTTGATTGGCAGGGTTTCTGAATTTAGCAAGGCCTATCAAGCCAATCGAGGCACTGTCATAGCGACGCCTAGTTCGTCCGCCCTAGTCGATAAACTAGAAATAAGATCGAGATCCCGTACATATTCACACTCAGTGCTGTCTGAGTCTGTTTTTGGGGCTATGGCATCTGTTGCACGCAAAAATCTATTTGAGGATATTCCTCGGTTCTTGGTGGCTCAGGCTGGGATCATGTTTGCGGTGAGTCTAGTCACGATCCAAACTGGCATTCTGAATGGGTTTAGTCGGTCTACATCGGCGTTAATCGATGACTCAGAGGTGGATATCTGGGTTAGTGCAGAGGAAATGGTAAACCTCCAATTAACGCTGCCTATTCCTGCTGCCACCGTGTCTGAGATTCACGCGATGGATGGGGTGGAGCAGGCTGAAGCGTTTATTAGCCGGACTACGACTTGGCGTAGCCCGACGGGCGACATTGCTCCGGTGCAGATGATCGGCTTTGACCCGGCTAGCCGCATGTTTCGCATAGGGAAACTGACGGAAGGGGCGATCGCCAATCTGCAAGAGCCCTATACGGTGATTCCTGATCGAGCCAACCTGGGAGCGTTGGGGTTAGATGAGGTGGGCCAATCTGCCTCCATCAATTCACTCCCGGTTACGATCACGGGGTTTACTCGCGGCACCCAGTCCATTGCGTCTAGCACGTATGTGTTTGCATCACTGCGAACTGCCAATGCCTATCTGACCTCGGGGCTAACCACGACCTCAGATTGCCAGCTTGAGGGCGATCGCCTCACCTGTTCCAACACGTTTGAGCGAGACGCCAGCGATGTAGCGTTGGAACCCCCGCGCGCACTCCGAGGCAGCGACGGCATTACCTTTGTTATGGTGAAGGCGCAGCCAGGTCAAGATTTGGATGCTCTGAGCCAGCGTATTGAGGCGGAATTTGACGGGATGGTGGCCCATACTCAAGCCGAGTTGTCCACCTTGACCCAAAATTATTGGGTGGGCAGTACGGGAATTGGCTTTGTGCTAGGTTTGGGCGCTGGCGTTGGGGTGGTGGTAGGCGTGGTGATTGTGAGCCAAATTTTGTATGCTTCGGTCGTCGACCATATGAAAGAATTTGGCACCCTCAAGGCCATGGGCGCATCCGATTGGATGATTTATCGCATCATCATTGAACAAGCGCTATGGATGGCAATTTTAGGCTATGTCCCTAGCATTGCCTTGTGTGGCGGGCTGGGCTGGTGGACGTTTGCCACCCAGGGGATCACGATTTTGATTACGCCAGGGACAGCGGTCGTCGTATTGGGTATCACGGTCGGCATGTGTGTTGTTTCAGCATTATTTGCCATTCAAAAAGTGACCCATGTTGATCCTGCGATTGTATTTAAAGCGTAATTTGACTCGAATTTCGTGTAGATCACTACGGAGGCTTGATAAAGGCCTTAGGTAGACTCGGTAAAGACTATATTTCCTCTTGGCAAAGGATGTTGCTGACTCTAGCGTCTTGGGCACAAAGGAATAGGCAGCGAGTCTAAACCTTTAGAAGTAATTGCGGTTGAGTAGACGGTTTGCATGGCTGGCACTCGACGCTTTGCCTTTTACAGCGATCGCTCTAAGCTCTTTTTCAGCAGTTCTTATCCATCTTGTGTTGTCGGTTCGATTAGCCCTAATTTATTTAATCTAAAGTCAAGCATGGTCGTTTCCTCATTGCACTCACCTGTTACCTATCCCATTCGTTCACTCCCTGCTCCTGCGGCGTCTTCTCCCTATGATGTGGAGCATCAGCCTCGTAGAACGGCGATCGCCGCTGACCACTTGAATATGGTGTTTCGCTCAGGCGGAGGCAGCTACCCGGCTTTGAGTGACGTAAAGCTTCGAGTACCTAGCGGTATTGTGCAGCTATTAATGGGGCCCTCAGGCTCGGGAAAAACCACGCTGCTGTCGATTCTGTCGGGTATTCTCACACCTACCGACGGCGCGGTGCGCTTGCTCGGAGAAGACATTACCCAAATGTCACGGCGTGAACTGGCGCGCTTTCGGCTAGAAAACATTGGTTTTATTTTTCAGGGCTTCAATCTGTTTCCAGCGCTAACAGCCGCAGAAAATGTGGAATTAGCCCTAAAAACTAAGGGTGCAAGTCGCCGGCATGCTCGGAAAGAAGCGTTAGATTTGCTGGAGCAAGTGGGGCTAGCCGACAAGGCTACGCAGCTGCCAAAGGACTTATCGGGTGGGCAAAAGCAACGGGTGGCGATCGCCCGAGCCCTCGCAAGCGATCCGCCCCTGATCATGGCCGATGAGCCAACGGCTGCGCTCGACTCCCATAGCGGCCATGCGGTCATTGACTTGCTGTGCCGACTCGCCAAAGAGCGCGATCGCACGGTTTTGATGGTCACCCATGATCCCCGCATCATCGATGTGGCCGACCGCGTCCTATACCTAGAAGACGGCAAACTCACTCAGACGCCCCATAGCGCTTAGTGCGCTGGTTTGAATGTTTCTTGTTGTGCTTAACCCATACCTAAGATTGAACGTCAGTTCGGCAAATGCCTAAAACCGTGTTGCTACATTGCAGGCAGCACGGTTTAGCGTTGTTTTAGTCCCGCAGTCCAGGGCTAAAACACTGCCATCGAACCTACATCGCGTCGAAGAAGTTGAAAATCATTTTGGTTGTAGCGCTAGAGCGATCGCTATACTATTCGGGTGATACGTGGTTGTAGGCAGCAATGAACTCAGTTTGGCAACAGCTTACCTTTGCAACAGTGCCTGTGCAGCAGTGGGTGAAAACCAGCTATCTGCATCGGCTTGTCGGATCATTACAGCGCTGGCGGCAGGGCAGTTGGCTCATGCAGTGGGGCGAGCCCCTGGGTGCGTTGCTGGTGGCCCTGGTGCTGGTGCTGGCTCCCTACGTCTCGACGGCGCTAATCGGCATATTGATGGTGGCCTGCGGCGCGTTTTGGCTGCTGCTTACCCTCTCTGACGACGACACTCCGGGCATCACGCCCATTCATCTGCTGGTATTGCTGTATACCCTTGTGTCGCTGGTGGCGGTCGGCATGTCTCCGGTAAAGATGGCAGCCGCCGATGGGTTCATCAAGCTGGCGCTCAATGTGGCGCTGTTTTTCTTAATGGCACGGGTGCTGCGATCGCCCCGGTTGCGCTCTACCGTAATCACCCTCTACTTGCTGACCACAACAGTGGTTAGCGCCTATGGCCTGCGACAGTGGTTTTTTGGGGCGCAGGCATTAGCAACCTGGGTGGATGCCCAATCCACGTTAGTGGGCACCACCCGCGTGTATAGCTATTTGGGCAACCCCAACCTGCTGGCAGGCTACCTGATTCCGGCCTGCATGTTTAGCGCAGCAGCCGTGTTTGTGTGGAAGCGCTGGCTGCCAAAGGCTTTGGCGGTGGTGCTGACGCTGCTCAATTCTGCCTGTTTAGTGCTCACCTTTAGCCGAGGCGGCTGGCTGGGCTATGTCGCAGGCGGCTTTGTATTTTTGCTGTTGCTGGTGTACTGGCTCAGTCAGTATCTACCGGGAATGTGGCGGCGCTGGGCAATGCCGCTGGTGTTGGGGATATCTGTGGCGCTGGTGTGTGGCGCGGTGGTGACGGTGGCGCCTCTACGCGATCGCGTGTTCAGCATGTTTGCCGGTCGTGCCGACAGCAGCAACAACTTTCGCTTAAATGTATGGGCTGCAGTGCAGGACATGATTCGCGATCGCCCGATCTTAGGCATTGGCCCTGGTAACACCGCCTTCAACCGTATCTATCCCCAATATCAGCGGACGGGCTACACCGCTCTCAGCGCCTACTCAGTCGTGCTAGAAATTTTGGTGGAAACGGGGATAATTGGCTTTATCTGCTTCCTTTGGTTGCTAACGGTGACCCTAAGCCAAGGCTGGCAGCAACTGCAAGCCTTGCGGCGACAGCGGCTATGGGATGGCTTCTGGTTGGTGGCTGCGATTGCGGCAATCGCCGGAATGCTGACCCACGGCTTAGTGGATACCGTCTGGTATCGTCCGCAGATTAGTACGCTGTGGTGGCTGATGCTCGCCCTGATCGCCAGCTACTATCCCTACCCTGCTGATTCCAAGTTTCGCGTGTCGGGTCTCCCGCTCAACCCATAGCGCCTCAAGCACTGGCTAATGCTTGGAATAACGGACGCCTTAAATGATGTGGAACCCTCTTGTTGTGAGGGTTCCACACTACTATCAATCGTCATTAGCGCTAGAGGGGCTCATATCCAAGTCCGCTTAATAAGCCTGTGGAATGAACCGCCTGAAATGCACCTATGAAGGAATGCTTGTTGAGGTTGATTAGAGGTTGATGGGCTGAACATGATGTTAGTCTGCTTCCTCAGGGGCAAATAGCGCCACGGCGTGGGGCACCGGGCGAGGAATAAAGCCCACATAGGAATCGCCCTTGTATACCAACGACGTGCTCGCGCCAGAATCCAGCATCACTGCATAACGGAAGCCAATGCGGGCCAGCAGTTCCCCGATTTCTACAGCGCTGTGGCGGCTGTTAGTGATGCCGATGATGGGTTGCCCGGCCCAGTCTAGTCCCCAAAAGGCTCGGTGACGGGGAATTTCGACCCCAAACATTTTGCCAAACCGTTCTGCTGGCTGGGGAATGCCGTCCTCCACCAACCATCCGGCAGCCACAAAGGCATCAGTCACGCCGGGCAGGATGGCCTGGATTCCGGCTAGGGTGTTGTGCTGTTCGGCGTCATAGGGCACAAATAGAGCGGCATCAGGGCCAAGCAAGACCAGTGGGCGTCCTTTGATGCTTGCGTTGGCATTTTCTAACCCCTGCACAAATTCACCTGTGTTGTGGCTTAGAACTGGGCCAATCATCTGGCGCGAGTCTAAGAGCTCCATTGAGAAAAACCCGCCATCCACTGCGGCGATCGCCCCCGTGCCCTCCACAATATCTTGCACTTGGTAGCGACTGTCGGCATGAAAAGTCGCTGGCTTGCCGCCCATCACCAGCACAAACTCTGCATCGGCAAAGGCAAAGTGCTCAAATCGAATGGGCTGACTATAGTTCACAGCATGGCGATCGACCTGGAGTGGTGCGCCGCCATAGGCCAAGGCGATCGCCCGCTCTAACCCGCTAAAGCTAATGCGCTCTATCGTTAGGCTATCTGCCGATTCGCCCGCAAACTTTTCTTCACCCACATCCATCGCCAGGGCCAGTCGATAGCCAGCCTCTTGCACCAGTTGTTTGACGGCATCATCGTACTTGCCGATGGGGTACACAAAGTCTTTCACCTCAATACCCAATCTCTGCTCTAGAATGCGTTTCGAGTCTGCCAACTCTGCCCGAATCTGATCGGGTGGCAGCATAGTGAGGTCTTCAGGATGGGTAACACTGTGCGCTGCGATTTCGACCCATGGGTCGGCGGCCATCTCCCGCAGTTGCTCCCAACTCAGGCTAGACCGGCCGAGGTCGGTGCCAATCTTTTCGGTATAAATGCTAAACACACCCGGATAGCCATACTGGCGCAGCAGCGGCAGCACATGGTGATAATGTCCGGCATAGCCATCGTCAAAGGTGAGGACGACGGGCTTAGGCGGCAAAGCCAGTCCTGTGGAGAGGTGCAGCGCTAGTTGATCCATCGTAATCGGCGTTAGACCCTCCGCCTGAAGGCGCTGGAACTGGGCCTCTAGCTCGTCGGGGGTAATGTCAAAAAACACCTCTTTTTCAGGTAGTACATCGTGATACATAATCACGGGCACTTTTGCTAGCCGCGCCATGCTGTGAATTTTTGAGGTGTTGGGAGCTGCCAGATAGGGCACTAGCACCGGGGCAAGTTGCTCAAGGGCAGGCTCTAGCTCGTCTTTTGGCAGGCTAAGGGTATTAGAGGCCTGTTTCATTAGGGCGAGCGCCTGCCGCAGTGGCACATGGGAATAGGCCACCAGCATTGCCGCAGACGCCATTAGGGCGATCGCCACCAGCCCTGGCAGCAGGGTTTGGCGGCGCCGGGGCACAGACTGCACCTCGAGCGTCACATCAACAGAATTCGACCGATCAACCGCAGCAGCCTCAGAGCCAGCGGTTTTGCGTATTCCCCACTCCCGAACCCAAGGCGATAGCTTCATGCGTTTGTGTCATAGCTCAACTGCTGCTAGATGTAGCCAACCTTTTGCCAAAAACTAGGTTGTGTAGAAGACACTTATTGAAAACTTGTACAGTCCTTAACCCAACGTTAGGGAACCTGAGTTTGGGATAAGCTCTAAATCCTTGATGTGCTGTATGCGGCGCGTGCGGCCCATCAAGGCACATCAAGGGTTTTAGGACACTGTGCGTCGTGCAGTGCCCCAAAATCTGTTCTGACCGAACTGAAGATCAGGAAAGTCGGTTGAACTCTATCCATTGCTCCTGTCTTTTGTTCACACCTTTGGTGAGCAGCAGAAGTGAACCTGACCAGCTACAACGCTTAACGCGCTGGTTTGAGTGTTTATGGTTGTTCTAATCAACCTATCGGTTGTAGATAGTTGAAATTTGTTTGAGACTAAATATTGCCCGACGCAACGCTAGTTAAACTTTTCCTAACTCGGGCTATTTCTCAAGAGGTCACACGGTAGGCTGAATGTATTGCAAATAACCCATGCGATCGCTCGACACACTGCCCTCTGCATCTGGTTAGTTTGCACCTCCAATCCCCGACGCATTCGCCTCTCGGCATTGCAGGATTGGGGTCTGAGGTTTGGAAGGAACCAGGTGTAACGTGTCTGATTCTGACCAAAAGCCACCCCTTCAATCAGCAATTTTCGCGTTTGTTGGTTGATTATTGTCGCTACAGGCATTGTCCACTCGTCGTCGCGGCTGGGTGCCGTGGTTTTCCAATATTTTGCAGGGTAATGGTGCAAGTAGGGTGCAGGCATAGTCCAAGTGCTCCCGTATCTCAGCATCACGCTGCTATCGCCTGCGGCAACTTATTCCAATTCCAGCTCTGTGGCGGCAGCCTCTCAGCGCCAGAAGCGCTAATAGATGGAGTGAGTGTTGTGGAATTCCCACGCAGCAAGGGTTCCACAACATTAGCCATCCTAATCAACTCGGCAGTTGCAAGACACCAGCCGGGATTAAGGAGGGCAGGGTACCGCCTCGACCCCCACAATCTTGATTCAAAGAACCCTGCCTTAATGATCAGTGAGATCAATGTCCTTGTTGCAGTCCAGGGATGACCCTTCTGGTTCGGACAAGTTTTACCCCACTATCTCGATGCATCGGGCTAGGAAGCATACCAGTCCTGAACTTCACTCATTTGTAAACTCAATGGGAGGATGGTTTAATGCATGAAAATGTCGGTTCCTCATGCCGCAATGTGGCTCTTGTAGGCTCTTATTTAAGCGGCAAAACGACGCTTTTAGAAAGCCTGCTCTTGGTCACGGGCGCCATTTCTAGAAAAGGCAGCATCACGGACCACAACACCGTGGGGGATGCTTCGCCTGAAGCGCGCGATCGCCACATGACTGTAGAAATAAATGCCGCCAGCACTGAGCATGGCGGCATTTGTTTTACATTCCTCGATTGTCCGGGTTCTGTAGAATTTGCCCAAGAAACCTATAATGCTTTGATTGGTGTTGATGCGGTGGTTGTGGTTTGCGAGCCAGAGGTTTCTCGCATGCTCACGTTGGCACCGCTGTTTCAATTCCTTGATGACTGGCAAATTCCCCATCTTGTCTTTATCAATAAGATGGATCGGGCTCACGATAGCGTCGCTGACATCTTGTCGGCTCTTAAAGGGGTGTCGAGTCGGCCTTTAGTGATGCACCAATACCCCATTGGGCAGGGTGAGACGCTTCAAGGCTTTATTGACCTCGTCACAGAGCAAGCCTATCACTATCATCCAGGCTGCCCTGCTGATCCGGTGCCCCTTCCGACCGATCTACGGGAAGCGGAGCAGACAGCACGCATTGAAATGCTGGAAACCTTGGCGGACTTTGATGATCACCTGTTGGAAGAACTGTTAGACGATATTGAGCCGCCTCAAGATGAAATTTTACGGGACCTGAAACTGGAACTAGGCGCTGATCAAATTGTGCCTGTCTTGATCGGCGTGGCGACACAGGACTTTGGGGTGCGGCCTTTGTTGGAGGCACTGCTGCAAGAAGCACCTGAACCCGAGGTGACGGCAGCGCGGCGCGGTCTGGGTGAGGCTAACAGTAGCCCTCGCCAGCATGATCACGCGACTGCAGAACGGGCGATCGCCCAAGTCCTCAAAACCTACTACACGCCCCAGGGCGGCAAGCTGTCTCTGGTGCGGGTGTGGCAGGGCGAGGTGAGCGATGGCATGAGCCTCAATGGCATACGGGTAGGCGGGCTCTATCAGCTAATGGGAGCACAACAGCAGTCGCTGCAGCGAGCGATGGCCGGCAGCATTGTGGCGCTATCGCGGATGGAGGGCGTGCAAACAGGAGACACATTGACGGCCGATGGCGCATTGGAATGGAACCTGCCCAAGGCGGCGGCGGCGTTGCCCGTCTATGCGATGGCGATCGCCCCCGAAAACCGCAACGACGAGGTGAAGCTCACCAGTGCTTTGGGTAAGCTGCTCGACGAAGATCCCTCGCTATTTTGGGAACAGCATGGCGACACCCATGAGGTGATTCTTTGGGGGCAGGGCGACATTCATCTACGGGTCGCGCTCGATCGACTGCGGCGCAAATACAACCTGCCCATGAGCACCCATCTGCCCAAAATTCCCTATAAGGAAACCATTCGATTAGCCGCCACTCAGGTGCATGGGCGCTATAAGCACCAGACAGGGGGGCACGGGCAGTTCGGGGATGTGTACATTGACATTCAGCCGTTGCCCCGCGGCAGTGGGTTTTCCTTTAGCGAAACTATTGTGGGCGGCGTCGTGCCTCGTCAATATATTCCCGGGGTTGAAACGGGCGTGCGCGAATCGCTGGCTCAGGGGCCGCTGGGCTTTCCGGTGGTGGATGTGGCAGTGGTGTTGAAAGATGGCTCATATCACTCGATCGATAGCTCTGAGCAAGCCTTTAAGATGGCAGCACGCCAGGCTATGCAGGAGGGCATGAGCCGCTGCCAGCCGCAGTTGTTGGAACCCATCGTGGCGATCGCCATCTCAGTGCCCAACGAGTTCACCTCGAACGTGCTGCGGCTGGTCAGCGGGCGGCGAGGCCAAGTGCTCGGCTACGATGCCAAACCCAATTGGCGCGGCTGGGATGAGGTGCAGGGGCACTTACCCCAAGCTGAAATGTACGACCTAATTGTGGAATTGCGATCGCTCACGGTGGGTGTAGGCTCCTTCCGTTGGCAGTTTGACCACTTGCAAGAGGTGCCCGACAAAATCCTAGAACGGGTTCTTGCATCGCATCTCTCAAATACGTGATGGGGCGATCGCCATAGCGGTTCGCTCTAACAGGTCGTATTGCAACCGATCGATGAATTAAAACAATTATTGTGGTGAACCTCCTGCCGCGCAGAGGATTCACCACAATAAACCCTCAAACCAGCGCGTTGAGCGCTATATCAAACCAGGCAAACCCCCAACGGTTGGTGCATACAGTGTGTGCGTATCAACCGTTGGAGGTTCAGTTTTTTCTATATTGCAGTCACAGATCTATACCTAAGGTTTAGGTCTTAACGTTTCATTTAATTAAAATTCTCACCTTAGGGTGATGTAAATACATCCTAAAAAAAGGATTGTTAGTACCATACCTGGAGTTCAGCTCAAGCAAAGACTTAGACAAGGATCTAAACATGTGTCAGCTTCATTCAAGCCAGCTTGAGGAGTGACAACGAGAACTGAATGATGGGGCGATCGCCCTCTTCTATTCTCACAAGTTCTTCTATTCTCACAAGTTTAGTGTTCTTCGGACGCTTTTCTGACGCTGCAGTTACATGTTTATCCATGAATCGTTTGAATGTTTGTGGCATGGATCTAGTCAGCCCAGCAATAGTAAAACAGTTTCATAAGCCCAGGCATATCTGCGTCAATGATTGCATGATTGCAAAACTCCAAATCGTACACAAATTCATGCTATGTACGCCATTCTAAAAACCTCTTTAATCGTCTGCCAAAAAGCAACTCAAACAGGTTGAAATTGCTAGGTTGAATCCATCAATTAAAGCGTTGTATTTTGTTTCATCAATGGAAAAGTCATGAGTAGCTATCTTCTATTTTCATTAGCCCGACTGGGTTGGCTGGCGCAAGCACCAACTCAAGCCCCCACGTTAAGTCCTACTACAAATCCTGCTGCGGCTCCCGGAGTGGTTTTTTTCTCAGGGCCGCAGTTTTTTATTGCACTGATTTCAGGTGTTTTGCTGGCATTTGCGATTCAGCTGCTGCTCACAAACTTTTCGGTGGCCGCGGGTATTTCGTTTGTCGGCACCTTGGGCAATTCGGATGACTCAGATAGTAGTTCTGACAGTAATAAAGATTCTGATAGTAGTGGCATGGGTTCGACCATTCGTAAGGTTGGCCTTGGCCTTGGCTTATGGACGTTGATTACCGTAACAATCTCCCTTTTCATTGCCTGCTACCTTGCGGTGCAGCTGAGCTTGCTAGCCCATTCTGGATTGGGAGCCATCCTCGGCCTGGTAATCTGGGCTGCTTACTTTTCTCTCCTCGTCTGGTTTAGCTCGAGCACCGTGGGGTCGCTTATCGGTTCTGTCGTCAATGCGGCGACCTCTGGGTTTCAGGCGGTGCTGGGTGCTGCTACGGCGGCGTTGGGCAGCCGTGCGGCTAAGCATCAAGCCGTATCCACTGCTGAGGCCATTGTAGAAGCAACGCGGAATCAACTGGGCTCTGCCATCGATCCGATGAGCATTCGGGAATCAATCGAAGATTATGTCGGGGGCTTAAACCTGCCCCAGTTGGATATGTCTCAACTGCGGCGGGATTTTGAGTCGCTGCTGAATGATCCTGAATTTGTAGCCTTGGCCGATGACGATCGCTTGCAGAATATCGATCGCCAAACCTTTATAGACCTGGTTAGCAGCCGCACGGATTTTTCTCGGCAAGACGTGAACCGTGTTGCCAAGTTGCTAGAAGGGGTGTGGCGGCAAACGCTGGGGCAGCGCAAGTCTCGCAGTTCGATGGATGAGTTAGTGAGCTATTTGCAAGCGACTCAGCCTGGGCAACTGCAAACGAAAGAGCTTAATGCCAAACTAGATCGCATTTTGGCGGAGCGATCGCAGCCATCAGGGCAAACTAGTTCGCCCCAGGGTGGAGGATTTCCACAGTCGCTGCAAGCCGGCATGAGCATGGCGGTTAGCATGCTGCTGAGTCGCACTGACTTATCTGACCTAAATCTCGAACAAATCATAGATCGGCTGAAGCACGCGCCAGACGAACTGACAAAGCAAGCGAGCAACGTGACAGGACAACTCCAGGGTACTAAAGAGCCCTATAGTCCTATTCGTCAAGATGTGGAAGATTACCTACTCAATAAGCCCTCTTGGCAGATGAATCCACGAGCGATTGATCGAGAGTTTCGAGACTTGCTCTACGATCCGTCGGCTGATCCGAGTGCGATCGCCCGGCAATTGTCGCAGATCAACCGGGCTTACTTTGTGGACGTGCTAACGTCGCGGGGGCTGCTTACCCAGGCCAAAATCGATAAGCTGGCAGACTATTTGAATGCGGTTCGCAAAGATGTTTTAGATAGCGCCTTGGCTGCGCAGGAGCTCGAAAGATCTACGGATGTGCAGCGTCGGGTTGAGATCTACCTGACCACCACGCCCAAAGAGCAACTGTATGCCAGCTCAGAGCTTCCGGGGTTTCAGGCCATCTTAGCGGATGAAGAAGCCAACTACGAGACTCTCGGCAGACGGCTATCGGCCTACAACCGCAACGCGTTGATGTCTATCTTAACGCGCCGAAATGATATGACTCCGGCAGAAGCCGAGCCCATTCTAAATAACTTGGAAACAACGCGCGATCGCGTCTTGTTTGATGCAAAGTCAGTCGATGAGCAAGCTCGCCAAAAGCTAACAGAATTTGAGCAGAAGCTACAATCCTATCTCTTGCAGACCGGCAGATCAGAACTGAACCCTGACGGGATTAAGCAAGACATGCAGTTGCTGTTCAACGACCCGCAACTGGGGCTAGAGGCGATCCGCTATCGAACATCGCAGTTTAATCGCGATACCTTTGTGCAGTTGCTAAGCCAGCGGAATGACATTGACGCTGAAGACGCTACTCGCATTGTGGATCAAGTGGAATCTAATTGGTATGGCTTTACCCATGCGCCTAGTATTGTAGCAAATGTGGTCAAGGAACGGTATAACGAGACCGTGTCTTCGTTGACAGACTATCTACATCAAACCCATGTGGATGCTCTCGACCCGGATGGCATTCAGCGCGATTTAACGACGCTGTTCAAAAACCCGCAAGAAGGAGCGATCGCCCTTCAACAGCGGCTTTCGCAAATTGACCGGGAGACTCTCGTGCAGTTGCTAAGCCAGCGGCAAGACTTGAGCGAAGAGCAGGTGAACCGCACCATTGATCAAGTGCAAACGGCGATTCAGCAAATCGTGCGGGCACCGCGCCGGTTTGCGTTGCGCACTCAACAGCAAGTGATGGACTTTGAGCACAGCGTCGAAGACTATCTGCGCAACACGGAAAAAGAGGAGCTGAATCCAGACGGCATCAAGCGTGACTTAAACCTCTTGGTGCAATCACCAAAGTTAGGGCTGCGCTCGTTGGGCGATCGCCTCTCCCACTTTGACCGCTCTACTCTAATCGCATTGCTATCGCAACGAGAGGACATGAGCCCCGAAGAAGTGGAGAACACGGTACGGCAAATCGAAGGCACTCGTGACCAGATTGTGGCCCAAGTGCGGCAGATTCAATACCGCATTCAAGCCGTGGTTGACCGCATCTTTGGCCGCATTCGGGATTACCTCAACTCGCTCGATCGCCCAGAGCTTAACTACGAGGGCATTCGTCGAGACATACGGACGCTGTTTAATGACCCTCAGGCCGGGTTTGAGGCGCTCCGCCATCGACTGGGTGAGTTTGATCGCGAGACCCTCGTCGCCGTCCTCAGTTCCAGAGATGATATTTCTGAAGCAGATGTGAATCGAATTATCGATCAAGTGGAATCTGCTCGAGTTAGCGTCTTGCAGCGGGCTGAGCGCATTCAGACCGAAGCGCAGCGCCGACTAGAAGAGGTGAAAGAGCAAACCCAACGGCAGGTCGAAGAAACACGGAAGGCCTCCGCCGCAGCCGCCTGGTGGCTGTTCCTTACGGCTCTTACGTCAGCGGTTGCCGCTGCGGGTGCAGGTGCCCTAGCCGCAGGCTAAGCCCTTCTCTCAAGATGGCTTCCATAAACGGCCCTTTCTAGCAAAAGCGCTCCTTAAATAATTTAAGGAGCGCTTTTGCTAAGAGAAACCACCCAGTTGATGGCCTTAAACTAGTGAACTGGGTTTACGAGAGCTTGAGCACCGCCATAAATGCTTCTTGGGGCACATCCACTGTTCCGATTGCCTTGAGCCGCTTCTTGCCTTTGGCTTGCTTTTGCAGCAGCTTTTTCTTGCGGCTAATATCACCGCCATAGCACTTAGCCAGCACATCCTTCCGCAAGGCCGGAATATGCTCACTCGCAACCACACGGCTACCGATCGACGCCTGAATTGGAATCTTGAACTGGTGGCGGGGAATCAGCTCTTTGAGCTTTTCAACCAAAGCTTTGCCCACATAGTAGGCCTTATCGCGATGAACGATGGTGGCAAGCGGATCTACCTTTTCGCCGTTGATCAACACATCCAGCTTGACCAAAGGATTGTCGCGATAGCCAATCAGGTGATATTCCATGCTGGCATACCCGCGCGATCGCGATTTCATCTGATCAAAAAAGTCAGTCACTACTTCCGCTAGCGGCAGGTCATACATCAGCGTTGTGCGCCCCTGCGCCAGATATTTCATGTCTTTGAACACTCCGCGCCGACCCTGGCTTAGCTCCATCAGCGATCCAACAAATTCTTCCGGCGTGATCATATCGACTTGCACGTAGGGCTCTTCGATCCGCTCGCGATGCTGCGGGTCGGGCAAGAGGCTAGGGTTGTCAATATAAACCACCTCGCCATCGATCTTTGTCACTTTATAGATGACAGAGGGTGCTGTTGTAATCAGATCAAGGGTATACTCCCGCTCTAACCGTTCTTGCACAATCTCCATGTGCAGCAGCCCCAAAAAGCCGCAGCGAAAGCCAAAGCCCATAGCGCTAGAGGTTTCTGGCTCATAGCGCAGGGCCGCATCGTTGAGGCTGAGCTTTTCTAAAGCTTCGCGCAGATCTTCAAACTGATCTGCATCGGTAGGAAACAACCCACAAAACACCATCGGCTTGGCTTCGGTATAGCCGGGAAAGGGGACAGGGGCAGGGGCAGCGGCCAGAGTAACGGTGTCGCCCACTCGGGCATCGGCAACGGCCTTAATGGCAGCAGCCAGGTATCCGACTTCTCCGGCATGAAGTTCGTCAACCTGAATTTGGTGAGGAGACAGCACACCCAGTTCGTCAATCTCGTACTCCTTACCCGATGCCATAAAACGGACGCGATCGCCCGTCTTCAGCCGTCCATCCATCACTCGAAAATACACAATAACGCCCCGATAGGGGTCGTAATAACTATCAAAAATCAGTGCCCGCAATGGCTCATCAACGGTGTCTTGAGGCGGCGGCACTTTGCGTACAATGGATTCTAGAATGTCGTCAATGCCGATGCCTTCTTTGGCAGATGCCTGAATCGCGTCGCTACAATCAAGACCAATGATTTCTTCAATCTCTCCAGCCACGCGATCGGGCTCAGCGCCGGGTAGGTCAATTTTGTTGAGCACTGGAATGATTTCCAGGTCGTTTTCTAACGCTAGGTAAACATTCGCCAGTGTCTGAGCTTCTACCCCTTGAGATGCATCCACAACCAGCAGCGCGCCTTCACAGGCTGCGAGCGATCGCGACACCTCATAGGAGAAATCGACATGCCCCGGTGTGTCAATTAAATTCAGCACATACTGCTGACCGTCTTTGGCGGTGTAGTTCATCCGCGCCGCCTGAAGTTTGATAGTGATGCCGCGCTCTCGTTCCAGATCCATGTTGTCGAGGAGCTGCTGCTTCATGTTGCGATCGCTCACCGTGCCCGTTACCTGCAACAGCCGATCGGCCAGGGTTGATTTCCCATGGTCGATATGGGCAATGATGGAGAAGTTGCGAATGTTAGAAACCGAAGCGTCTGTCATATAAGTAGGCGTTAAATAGGCGTTGGTAAGCGATGAGGCGAGAGAAGAGGAGCCGGAAAGGAGCGGCCTAACAGGAGAGGGTATGCGACCTGAGCGTGTGTGAACTCCAGCGTTTGAATAGCATCTTTCGAGTTGAGGGTTGGTGAGTGATCCCCCGTAATCACTCTACGTATTGTAATGCGTTCTAGCTCAGACCGCGGTATGGCAGCCCTAGGCACTCCAGCAGCCTGTCTGCAAGCCCACACCTCCACCCGTAAGTCCAGGCAGTCCCTGGTTATGCCGAGTTCGTGGTATGCCAAGCTCGTGAATAAGGCCAGGGTTCCATCCTCAAATTCACCAGCGTGAAAGTCAGAGCAATATCAGAGCAGTAAAATTCAGCACAGTGACGTAAGACCTACTGTCAGCCCGCATCCCAAGATCCATGCAAGATCGTGCCATAAGCGTGTCAGCCTGCTGAAGAGGCATCATTCTTGTGGTTTAGGATGGCCAGAATTTAGACTTCAAATAGAGATGTTAACTGGGTTGAAGTACTCTTGAGGCGAACCCAGGACGCACCTTGTCTGGGGTAATGGATTGCCACAGTTGTCGGGGCGAAACCCTTCAAGCGAAGTTGTTGCAGCCTTTATTGTTAACAGCATCAAAGCTTTAGAAACAGTTAACAATAGGCGACGAATAGTCTCACCTTTAGCTATCAGTGTTACGATTGCCACAGAAAGAAACAAGATGAAAAATAAGGACGAATCGCTTCATGCTCGAAGAAATGGATAAGTTGATATCCTTTGATGGTAGGGATATTCGACTAAAAGTTGGGCTGCTAGCACCTCAGGCAGGGGGTTCGGTGCTGGTGGAGTCCGGAAACACCTCCGTATTTGTGACGGCAACCCGCTCTACCGGGCGAGAAGGCATCGATTTCCTGCCATTGTTGGTAGATTACGAAGAGCGAATGTATGCTGCAGGGCGCATCCCCGGCGGTTTTTTGCGTCGAGAAGGGCGGCCTCCCGAAAAGGCAACGCTGACGTGTCGGTTGATCGACCGACCGATGCGGCCTCTGTTTCCCAGTTGGCTGCGCGATGATTTGCAGGTGGTAGCTACCACCATGTCGATGGATGAGAAAGTGCCGCCCGATGTGCTGGCAGTGACTGGGGCATCGATCGCTACACTCCTGGCAAAAATTCCGTTTAATGGCCCAATGGCGGCGGTGCGTGTCGGCTTGGTTGGCGACGACTTTATTATTAACCCTACGTATGAAGAGATCGAATTGGGGGATCTCGATTTGGTAGTGGCAGGGTCACCCGATGGCGTGATCATGGTAGAAGCGGGGGCCAACGAACTACCCGAGCAAGACATGATCGAGGCGATCGATTTTGGCTATGAGGCCGTGCGCGATTTGATTCAAGCCCAGTTGGATTTGATCAAAGAGCTGGGTATTGAGCTTGTTAAAGAAGAGCCTCCTGCAGTAGATTCTACGTTAGAAGACTTTATCACTGAGCGCTCTAAGGCTGAGATCAAGGCAATTCTGGCGCATTTTGAATACACTAAGCCCGAGCGAGATGTGGCGCTAGATGCGGTAAAAGATACCGTTGCAAGTGCGATCGCCCAACTTCCTGAAGAAGACCCTGTGCGGCTTGCGTCAGAATCTAGTCCCAAAACCCTATCGAATGTATTCAAAAGCGTCACCAAAAAGCTGATGCGCCGTCAGATTGTGGAAGACGGCGTGCGGGTAGACGGGCGTAAGCTCGACGAAGTGCGCAAAATCACCTGCCGCACTGGCGTGCTGCCCTCGCGAGTGCATGGCAGTGGCCTGTTTCAGCGCGAGCTAACTCAGGTGCTTTCTGTGGTGACGCTGGGCACCCCCGGCGACGCTCAAGCAATGGATGACCTCCACCCCGATGAGCAAAAGCGCTACCTGCATCATTACAACTTTCCGCCTTACTCAGTGGGTGAAACGCGGCCTATGCGATCGCCTGGTCGGCGCGAGATTGGGCATGGTGCCCTGGCAGAACGTGCCCTGATTCCCGTGTTGCCCTCAAAAGAAGACTTTCCCTATGTCATCCGCGTGGTGTCAGAGGTGCTGTCCTCCAACGGCTCTACCTCAATGGGGTCGGTCTGCGGTTCAACCCTGTCATTAATGGATGCAGGGGTGCCCATTAAAAAGCCCGTGAGCGGCGCAGCCATGGGGTTGATCAAAGAAGACGACGAAATTCGCATCTTGACTGACATTCAAGGGATCGAAGACTTCTTAGGCGACATGGACTTTAAAGTGGCAGGTACCGATACGGGCATTACCGCGCTGCAAATGGACATGAAGATCTCTGGGCTGCCCCTGTCTGTCATTGCGGATGCCATTAAACAGGCCAAATCGGCTCGGCTGCACATCCTCGAGAAGATGACCGCAACCATCGACAAGCCCCGCGAAGAGATGTCGCCCTATGCGCCACGCCTGATGACTATCAAGATCGATCCTGACTTGATCGGCCTGATCATTGGTCCGGGTGGCAAAACCATCAAGGGCATCACGGAGCAGACGGGTGCCAAAGTTGATATTGACGATGATGGCACGGTGACAATTTCAGCCATTGAAGGCGAGAAAGCTTTGCAGGCCCGCAACATTATCGAAGGCATGACTCGCAAGATCAGCGCAGGCGATGTGTATGTCGGCAAAGTGACGCGAATTATCCCCATCGGCGCATTTGTGGAATTTTTGCCCGG
>JBGTOF010000052.1:0-3708 GCA_041742695.1 Elainellales cyanobacterium | reverse complement strand
AGGTTGAAACGCGGCTTATCTCCTCAAGCACCTAGGGCGTGAAGCCAGCTTCAACTAATTAGGTGGCTAATTTAGAGCAAGCAAACCCCCTAGATTTCCCTATCACTGTTAACGTTCAATGGTTTAGGAATTGTTGGATGGTTTGTCTTCTAAGAACAAAACGCGATTATTTTTTGCCTATATCCCTACTTTCTTGTTTCCCCTCTTGTAATCACTTGTGATAGTTTGAGTCTCATTCATACACCGTCAAGACTTTATTCTGGCTAGTCATAACCTAGAACACGTCAGTCTTTTTGGGGATGAGGTCATACTCAAAACATTCCAGATAGATCTTCACTACATAGCAATTGCACCCGTCAATTTATACTGCGACATCTTCATAAAAGACTTCCATGAATCTTGACACGTTCCCTTGGTTAACCACCGTTATTCTGCTGCCGATTGTGGCTGCACTTGCTATCCCATTTATCCCCGATAAAGATGGCAAAACTATTCGCTGGTATGCCCTAGTCGTGGGGTTAGTAGACTTCGCTATTCTGGTTTACGCCTTTTACACCGGCTACGACATGTCTAACCCTGACCTCCAACTGGTGGAAAGTTACTCTTGGGTGTCGTCGTTAGATTTGCGCTGGTCAGTTGGGGCCGATGGGCTGTCGATGCCGCTAATTTTGCTAACCGGCTTTATCACCACCCTGGCAATCTTGGCCTCATGGCCGGTTACCCTCAAGCCACGGCTCTTTTTCTTTCTGATCTTGGCGATGTATGGCGGGCAGATTGCGGTATTCGCTGTACAGGATTTGCTGTTGTTCTTCTTAGTGTGGGAACTAGAGCTGATTCCTGTATACCTGCTGCTGTCAATTTGGGGTGGCAAGAAACGGCTCTATGCAGCGACCAAGTTTATCCTCTATACCGCGGGCGGGTCGCTATTTATTCTGGTGGCGGCCCTGGCGATGGCCTTTTATGGCGACCAGGTCACATTTGATATGCAAACGTTGATGGCGAAAGACTATCCCATCAAATTTCAGCTGCTCGCCTATACTGGCTTTTTAATCGCCTATGCGGTGAAGCTGCCGATTTTTCCACTCCATACCTGGCTCCCTGATGCCCATGGCGAGGCAACGGCACCGGTTCATATGCTGCTGGCAGGCATTTTGTTGAAGATGGGTGGCTATGCTCTGATTCGTATGAATGTGGAAATGCTGTCAGATGCGCATGTGTACTTTGCGCCAATTTTGGTCATTTTGGGCGTGGTCAACATTATCTATGCGGCGCTGACCTCCTTTGCTCAACGTAACCTGAAGCGCAAGATTGCCTATTCCTCAATCTCCCACATGGGGTTTGTGCTGATTGGGATTGCTTCATTTACCAACTTGGGGTTAAGCGGCGCCATGCTGCAAATGGTGTCTCATGGGTTGATTGGGGCAAGTCTGTTCTTCTTGGTGGGGGCCACCTATGACCGTACGCACACTTTGGTTCTAGACGAGATGGGTGGCGTAGGACGCAAGATGCCTAAAATCTTTGCGATGTTTACCGCGTGCTCCATGGCTTCTCTGGCGCTGCCGGGGATGAGTGGCTTTATTGCAGAACTGATGGTGTTTGTTGGGTTTGCAACGAGCGACGCTTATGACACTACATTTAAGGTGATCGTGGTGATTTTGGCGGCGGTGGGGGTGATTCTCACACCCATTTATCTGTTGTCGATGCTGCGAGAGATCTTCTATGGGCCGGAAAATAAGGAATTAGTGGAGCACGAGGTGCTAGTGGATGCGGAGCCCCGCGAGGTGTTTATCATTGCATCGCTGCTGATTCCGATTATTGGCATTGGGTTCTATCCCAAGCTGATGACGCAGCTTTATGATGCCAAAACGACGCAGCTCACGGCGCAGCTTGAAGCAGCTTATGCTGATGTGGAAGGCCGTCCCCTGACGCCAATGGCACCGCTGGAGTCGCTGAATTTGGGCATGCTGGATGCGCCTGAGGTGGGCGATCGCTCCTAGCGTTCAGCATCCCATCAACCCTACTAAAACTAAAGAGTCGTCCTGCACTGCGGGACGACTCTTTGTTTATATCAAATGTGTAGGTCAGAATTTCTGGTTTATTTAGTGCAAGATTTGGGCCAAAAACTGCTTGGTGCGATCGTGTTTGGAATTGCCGAAGAACTCCTGCGGAGTCCCTTCTTCTACAATTAACCCATCGGACATGAACACGATGCGATCAGCCACTTGGCGGGCAAAGCCCACTTCGTGAGTGACACAAACCATCGTCATCCCCGACTGTGCCAAAGTTCGCATGACGTCTAGCACCTCGCTCACCATTTCAGGATCAAGCGCCGATGTGGGTTCGTCGAATAGCATCACCTTGGGCTGCATCGCTAGAGCACGGGCGATCGCCACCCGCTGCTGCTGACCCCCCGAAAGCTGACCAGGGAACTTATTGGACTGGTTCAAAATGCCTACCCGTTCTAGCAATTCCCCTGCGACCTGTTTAGCTTGTTCCTTCTTCCAACCGCGAACTTCTACTGGCGCTAGCATCACGTTTTGCAGCACCGTCAGATGCGGAAATAGATTGAACTGCTGAAACACCATGCCCACTTCACGCCGCACCGCTTCCACATTTTTCATGTTGGGCGTTAGCTTAATGCCGTCAATCTCAATGCTGCCTTTTTGGTAAGGCTCTAGCGCGTTAAAGGTGCGAATAAAGGTGGATTTTCCAGACCCTGATGGCCCCATCACCACCACCACTTCACCCCGGTTCACCGTCAGGCTCACACCCTGCAATACATGAAATTTGTTGGAATACCACTTCTCGACATCCTGCGCCACGATGACCGCATTGTTGCTGTCGTCTACAGTGGCGATCGCCCCCATGGAATCAAACTGAGTCATAGCAGATCCTCAACTGATACAGAGTCCTAAATAAACAGCAGCTCGATTAGTTCTAGAAAGACGGTAGTTCCAGCGGCTCGCCAAACCAAGTCTCTGACAGCGCATCTAGCTCGCCCGACAAGCGCTTGTTCATTACAAACACGTTGACCCACTGCAGCAAATCTAGGTCGCCCCGGCGCAACCCAATAAAGCACGGAGAGTTGCGCATCACAAACTTGTTTTCGATGCCGCGATCGGGGTTGTCTTTAATCACTTGAGCCGCAATCGTATTGCCTGTGGCGATCGCATCTACTTGCCCTGCGAGCAGCGCTGACGCGGTTGTGCTGTTGTCTTCAAATCGCTGAATCGTAATGGTTTCGGGCGCGTTGTTGCTCAGTTCCAGATCTTCCAATGCGCCCTGGGTCACACCCACGGTTTTGCCTCCTAAGTTCTCGTAGGATGAAATCTCTGTGCCTTCGGAGCTATAAATACCCGAATAAAAGGGTGCATAGGGCAGCGAAAAATAGATAGACTTGGCTCGCTCTGGCGTTGCCCCTAGGCTAGAGATCACCAGGTCTGCTCGGTTGGTTTGCAAGTAGGGAATGCGATTTTGACTCGTTACAGGAATCAGCTCTAGCTCCACTTCTAGAGCTTCAGCAATCAGTTTTGCCACATCTACGTCATAGCCTTGGGGCTGACCATCTGCCCCCATCGAGCCAAAGGGCTGCGAGTCTTGCGGCACCGCAATACGCACTCGCCCAGCCGAGAGAATTTGATCGAGGGTAGACCCCAACGCCATTGGGGCTCCGGCTGGTGGGGCCGCCACCCCCGACGCCCCACCAGC
>JBGTOF010000488.1:0-7856 GCA_041742695.1 Elainellales cyanobacterium | reverse complement strand
AAGGCCTTAGACTAGCGAAGCTGCGATTTGGGGCAACTTACCGATCAATCCCTCAAGCAGCAGGGGATTTAGGTAGTACACCACTTGGACTAGTCCTGAACTAATTTTCTTCAAAACCGAGTACTACATTACCTATATTTGTCGTTTTCAGAGGCTGAAACTCGCATTCTTTCGTTGAAGGGTTGCCTGTGGTGCAGCTATCCAGACAATACAAATGGACTAAATTGCCCCAAATCGCAGCTTCGCTACTTTGAGGCCTTAAAGGGGCGCAGAATTTAACTCAAGCCCAGATCGACCTAGCAAAACTTTGCCACACCGTCTTGCCCGATAGCATCACCCTCGACCCAAACCGCGACTGCAAAGAACTGGGCATCGATCCAAAGACAGGGGAGGATATCACCCCCTGAAACCGCCCTAACTACTCCACATACCGGGCCGTCATACTGGCGCTGCTGTGCCCTAGGAGTCGCGCAATCTTGGCCTGGCTGTATTGCTTATTCAAACAGATCTACAGCTATGACTTTCACGATATTACAGCTATGCTGCCTTAATGCCTGATATTTTGATTTGAGCTAATTTGCTGAGGTTAAGCAACTAAGCTTGCTAATTTATCTTGGTTCTCAAAATTTATTTTCCTGAGACCTCGATAGATGTTAAGTTGCATGTTAAAACTGGCAACATCCAGCAAGGTGTCCTCAACTTGATAACCCTTCATTTCTTGTAGCCAATTCAAAACCTCTGCAAGTCTCCATATAGAATGACTTCCATTGTGGACAGGTGAAGGAGACTCCTGAACATTTTTGACAATGAGCTGCCTTATGTTCTGACGCGAACAACCTAGAATTTCTGCTATATCCGCAGCACCCACAAAATCAGGAGAAGCTTCTACCAATACAGCATAAGGGATTGCTGCTTTTACATCATTAATAGCGCTAGAAATAGCTTCACACGCTGATTCTGACTCTCTTATGAAATTTAGCGAAATATATCCCTTTTTAGCTAAGCCAATAAGAGCATCGTCACATCCATTCTCCGCAAGTCTATCTACATAAGTAGATGGGTCACACTCAGAATCACGGAGATCAAACTTTAAGGTAAAGTCGTACTCTTTCATTTTTTTATCCCTCTAAAGCTTGGTGCTTACATTTATCAACGATTCTCCGGATCTGCTTCGCGTGATTTCTTGTGTTTCTAGGTGTACTCCATATACTAGATGTACAAAATTCCCCACACCTACACTCCGAATCATTGTAGGGGCAATAAAGAATTCCCCAGGCATGGCTACTAGAGCCAGAAGTCTTAACAGTCCATCCCTCAGACTCGGCATACCCTATAGCATCATCAATGTCGGCATTTGGGTGCTTTTTTTTAGGCATATTGTGAGTTTATAAACGAGGGGAGCACCACAAAGCTTGCCTCAGAGGGAGTACAAGCGCCATGATCTGCCTCACGTTTATAGATACTTTTATATATGCTCTGTAGCTAGAAGATAGCTATAATACATATAGGTTGTCAAGTGACAACTTAACAACTTAACTTAAGGCTTAGGATAACCCTGCCTATTGGGTGACTGAAGCGAAGCTGCGATTTAGGCCTAGTTACCGCTCAATCCCTGATATAAGCTCATTTTCACTACTTTTGGGTCTAGTACCCCAATGCTGCGATCGCTGCCTTCTTCTGCTCAGGGCTTACCTCTAGGTAGCGCTGCAAGCTGGCCAAGCTACGATGGCCGCTGATCTCTTGAATCGCACCCCGGCATTACTCAGGTTGGTGAGAGCCGTGCGCCTAAAGCTGTGAGTGCTAATCCCCAGTCCATCCAGCCCGGCATGGGCCAACGCCTGGTCGAGCAGCCAATCAGCAGAAGACCGAGCCGCCCCTGGGAACAGGTACTCAGCGCCACCATTGCCCCTGGGCTACGATAGGGAGACGGGACATGATGCCCTGTTGGTGCGCGACCACTGCGAGGCTTACATCAACGCCGAGGTGTTGCCCCATGTGCCTGATGCCTGGATCGATCACATCAAAACCAAAGTGGGCCACGAAATACCGCTGAATCGGCATTTCTATGTGTATCAGCCGCCGCTTCCCCTTCACGAGATTAAGGCCGACATCAAAAACTTGGAAACCAATGTCGTAAAGATGTTGAGGGCGATTGTCTGATGAGTGAAGTATTTATGGAAGGCAAACGATGGCAAAAGACTTAACGACATCGCCCTTAGACCGGCAAAACGTCTTAAACAACCGCTATGCCCTGGAGACGCTGGAGACGCATCTGGGCCTAGGGGGCACCTACTATGAGGAGGAGCTGCTGTTTACCAAGCAGCACCTGGTAGAACTGTTTGGGGTCAGCGAGAGCACCATTGAGAAGTACCTGGCAAGCCACAACGATGAGCTTAGCGCCAACGGTTACAGGGTGCTGCGGGGGACAAAGCTACGAGAATTCAAGGGTTTGATGGATGTCTCCGTAATTGATTACGGTAACAAATCGCCTGCCCTAGGGGTCTTCACCTTCCGGGCAACACTGAACATGGCGATGGTGCTGGTGGAGAGCGATCGCGCCCGTGCCATTCGGTCTCGCATTTTAGATATTGTCATCGATGTGATGGCAGAGCGGGCTGGGGGGCATACCAAGTACATCAACCAGCGTGATGGTAACTATTTGCCCGCCGCCTACCAGGAGTTTAACTATCGCAAGGCATTTACCGATGCCCTCGATAACTATTTGGAGATGGGTAAGTTTAAGTACGGTGTCTACACCAATAAGGTGTATCAGCTAGTTTTTTGCGAAAAAGCTCAGGAATATAAGCAAATTTTGAGCCTCAGCAAAAAAGATAGCGTCCGCGACACTATGTATGCCGAGGTGCTTAAAGCTATTGCCAGTGTTGAAAATGGCATAGCGACTCAGATGCAGGCTGAGTCTGAAAAGTTAGGTCGCAAGCTGAAACCTGCGGAGATAGATGCACTGTTTGATGCAGCAGAGACTAACCCATTCCTTAAACCCATTATTGAAGATGCCCGGATCAAAATGGCCAGCCGCGATCTGGGGTTTAGAGATGCGCTGCACCAAAAACTAGAAGCCTATATTCAAAGTGTGCCCGAGAGCGATTTTGAGAAGTTTCTGGGCGAGGCCAGTCGGTCTTTAGAGCAGCAACTAGCCGACCCAGAGATTTTGGCGGTGTTTAAGCGCCTAAAGGATCGCTAGGGCATGACTGAGCGTTTTTTTTATTTTGATATCCACTATGCACTTAAAGAACATGACTGGATTATTGAAAATTCGGGTGGGCTACCTGGTATCAATAATCTCGGCTTGCTAGAAAGTGCTCTACAGCATGTGCAAAATGACCTCTACTACCCTGAGCTGCATCACAAGCTCACTCACCTAGTGTTTGCCGTCAACAAGTTTCATGCCTTCACTGATGGCAACAAGCGATCGAGCATTGTGCTGGGTGCTTACCTGCTAAAGCTAAATGGCTATGATTTTGTAATTAAAAAATTTGTGCTAGAGATGGAAAATATCGCGGTGTGGCTGGCGGAAGGAAAAATTGGCAAAGAGTTGCTGGGGGAACTGGTTGAGTCGATGCTTTTTGAAGAAGACTATAGCGAAGATTTGAAGCTAAAGCTGGCTTTGGCGGTGATGCCGTAGGGGCATAAAGAACCCCACAGGCCAGCGGTGCCCTTGGGGGTGGGTATCATGTTTTAGACATCGCCGCTGGGGGTCTGTGGTGCCCGGCTCAATGGGTCGGTAGCAGAGGAATGGGGTGATCCTGTTGCCTACTCCACATATCGGGCTGTCATTGATGCAGAGCTGTGGCCTAACAACCTTGCAATCTTGGCCAAGCTGTAGCCCTGCTTGTGCAGGTTGGTGGCGAAGCTACGCCTAAAGCTATGAGTGCTCACACCATCTAGGCCGATCATCTCGCAGGCATCACGCAGCACCAGATCAGCGGCTTGCCGGGTAATGTGGCCGTTGCTTTTCGCGTTATGCCGAGCCGGAAACAGGTAGCCGCTCTGGGGAGCATCGTAGGTCGCTAAGAAAGGACGAAGACCATCGACCACCATCGCCCGCCTAGGTTTCTTCGTCTTGGTATTCTCGCGGCGAAAGCTGATCCGGTCGGTGCCGATGTCGCTAACGTCTAGGCTCAACACCTCAGAGATTCTGGATCCGGTAAAGTAGGCGATCGCAAAAATGGTCTGCCACTTCCCATCTGGCAACGCCCCAAAAATATCTACCAAGTTTTCTTCTGTTAGGTTTCGAGATTGCCCCCGTCGATCCACTTTGCGGGCTTCCGGCAATTCGACCGATTGCAGCGTAAATGAGTTAGCGGTGAACATTGCCTTTGCCTTTCGGTGCCTCTCCACTTTACTTGCTCTTTTGCAATTTCAGCAAGTAGAAATCGACGGTTCTAGGGGGTTTCCGGGCATTGGGTCGTGCGGTCGGTTTTCGTCTCGCGTGAGACAGCCGAAAACCCTTGATTTTTCGTTTTGATGTCTCGATTTTAGATTATTGAGACAGCAGCTGAGTTGTTACAAGTCTCACAAGTATCTACTTGAATACGTATTCACTTAAACACTTATTTACTTGAGCACGTACTTACTTATTCACTTGAAAGCGTAGCTACTTGAATACTTGAGTACGTGAATAAGTCCGTTAATCCGAACAAGGCGTACTATTCACTTGAGCACGTGAATAAGTACCCAATGATTATCACCATCGCCTCATTGAAAGGGGGGAGCGGCAAAACATCGTTATCGGTTCACCTCGCCCACGCGATCGCCTTGGCTGGCCGTAAGGTGCTACTGGTCGATGCAGACCCCCAGGCTTCAGCAAGCACGTGGGCAAGTGCCCGTGAAGAGAAACCGCCGTTCTCAGTTGTGGGTATGGCCAGAGATACCCTGCATCGTGAGCTGCCTGACCTGGTGGCCAGCTATGACCATGCGCTGATAGACACCCCACCACGCACCAGCAAGCTAACCGGGTCTGCCATCGTGAGCAGCGACCTGGTGCTTATTCCAGTGCAGCCATCGAGCTATGACGTTTGGGCTGCTGCTGAGACCGTGGCTATGGTTGAACAAGTGCAGGGCATTAAGCCCGATCTTCTGGCCGCTTTCATCGTAAATCGGGCCATCGGTCGAACGGTCATTGCCAGGGATATTCTTGAGGCCCTGGAGGACTACCCTTTCCCGGTACTGCCTACCACTATTGCCCAGCGGGTTGCGATCGCAGAATCCAGCGGTGGGCATACCGTGTTTGAGGTGGAGCCCAGCGGAGCATCTGCACGGGATTTTAGGGCCTTGGCTAAAGACGTTCTGAAACTGATGGGGGCTGAGAAATGGTAGAGAAGAAGTCGAGGATTACCCGCAAGCCAGTACCGCCAGCACCTGAGGCCGTCGAAGGATTTCTAGAGCAGCTGGGCACAGACCCAGAATCTACCCTGGCAACCCCGGCACCAGCGCCGCCGACACTACCCCCTGCAACTCCCCAGGATGATGGGAATAAAGGCAAGGCATTCCCCCACAGGCTGAGCGCTGACTTCACCACCGACCAATACAAGCGCCTAAAGCGGGCCGGGTTCGAGACTGATCAGCCCATGACCACGATTGTTAGAGAGGCCGTCGAGGATTGGCTCAAAGCACGTGGGCACTGATTCACGTGGGCACGTGCTCATGTGGTTGGCCGGGTAAAGTGAACCCCACAAGAAACGTTTGCCACCATAAGAATAAAAAGACCTCGCTATCTTTCCCAACGAGAAGCGGGGTGTTCTACACCTCTGATTGCAGCTTTGTGGGGAGACCAACACTACTATGGTCAACGAAGTTGACTCGCTCACATTCTCATATATCAAATATTTTATTTTTCACACTAACGCATCATAGCTACAAAAATGCGCCCAGAATCAAGTAGTAAATTTTTTGGCGTGTATTCTATCCCTTAAGCAAATACCGCTCCTCACCTCGTCAAAGTTGAAAGACGGCTTTTGCTAGCCCTTATCAGCGTGATGCGCCAAAGGATTGCATAGATACTCTAGATATGATTACTTTCACAGCCAGCTTAGATGTACAAAGGTGGCAGGGGATTTCCCTGAATCTGAGCTAATACGAAGCATGTAGATAGGCTAACCTATCTGCTCTTCCATAATTTGTACACCCGGCAACGCTTGCTTGGTTCAATAGCGATTCTGAGCTTCTGAGTCTTTTTTCAGGGGTTCAATTGAGGTATCGCCTAAATTAAAGGAAAAAAATGTCAAATCCAATGTTTGTTTTTACGGCAGTTCTCAGACGGGCTCATTACTTATCTGCGCCCCTCGGTGCTCTAGCTCTGTTCTTCCTTGCTCAAGCACTGCTAATCAACATCCTGAAAGATCTCCCAGGCCGCTTTCAATTTCAGACAACCGTTATGGGTGCTGATACTAAGCTTGAGTATGACGGGCAGCAACGTCAACTCAGTGAGAGTATCTGCACTCAACCAGGGAGTAGCGATGTGGAGTAAAAGTCTTTCAGCTAGTAGGCCCTCTAGAGCAATTTAAAGGGCCTACTAGCTGCCTGGGGCCTGGGGATTTTAAGTTTCAGGGGTGTCAGTAATTCCAAGCTGCTGCTTCAATTCCTTAGGGATGTTCATTGCCTTAGCTACTTCGGCAGGGGCTGGCCAGCGGGTATTATCGGTGTCCCACTTGATGTTGTGGAGGTTGGCTTTTGCGAGTTTAGCCCCGCTGAGGTCGGCCCATCTGAGGTCGGCATCATTGAATTTGGCTCCGCTGAGGTCAGCCACACAGAGGTCAGCTCCAGAGAGGTCGGCCCCAGAGAGGTCAGCCCAAAAGAGGAAGGCCCCCGTGAGGAAGGCCCATCTGAGGTCAGCTCCAGAGAGGTAAGCTCTTAGAAGGTGGGCTCCTTCGAGGTGGGCCTGACTGAGGTCGGCCCATCTAAGGTCAGCATCGTTGAGTTTGGCACCGCTAAGGAAGGCACCGCTAAGGAAAACTCCGCTAAGATCTGCCTCGTTGAGATCAGCTCCTCTGAGGTTAGCCTTACGGAGGGAAAGTTTTGCTTTACTGATGATGTCAGCTTCTATCAAGAAACGGATGACATTACCTTTCTTCTCAGCGTCTCCTTCAAACCGCCGCAAGATAGACAAAGTTCTAGCACGAATGACATCAATGGCTGAGTCTAATAGCTCCCTTTCTTCAGAGGTGATAGTAGTTTCTACCTGGTCATCCCCTTGCTTCTCTGGGGATGGATGCACCTTCACAGCGATAGCCAATATATTTTTATCAACCAGCAAGGTTGATAAGCGGTCAAAGTAGACTTGCAGAATCTCTTCTTTGGTCTCACTATCAGCACGTTCCCGTTCTTGCTCCTTAAGAGCTTCAGCACGTTCCCATTCATACTCCTTGAGAGTTTCAGCATGTTCACGTTCATACTCCTGATATTTTTCAGCGCGGGTTCGCTCCTGTCGCTGAAGGACATACCCTAAACCAGCCAAAGTTAAGGGGACTCCCAACAAGCCCAGCCAGTCCCAAAGCGTTTTCCCAGGTTGTGTGGTTGTTGTCTCTGTCTCGACATGTCTTCCGTCTGTATCTCGTTTGAGAACAGTACTGATAGATGTAGCCTCTCCTTTACCAAGACCCGTCCAATCAGCCCAGTTATCAGCGCGAATAGCCGCTATCAATACACAAAGAGAAACAACACCAATAGCCCCGCCAATAGCTCCTGACTTAAGGTGTCTTTTGAGCCATACCCGTTTTTTTTCGCTGAGCATGGGCTGTTGGGGCATAGTTATTGATTGTTCTTAGCTTAGCCAAAGTACCCATCAGACCATACAAAGGTCCAAAAGCTAGCTCTAGCCAGATCGTTGGTGTCAACCC
>JBGTOF010000098.1:0-13193 GCA_041742695.1 Elainellales cyanobacterium | reverse complement strand
AGTTTCTATACAACCCTTTGAGAAAAAGACGTGAAACTCAATTAAAAGTTGCCTGAATGGATTAATGAAGACAAATGATTTTGTTGGTATCGCAAATATGCAAAATCAAAAAAGCGATCGCCTGCTAGAGGTATCTACATCCACAGATTCTTCCCGCAACTTTAATTCATCCAACATAGATAAAGATAGAAGCGCCTTGACCCCAACGCCTAGTAATTCTACGGTTTCTAAATAAGCAGTGTTCTGGATAATGGTCTGCTCTAAGAAGAAAATAAACTCGGGAATAACTAAAAAATCCAGGCAGTAGCTGTTAGCAGTAAACCTTCCTCCGAGCACAGATCTATAGGTTTGCTCATCTCTACTACAATAGGACTGAAAAGTTCCCCAGGCTTGCCGGATGGCGATCGCCCGCTGGTTTCTCGATTTAGAAAGAAGAATACAATCATGAAGATTAACCACCAGTAAAAAATGAGGATAATAGGCCTCAGTGTATCGTCCGACTACCACAGAGCGCACCACCGGAAAGGCTGATGTAGGCCGATTAAGTACCCTCAGCAACCGTTTCATTTCCTGTTCAGCTTGAGGCGTTCGAGGCAAATAAGACTTAACTTTACCGCCATTTAACGCGGGCTTAAATGCAGTAATATAGTAAGCTTCTTTAGCCTGGAGCCACTCCAGCGGAACGAGCGTCCAATAAATGCGATAGCGCAGCGTCTTGTTTTTTCGCATCAGTTGGGCATAGCGGTGGTGCCCCTTTCCTAACCAGCGGAGCCGCAAGTTTTGGGCTCTGCCTACATACCAGACCTGATCATAAATATCTGCGATCACGTAAATACCAGACGCCTCGGGCAGGCGATCGCGCTCTCCGAATCCCAGGCTCTGCCAACGGTTCCATTCCATAGAATTGACGCATCAATGGCGTTTCTAGAGTGCCCATGATCTGCCGGTCTATTCCCGAACCCGTTAGGAACAGCTGGCCCTTCCCAAAAACTAGTCGTCTCTCCGGTAAACTGTCCGATAGACTCCAACAGACTCCGATAGACTAAGAACACATCACCGACACGTACTGATAGATAAGGACGACTGGGCAATGCGACTGTCTCAAATGCTGTTTGTTACCCTGCGCGAAGACCCCGCCGAGGCAGAAATTCCCAGCCACAAGCTATTGCTGCGGGCGGGCTATATTCGGCGTGTTGCCAGCGGCGTCTATGGCTACTTGCCGCTGATGTGGCGGGTGCTGCAAAAGGTGTCGCAGATTGTGCGGGACGAGATGAACGCCACCGGCGCACAGGAAGTTCTGCTGCCCGCGCTGCAGCCGTCGGAGCTGTGGAAGGAGTCAGGGCGGTGGGATACCTATACTCAAGCAGAAGGCATTATGTTTGCCTTTACCGATCGGCAAAAGCGCGAGGTGTCTCTGGGGCCAACCCATGAAGAGGTGATTACGGCGATCGCCCGCGACATGATCCGCTCCTATCGTCAGTTGCCAGTGCACCTGTATCAAATTCAGACGAAGTTTCGCGACGAAATTCGTCCCCGCTTTGGCCTTATGCGCGGGCGCGAGTTCATTATGAAAGACGGCTACTCCTTCCACACCAGCGAGGAAAGCCTCAAAGCAACCTATGGAGACATGGATCGCGCCTACCGCAATATGTTTACCCGTACTGGGCTAAAGTTTCGCCCCGTAGATGCGGACTCAGGAGCAATTGGTGGCTCTGGCTCTCAGGAGTTTATGGTGCTGGCCGATGCGGGAGAAGACGAGATTCTGTTTACCGACGATGAGCTGTATTCCGCCAATACCGAGAAGGCTGTGTCCCTGCCGGAGGATGCTGTGCCGTCCACCTTTACCACCTTTGAGACGCTAGATACGCCAAATACTCCGACGATTGGCACCTTGGCGACCATCCTCAAGTGCTCCCCCACTCAAATCGTGAAAAATGTGCTGTATCAGGCCGTCTATGACACGGGGCTAACGGTGCTAGTGCTGGTGAGCATTCGCGGCGACCAAGATGTGAACGAGGTGAAGCTAACCAATGAATTGGTGCGGGCCGCTCCCCAGTTTGGCGCTAGCACGCTGCTGGCGCTGACGGTGCCTGATGCCGAGGCGCAGCAAAAATGGGCAGCAAAGCCGTTGCCGCTGGGCTACATTTCTCCAGGGCTGGGGGATGACTATATTGCGTCTAGCAAATCTGTGCATCCCAAATTTTTGCGGCTGCTCGACCAAACGGCGGCAGAACTCGCAAACTTTGTCACCGGGTCAAATGAGTCCGGGTTCCATACGGTCGGGGGCAACTGGGGGGCAGAGTTTCCGAAGCCGGAGCGACTGGTGGATGTGAGAAAAGCGCGACCGGGCGATCGCGCAGTGCATGATCCCAGCCAAGTGCTCAAAAGTGCGCGGGGCATTGAGGTAGGGCACATCTTTCAACTGGGTACTAAATATTCAAACATGATGGGGGCTACGTACACCAATGAGCAGGGCGAAGAAAAACCCTTTGTGATGGGTTGCTATGGTGTGGGTGTGTCGCGGTTGGCCCAAGCAGCAGTGGAGCAAAACCACGATAAGGATGGCATTATTTGGCCGGTGGCGATCGCCCCCTATCATGCCATCGTCGTCATTCCCAACATTAGCGACGCCACTCAAGTGGCCACTGCCGAAACGCTCTACGCCGAACTGAATGCAGCGGGAGTAGAAACCCTGCTAGATGACCGAGATGAACGCGCCGGAGTGAAGTTTAAAGATGCAGAACTGGTAGGCATTCCCTACCGCGTGGTGACGGGGCGATCGCTCAAAGACGGGAAGGTAGAAGTGGTACAGCGCGCCAGCAAAGCATCCCAAGAGATGCCTATAGAAGATGTGGTTACCACCCTCAAACAGTGGGTCACAGACGCGTTGCACTAACACCCGGCAATTATCTGAATTTAGGATTAGCACACCCCCTGACAGATGCCATGTGCATTGAACAGGATGTAAGAAGGGGATGTGGGATGCCGCGTCGCGCCCCACCCACCGTTTTGTCCCGAACTGAACCCGAGCAAAGGCTAGATTGCAATCGACAGATTGCTTAGGCCAATTTTTGTTGTGACCCTTGCTGCGCAAAGGGCTCACAACAAAAACCCCTCAAACTAGTGCGTTGAGCGCTAGGCCATGCTGGCTTCGACGTTGCTCAGCTAGCGCCCCCCGGCAGTGTTTAAGGGGACTATCTGTCGTGCTCTCACAAAGCACTGATGTTACATCAAGACTTTGAGATGGCCATACCGATTTTGAGTTGAGAATGCCAAGATAAAGGTAGCGTGCGGTAATTTTGAGTGCATAAAGGCAGCTATGGCAAAGGATTCTAGTTCCATTTCACAGCACTTTCATGAACGCACCAAATACAGCCCTGAGTCGTTGTCACGCAAGGCGGCTGCCATCGACTGGAGCAAGCAGCCCATTCCCTTCAAAGATTACAAGATTGGTACTCGCTATGACCTCAAACCCTACCTGTCTAGTGATCCCAACCCGGTAGATCTAGACTGGCAATGGCGGCGGCTGTCACGGCTGCTCTTTTGCAGCTATGGGCTCACCCTCAAAGCCGTGCTGATGAATGGTGACCCTGTTTACCTACGGGCGGCACCCTCGGCTGGAGGGCTGTATCCTGCAGAAATCTATCTCGTCTCGCGGGGCACACCGCTGCTGCCCGCCGGGCTATATCACTACGAACCGCAGTCTCACTCGCTGCTGCACTTTTGGGAAGACCATGTGTGGATGGGGCTGCAAGAGGCGTGTCTGTGGCATCCGACCCTAGAGCCTACCCAGATGGCGCTGGTGACCACTGCCGTATTCTTTCGCTCGGCCTGGCGCTATCAAGACCGCGCCTATCGCCGCATTTGTTTGGATACAGGGCATTTGCTAGGCAACCTTGAGTTGGCAAGCGCGATTAACGATATTCGACCGCATTTGATTGGCGGCTTTGTGGATACAGCCATCAATCGCCTGCTTTATCTGGATGCAGAGCAGGAAGGGGCGATCGCCGTTCTGGCCTTGGCAGATGTGCTAGAGGTGAGTCAAAACTTGCCCCCTAGCCCCACGACGCTGCCCTCGCCCCCGCCTCAGCCCTATCCCAGCTTGGCCGATGGTGACTTGCTGAGCTATTTACACCAAGCGACCCAGATCACCCTAGAGCAAAACCTGGTCTATAAAGACATCAGGAAAGAGGCTGCTCTGCCCGATCCCAACGATCCTAAGCGTGAGTCGGTGATCCCCGATGACAAATACAACTTTCCGTTTTGCCTCAAGGTGCCGACCCAGAGTGCGCCGATGGATTGGGGCGATCACCTCAACGGGCTAGAAAAAACCATGCTTAAACGTCGCTCTACCCGTGCCTATAGCGGCGGCAGCATATCGCTAGAGCACCTGTGGCAGATGCTGAATTTTACCTATCAACCCCAGGCCTATTTAGAACAAGGGTTAAACCGCCAGCCTGATTATTGTGATCTCAACCTGATTGAAACCTTTGTGGCGATTTCGGGGGTGGATGGACTAGAGGAAGGGTGCTACTACTATGCACCGAAGGCGCAAGAGCTGCGCCAAATTCGGTTTAAGAACTTTCGGCAAGAGCTGCATCGGCTGTGCCTGGGGCAAGACTTAGGGCGCGATGCGGCGGCAGTTGTGTTTCACACCGCAGATTTATCTGCAGCCGTGGCTCAGCACGGCGATCGCGCCTATCGATATCTCCATTTGGATGCGGGCCATTTAGCACAACGGCTCAACCTAGCCGCCATTCATCTGGACTTGGGCGTCAGCGGCATTGGCGGCTTTTTTGATGCCCAGGTCAACGAGGTGTTGGGCATCCCAGCAGACGAGGCCGTGCTTTATATCACGACATTGGGACAGCCTCGGGGCGATCGCTAGCACCACTCTTGTAGGGCGATCGCCGCCTGCTGTCGCACCAGTTCCGACTGGCTTGCATCTTCGGCCAAGTCCAAAAGGCGCTGATGAGCCACCAACGCATCTAATTTTTTGAGCGCGGCGACTGCGTGCAGCTTCACGATCATATTAGGATCCGCGGCTAACTCTACCAGCACATCCAGCGCGGCAGGTTCGCCCAGATGTCCAAGTTCTTGCGCTACAGCCTGTTTAATCAAGGGCGATCGCCCCAGAGTATCCTGAGCTGTCAACATTTGCTGCAAACCCCGAAACGCCAAGAGCGTGAGGTGCGGTTCGCGCACACGCCCCAAGGCTGCAATCAGCTCCAGCAATACCTCTTGCGCCATGTCTGCCCCTTGGCCTGTCAGTGCTACCAGCACCTCTAGCGCCGCAGCCGTATTGATCCACCCCAGCGCCCGCACGATACAGACGCGCATCACCCCATCCTGCAGCGGCTGCCTAAACGCCCAATGCAGCTCATTCACGGCAGCCGCCGTACCCACGCGCCCCAGAGTCATCACGGCCTGCTGGCGCACGCTGCCGTCACTATCCCAAAGCAGCGGCTGCATCACGCCGACCCAGTCTATGTTGGCGCACACCCCGACCCAAGCGCTCAAATCGGCTACGGCTGTTTGGCGCACTTGGCTCGCCGGATCTTGCAACGCCTGAAGCAGCAGCAGGATCACACGCGGATCTTTAAACCGGCTGAGGGCAGACAGTGCCACTGCACGAACATGGGAATCGTTATCGTCTACAACCGAGAACAGGGGCTCAACTGCTGCGGGGTGCTGCATCTGCGCAAGAGTTTTAGTCGCCAGTCTGCGAGTCTTGGGCTGCAGCAGCAGTGTAGTCAGCGCCGCTACTGCCGATTCTCCAAACCCAGAGAGGGCTTGAGCTGCTACATCCGTAAGCTCATCACGTGACGAGTCGCAGATGACCTGCACCAGTGCGTCTAATACAGCAGGCTGCTGAAATCTCCCGAGAATACGAGCGGCAAACCACTGCACGTCTGTGCCGTCTTCGAGATCGTCTTGGGACTGTTGCAAGCGCTGCATTAACGGCTGAATCACGGCGTCTGCCTGATGGGGCGCAAGTTTGCTCAGCGTCACCAGCAGATTGCCGATGTCCCAACGATCTTGAAACTCGCCATCATCCAGCACCCGCAGCGCTAAGTCGAGCGATCGCTCCCACGCTGCTGCTGCGGCAGATGAAGGCGTGACTTCCGCCCTGGATTCCTGCTCCAACAATGCATCGAGCATCAGCATCCCCTGATGCAAATGCTGCACCACCGATAACCAATCTTCGATATGGGCAGAGGTTTCTGCCCGCTGCAGCAGTCGCTCAAGCTGCTGACGGTGCAACAAATCGTTATCCAATAGGTCGCTAGTCAGATCGCCAGTAAAGTCACTCATTCAACAAGGCTCAAAGGTGTGATGTAAATCGGCAACCCGGTCAAGCTTGGAGAGGCTTATAAAGCTTACGGGGAGAGTCTATCCCGAGAATTTTCTAACCATCAGCTCGGAGGACGGCTCCCGATTCTGGATAGGTCGATGGTTTGTATGCATCTTGTCACAGCTAAACGGCTAGCGCACGGTGAAGATATGTAAATATTGCATCGCGCTGATGCAGCTATTGGGCTGTTTGCAATATTTTGTAACCACCAATACGAAATTGCCTTGTTGTTCCGCTTAACGTTGGGTCAATCAAAAAAAGAAGAGGCTGCAAGAACGTTTGGCAAGGGTGCAGCTACTAAAAGTTACTTTTTCTAGCGGCTGCCACTGCTAAACAGGCTTGCAACTCCCTTCTCTGACATGCAATACGGTCAAGTATATGACGAGCACCGTTTCTTCTGAAGTAGCCCTCAACAAATTTGAAAAGCTCAAGGCCGACAAAGATGGCCTTGATGTGCGCTATGAGCTGGATCAATTTGCCCAGATCGGGTGGGAAGCGATGGATGCCACCGACCGCGACCATCGCCTAAAGTGGATGGGCATCTTTTTTCGCCCCGTGACGCCCGGCAAGTTCATGCTGCGGATGAGAATGCCCAGTGGCATTCTGACCAGTGAGCAGATGCGAGTGCTTGCAGAGATCGTGCAGCGCTATGGAGAAGACGGCAACGCCGACATCACCACGCGCCAGAATCTGCAACTGCGCGGCATTCGCCTAGAGGACATTCCCGATATCTTTCAGCGGTTGAAGGATGTGGGCATGACCAGTGTGCAGTCGGGCATGGACAATGTGCGGAATATCACCGGATCGCCCGTCGCAGGGATTGATGCGGATGAGCTGATTGACACGCGCGACTTAGTTCGCGATGTGCAAGACATGATCACCAACTACGGCGAGGGCAACCCGTCGTTTACCAATCTGCCCCGCAAGTTCAATATTGCGATCGCCGGATGTCGCGACAACTCCGTTCACGCCGAAATTAATGACATTGCCTTTGTGCCAGCGTATGTGGGCGATCGCCTAGGGTTCAACGTGCTAGTAGGGGGGTTCTTCTCGGCCAAGCGCTGCGAAGCGGCCGTGCCGCTCAATGCCTGGGTTGAGCCGCAGGATGTGGTGGGTTTGTGTGAGGCTATTCTCACGGTGTATCGTGACCACGGGCTGCGGGCCAATCGCCAAAAGGCTCGGCTGATGTGGCTGATCGACCATTGGGGGATGGAGTCATTTCGAGCTGCGGTAGAGCAGCAATGGGGGCATGCCCTGCTGCCTGCTGCCGCCAAAGACGAAATCCTCTGGGACAAGCGCGATCACATTGGCGTCTATGGACAAAAACAGCCGGGGCTGAATTATGTGGGGCTGCACATTCCCGTGGGGCGGCTGTATGCCCCCGATATGTTTGATGTGGCACGCATCGCCGAGGTGTATGGCAGTGGCGAAGTTCGCCTGACGGTTGAGCAGAATCTGATTATCCCCAATGTGCCTGATTCTCGCCTTGAGGCGCTATTGCAGGAGCCGCTGCTTACTCGGTTTGCCGTTGCCCCGACCGCACTGGCTCGTGGGTTAGTGTCGTGCACGGGGGCTCAGTTTTGCAACTTTGCGCTGATTGAAACCAAGAATCGCGCCGTGGCACTAGTTCACGAACTAGAGCAAGAGCTGAATGTCTCCACTCCGGTGCGAATTCACTGGACGGGTTGCCCCAACTCTTGTGGGCAGCCTCAGGTGGCCGAGATTGGTTTGATGGGCACGAAAACGCGCCGCGAGGGCAAAACTCTGGATGCCGTAGATATCTATATGGGTGGCAAGGTGGGCAAAGATGCTCAGCTGGGAACCTGTGTGCAGAAGGCGGTGCCCTGTGAGGAGTTGAAGCCGGTGCTGCGGTCGAGTTTGGTTGATCAATTTGGGGCGCAGCCGAAGACGGCTGCCGCTCCAGGATAGGGCAGAAGAACTGCGGGCGTCGCCCGCTAAGGCTCGCAATCCCGCTAGGGCTTTCAGCATTGTTCACGATTTAGGGTTTGGTTTGTTATGCAGTAACCTGGTGCGGTTTTGCTGCACAGGTTCGCTTATACAGAAGCGGGCGATCGCCCGAATCGCTCACTCCATCAACCCGAGAGATATCGCGACTTACACAGGTTTGCATTCTAGATTCGGTGCCTAGTTCAAGGCTCAACGCATTCATGATTAGATCCGTTCTTTAATCTGAGCTTGGTTAGCGCCTGATGGCTCACGTCTCACTAATTTATATTCACCCACTGATCACCGCTGCTATTACGGAGGGTTTCCCCAATGTCTCAACTGTCTCGACGCAAATTCTTGTTTACCGCCAGCGCTACCACGGCTGCAACGCTGCTGCTCAATAGCTGCAGCGGCGGCTCCGAAGCCCCTACCGAAACCACATCCAGCGCTGCTGCCCCCGGCCCTGTAGCCGAGGGCCCCACGCCCGAAGTGACAACCGCCAAGCTCGGCTTTATTGCACTGACAGATTCTGCACCCCTAATTATTGCTAAAGAAAAAGGCATCTTCGCTAAATACGGCATGCCGGATGTAGAAGTGCTCAAGCAAGCCTCGTGGGGCACCACCCGCGACAACTTGGTGCTGGGCTCTGGCGGTGGCGGCATCGACGGGGCGCACATTCTTACCCCCATGCCCTACTTGATGACCACCGGTGCTATCACCGACGGTCGCCAAGTGCCAATGAATATTCTGGCGCGGCTAAACGTGGATGGACAGGGCATTTCTGTTGCCGAAAAGTATAAAGAGCTAGGCGTGCAGCTCGATAGCTCCTTGCTAATGGACAACGTGCAGCAGGCCAAGGCTGCGGGCGACCAGATGAAGTTTGCGGTCACGTTCCCCGGCGGCACCCATGACCTGTGGATGCGCTACTGGTTGGCTGCAGGCGGCATTAACCCCGATACGGATGTCTCGACGATTGTGGTGCCCCCGCCCCAGATGGTCGCCAACATGAAGACGGGCACGATGGATGCCTTCTGTGTAGGTGAGCCGTGGAACGCTCAGTTGATTAGCCAGGGCGTAGGCTATTCGGCTTTGACCACGGGGCAGTTGTGGAACAACCATCCCGAGAAGGCGTTATCAGTGCGCGCTGACTGGGTTGAGCAAAACCCCAATGCCGCAAAGGCGCTGCTAATGGCAGTGCAAGAGGCTCAGATGTGGTGCGAACAGGCCGAAAACAAAACGGAAATGGCAACTATCCTATCCAAGCGTGCCTGGTTTAATGTGCCTGCTGCTGACATTGAAGACCGCTCTAAGGGCAATTTTGACTTTGGTGATGGCCGAGTTGAGCAGAGCAGTGAGCATGTGATGAAGTTCTGGGATAACAATGTTTCCTATCCCTTTAAGAGCCATGACTTATGGTTCTTGACGGAGAACCTGCGCTGGGGCTACCTGCCTGCCGACACTGACATTGTGGCGTTGGTGGATCAGGTGAACCGAGAAGATTTGTGGAAAGAGGCGGCGACGGCTCTTGGGCAAGAGGCGGCAATTCCTGACAGCACCTCTCGTGGGGTTGAAACCTTCTTTGACGGCGTTGAGTTTGATCCCGAAAATCCGATGGCCTATCTGGATGCGCTCGATATCAAAAAGGCGTAGCGCTGGAATGGGGATGAAGGGCGATCGCCTTTCCCATCCGCCGCCTTCACGACTATTTAGGGAACTGAGGTCTTGTCTTGAGGCCCGAACGAAAGTCTGACTCATTCGCAAGACCTCATCTCTGACCCAAAGCCAGCCTGTATCAGCGCTAAATTGACCCCGTGCAGCAGACGATTTTGTAGACGTCGTTCAAGCAGTAAGCAGATCAACAGACCCGATTCATCGCCCCGTTCACAGACTTTGCAGCAACCAGAGGAGACAGACCATGACAGCACAAGCTACTCGCGGTGTGGGTCGCCCCCAGCCCAACCCAATTATCGACCCACTGTTGAAGGTGCTTCAGCGGATGATTCCTCCGGCGATCGCCATCGCTCTATTTCTGCTGGTGTGGCAGATGTTTACCTCATCGCCCACCGCCAACCTGCCCAGCCCGATCAAAACTGTGCAAGAAACCTGGGAGCTGATTATTGACCCGCTCTACGACAACGGCGGCACCGACAAGGGCTTGTTCATTCAGATTTGGGCCAGTCTGGGACGGGTGGCCATCGGCTTTACCTTAGCCGCGTTTGTGGGCATTGGTCTGGGCATTTTGACCGGCGCTAGCCGCCTCATGCACCTAGCGCTCGACCCCATCTTTCAAGTGTTGCGGACGGTGCCGCCGCTGGCCTGGTTGCCCATTTCGCTGGCGGCGTTTCAGCAGGCGCAGCCCTCGGCCATCTTCGTAATTTTTGTCACTGCGGTGTGGCCCATCATTATTAACACCGCCGAAGGGGTGCGCCAAATTCCCCAAGACTATAACAACGTGGCTAAAGTATTGCGGCTGTCGAAGACGCAGTACTTCTTCACGATTTTGCTGCCCGCTAGCATGCCCTACATTTTTACCGGTCTGCGAATTGGCATCGGGCTGTCGTGGTTGGCGATTGTGGCCGCAGAAATGCTGATTGGCGGTGTGGGCATTGGGTTCTTTATTTGGGATGCGTGGAACAACTCGCGCATTAGCGACATTATCATCGCGCTGTTGTATATCGGCATCGTGGGGCTGATGCTCGACAAGCTGGTGGATTGGGCTAGCTCGTTTGTGGCCTCGGCAGACCAGAAATAGTTGACGATCGCCCATCATCCCTAGGAGACACCCATGAGAGCCTTTGTTGAAATTGACCACGTTGATAAAGAATTTCCGCTGGCGGGGGGCGATCGCTACATTGCGCTCCGCAACATCTCCCTCGACATCCAGCAAGGTGAGTTTGTGTCGCTGATTGGGCACTCGGGTTGTGGCAAATCGACCCTGCTTAATATTGTGGCCGGGTTGGATCGGGCTAGCACGGGTGGCATTGTGCTAGAAGGTAAAGAAGTGAATGAGCCTGGCCCCGACCGCATGGTGGTGTTTCAAAACTACTCCCTGCTGCCGTGGAAAACGGTGCGCCAGAACATTTCTCTCGCTGTAGATGCTGCGCTGAAAAAGCTATCGAAGGACGAGCGCAAGGCGATCGTGGAAGAGCACATCAACCTAGTGGGGTTGAGTCATGCGGCTGAAAAACTGCCCGCTGAGCTGTCGGGTGGCATGAAGCAGCGGGTGGCGATCGCCCGAGCTTTGGCGCTACGCCCCAAACTGCTGCTGCTGGATGAGCCCTTTGGTGCACTGGATGCGCTCACCCGTGGCAACCTGCAAGAACGACTGATGCAGATCTGCCAGGAGAGCGGCGTCACCTGTTTGATGGTGACCCACGATGTAGATGAAGCGCTGCTGCTGAGCGATCGCATTGTGATGCTAACCAATGGCCCCGCTGCCCAAATCGGGCAAATCTTGGAGGTGCCGATTCCCCGTCCTCGTCATCGGCTCGAGGTAGTGAATCATCCCAACTACTACAGCCTGCGGAACGAGATGATTTACTTTCTCAATCAGCAGAAGCGGCTGTCGCGGCGCAAGCAGGCAGCGCCATCGGTGGCGATCGCCCGCAACGGTTTAGAAAAGGTAAACCTAAACCTCGGGTTTGTCCCGCTGACCGACTGTGCGCCCCTGGTAGTTGCCAAGGAAAAAGGCTTCTTTGAGAAATATGGCCTAGAACAGGTGACCCTCAGCCGCGAACCCAGTTGGAAGGCGATCGCCGAAGGGCTGACGAGCGATCGCCTGGATGGGGCAGCTGTCGTCGCCGGGATGCCCCTAGCGCTCACCCTCGGACTGGGGAACATGCCCCCGATTCCGGTGGTGACGGCGCTTACCCTATCCCGCAACGGCAACGCCATCACCCTGGGCAAGCGCTTTTACGACGAAGGCATCCGCACTCTAGAAGACTTCAAAGCCTACCTGGATCGCAACCCTGATACCTCCCATACGCTAGGGATTGTGCATCCCTCGTCGATGCATAACCTCATGCTGCGGCACTGGCTCGCATCGGCGGGCATCGACCCGGATCGCGACGTCACCCTCACCACCATTCCCCCGGCGCAGATGGTGTCGAACCTCAAAGCCGGCAATATTGAAGGCTATTGTGCAGGCGAACCGTGGAACTCCCGCGCCGTGCATGAGGGCATTGGCTTTGTCATTGCGACCGATTTAGACATCTGGAACGGGCATTGCGAAAAGGTGTTGGCTGTGCGTGATGCCTGGGCTGAGCAATATCCCGAAACCCATCTGGCGCTCGTCAAGGCCCTGATCGAGGCCTGCCAATATTGCGACGATCGCCGCAACCGTGAAGACATTCTGGGGCTGATTTGTCAGCCCCAATACATCGGCTCCGAGCCAGAATACACTCGCCCTGGCTTCATTGACCCGTACAACTATGGGGTTGGAGACGAGCCTGTGCCGCTGCTGCCGTTTAACCAGTTCTTTGTGAACAAAACCAACTGCCCAGACGCGGTAGAAGACTTGTGGATGCTGACCCAGCTTGCCCGCTGGGGTGTGGTGCCATTCCCCCGCAACTGGCAAGAAGTGCTTACTCATGTGCGGCGAATCGATGTGTTTGACCGCGCCGTGCATGACTTAGGCGTGCCGCATCTGATCCGCGATCGCTCCCCCGTGACCCTGGCCGATGGCACCGTCTTTAATCCCGACGATCCGATCCATTATCTAAATGGGTTGGCCATCAAGCGCGACGTGCGAGTTGAAGAAATCAAGCTCAATCAAGGAACTCCCGTTGCTGCATAGGGACGAATAGCCCCCGCGAGGCACCGCACCGCGACTGCCGCCGCCCCGGCTATTCTCCCTATTTCTTCTACCCCTTACTCCTAAACCCCATGCAAG
>JBGTOF010000477.1:0-17314 GCA_041742695.1 Elainellales cyanobacterium | reverse complement strand
GGTGTTATACCGGACGAGATCGTGATAATTACTCTCATAGAGGTGTTTAGCCGGATCTTGCTCTGCATAATATGCTTGCTGAGAGTTGTTATGCCGATAGCTTCAGCAAATCTTTATCTCCGGTAGAGAATATAAGGGGTTTTCACTACAAAATGTAGAGAGAAACACTTGTTTTCTCTGACGAGTTGGTTTATTCTTTGCGATACCGGAATCTGATTCCGGTGACATCTAAACGCGCGCTTGGGGTTTTGGGCGCTGATTAGGAGTGTTAGCGCACTCACTAACCAGCTGACCTGACTCCTGACGGTGGCAGGAGCCAGGCTTTGATGATTATCAAGCGCCTCGCTAATGCTGACAAGTGGTTGGGTCAACCACGTCCCTGAGCGCGTTTCTTCGACACATCTCATTAGCGAGGCAAACCCCATGAGTTCTGAGATTAAGGCGCTGGTGCGATCGCACCAGGGCGAGAGCAACGCGCAAATTTGGATCATTGGCACGCGGGATCAGGTGATCCATCTGATGAACGAGCTGTATGTGAAAAAGGTGGCGACGGATCGGGCGCAGTTTACGCCGATAATCCCTGCGCCGTTTGCAGATGGGCAGTATATGACGGTGCTGGTGCGATCGCCCCAGCATCACTGACGGAGGTGACTATCGCCGAAGCTCGCCGCGCCAGTCGATGCGGGTTTCGGCGGTGGTGTTGCCCAGGCTGTGGATGGCTGTGATGCGGATTTCTGCGGCGTTGCCCGCTGTGCGATCGCGAGGCCAGCTGTTTAGCCGGCACTGTTTTACCGACTCTTGGTAGGTCAGGGAGGGGACGGTGGACGGTGATGGAAAGGGTTTGAGGTTTCAGGTTTGCCTCCCCAGTTGGTAGCAAGCAAAACAGTGGACTGATTGCTTTTCTGATCAGGATGAATCAGCACGTTCTGAGGCAGAGTCTATGACTGTGATTACTTCTCTACGGGTTAATGGCGATCGCCTCCAGCAGCGACTCAATGCCCTCGCCGCCATTGGTCGCCTACCCGAGGGTGGGGTGCGGCGCATTGCCTACAGCGATGACGACCTGGCCGCTCGACAGTGGGTTACAACCGCGATGGTAGCCGCCGGGATGACCGTCACCCGAGATGCGGCAGGCAATATTATTGGTCAGTACGCGGGCAAACAATCACTCCCGGCCCTGGCCACCGGCTCCCACATTGACACGGTACCCGCCGGGGGGCGCTACGACGGTGCCCTCGGGGTGCTGGCTGGCATTGAAGTCGTCACCACCCTGCACCAGGCGGGGCAACGACTCAACCACCCTATCGAGGTGATTGTCTTTACCGACGAAGAAGGAGAGATGATGGGCAGCAAAGCCATGGCGGGCACCCTTCACCTTGATGACGCTGAGCCCTTTCGGCGGCTAGACGGCACCTCTATTCAAACCTGCCTTCAGCGGATCGGCGGCGACTGGGATGCCCTCTCCACTGCCCAACGCACTGCTCAGGATCTGGCCGCCTACCTAGAACTCCACGTCGAACAGGGTGGCGTGCTGGAATCGGTACAGCGCCAAATCGGGGTCGTGCAGGGCATTGTCAGCCTGCACCGCTACCAGGTGGTGATTACCGGACGGCCTAACCACGCGGGCACAACCCCCATGACCATGCGCCAAGACGCCCTCTACGCGGCATCACTTCTGGTGGCCGCCGTCCACGATAGCGCTACGAATTCGCCGGGTGATCAGGTGGCCACGGTCGGCTATTTAACGGTGCAGCCCAACGCCCCTAACATTGTGCCGGGCCGGGTAGACCTCACCATCGACCTGCGCGATCTATCCCTAGAGACTATCCACCGCATGGTCAATCATCTCAAGCAGCGCATTCACGCAATCGAAGCGGCGACTCATACCACCATTCAGATGCAGTCCCAGCACGCCGTGGATCCGACGCTCGCCAGTACCACTATTCAAGAGACCATCGCTGCCGTTTGCGACAGTCTTCAGCTCAGCCATTACTCCATGCCCAGTCGAGCCATCCACGATGCTCAAGAAATCGGTCGCGTTACCGACATGGGCATGATTTTTGTGCCCAGCCAAGCGGGGATCAGCCATGCCGAAGACGAATACACATCGCCTGAGCAATGCACCCAGGGAGCCGATGTGTTGCTCAACACGCTGCTTCAGTTAGATAGTCTGCTGTGAAGCTAAGTGGCCTAAACGCTGACCTTGGATTGATCCCGCGTGGGGACTAATTAGTTTGAGTGTGAGTTTTGTATATTCACTGTTTCAGTTTAGGGCGATCGTATCAATAGCCCAGCCTACACACAGCCCATCCTTAAACCGGCTGCTCACGTATGTATCCCTAGATCTCTAAATCTTTAGAGAATCCACCGAAAAGTATCTATTTTGTAGCAAGGCTTACAGTCATTCCTCGGCATTCCGAGTTTCATGCATCATATATGATATACGAACCGCAAAGCCGAACAAGCCAATCCACAGCTGCTTATCAATTTGAGACCTTTGTTAGGGACTTAATTCATTCAATAATTTTGCATAGAAATGATTTTTGGGCATGAAGCACTCGAAAACCATTCGCCAAAAAAATAACGATGCACCACTCACGCTCATTCGTCTCTTGTGAAGTTCAAAGATTCAAATACTTTTAGATCTGAGGGGCCATCAATGCCTACCAAAAAAACCTGCAAACTCTTTACCTGTAAACACAGCATGTTTTTTTGACTCACTAAAAAAAGGCAATTTTCCAAGTCATCTGAAGTTTTCAGTTTTAACCTTTAGCGTATTTCAAGCATGTACGATCTACTCATTCAGAATGGACATGTCGTTGACCCTCACCAGGGTTTTGATGCCGTCTTCGATATTGCAATCAAAGATGGATGCATTGCGGCAGTTATGCCACAGATTCCTGCGCAGCACGCTCTCAGCGTAGTAGAAGCCAGGGGCAAAGTTGTGACCCCTGGACTTATTGACATCCATATCCATGCGGCAGATCACGACGAAAGCATTAATGCAGAAGTAGATACCGTAGGAATTCACATGGCCGTAACGACTGCTGTTGACGCAGGAAGTACGGGAGTTTTAGATTTTCCAGGCTATCGGAAACTTGTAGAAGGAACTGCGAAAACTCGAATTCTCTTCATACCAGTTACTTCACTAGTCTTCAATTTTGCAGGGAATTTTATGGGTCTGAAAGTCGGTTCAGACCTATCTCCAGACAACTATGATCTCCGAAAAACGGCAGCTCTCTACGAGCGGCATCAAGATGTGATTGTGGGATTTAAGTGTATTGCTCCACTTAAAGAACCTTCTGATACAGAATCATTGCCTCTCAAATACTCTAAGGAGATAACTCGAAGCATCGGTGTTCCACTCACAGTGCATCTAGGATGGGTTCCCTATCGTCCTTGGCTAGATACTCCATCTATTCTTGAGAAACTAGATGCAGGAGACATAGCTACACACATATTCCGTCGTCAGGGTAGTGTTTTTGATGCCAACAATCAAGTCGATTCTAGAGTGTTCGCTGCTCAAGAGAAAGGGGTTCTGTTTGATATCGGCCACGGCACAGGAAACTTTGATTTTGATGTGGCGAGAAGAGCGATTGATCAAGGTATTCGTCCTTTTACCATTAGCTCTGATGTAATGGATAAAAGTTCTATAACAGGGCCTGTTTTTAGCCTTGCTGAAACAATGACAAAGTTTCTCTATTTAGGATTTACCTTGTCGGAGGTAGTTGCCATGACCACTTATAATGCGGCACGCGCAATTAACCGAGAGTCAGAGTTAGGGACTCTAGCCGTCGGTCGAGTCGCAGATGTATCGATTTTGAACTATCAGGAAGGCAACTGGAAACTAAATGACGGTATTCATGTAGTGCAATGGGAAGGGCGTAAACTGATTCCTCAATATGCAGTCAAATCTGGAGAGTTGATACCTTGTCAATATCCTGAAAATTCGTTACGTAAAGCTGAAACTGCTGCGATCGCACAATAACTCTAAGATGCTGAAAGGCTCTGATTTACAAGATTGGGGTTGGAATTATCGCTTCAGTACGTCAGAAATCATTAACCAAATCAAAGGGAAACTCAATGAAAAATATATCTCTTCTCAAACAGGTCTCATATTCGCTGATGCTCTTATTTTTTGCGGCATTAAGCGCCTGTCAGACAACATCTGATGCCCAAATTGAATCGTCTTCTGTAGAGCAAGCCAGTATCGCTGAAGTCCAGGAACAAACGCAAGAGCTTATTGACGTTAAATTCTCGCTATCGTGGGCATTACAAGGAGTTGATGCCCCCTTGCTAGTGGCAATGGCAAAAGGATATTTTGAGGATGAAGGGCTAAACGTTACGTTTGACCGTGGATATGGCTCAGCAGACTCTGTTACCAAAATAGCTGCTGGTCAGTATGATATTGGATTTGGCGATATCAATTCTATGATTCAATTCAATGTTGCCAACCCTGAGCAGAAAGTTGTTGCAATTTACATGTTGTACAACAGATTGCCTATGGGAATTATCGCATTGGATGATAGTGGCATGGAAGTGCCTGAAGACTTAATCGGAAAGACATTAGGCGCCCCAGCAGGATCTGCTTCTCGTCAATTTTTTCCATTGTTTGCTAAAACCGTTGGAATTAATCCAGATGAGGTGGAATGGGCTTCTATGGAATCAAATCTGATGCCTGTCATGTTACTTCAAAATCAAGTTCAGGGGCTCGCTGGATTTATTACTTCTCAAGTCGCCGATCTCGTAATTCAGGAGAGTATTGACTTAGAAGATTTGACGATTTTTAATTATGGCGATTATGGTTTAGCGCTCTATGGAAATGGTGTCATGGCTCGAGCTGACTTTGCAGAAGAAAATCCAGAAGTGCTAGAAGCTTTCCTACGGGCGTTCAACCGAGGTTTGAAGGATACATTACAGGATCCCGATGGTTCCGTTGAGCTTATGGCAGCATACGATGAGCTTTTCGAAGTTACGGTAGAGCAAGTGCGACTAAAGCTTGCTATGGAACTCTGGAGCACATCAGAAACAGATGAAATTGGTTTAGGTGCAGTTGATCTTGATCGACTAGATTTAGCAATCGAGCAGGTTGGGGAAGGCTTTGATTTGCCTTCAACGCCTCCAGTGCAAGAAGTGTTTGACGAACAATTTCTTCCTGATCTTAGCGATCGTAAGCTCTAGATCATCTCAGAGAACAGTTTAGAAATAGTAAAAATTGGCTAATCGAGAGGATAAGTTATGGTTTCAAAGACTCTCTCAGAAATTCCCATCATTGACTTTAGTCTTTTTGACGCAGGTTCTATTGAGACAAAGCAAATCATAGTGGATCAGATTTACCACGCTTGTCACGATGTGGGGTTTATGTATTTGGTCAATCACGGCATTTCTGCTGATTTAGTTCAACAGGTGTTTGCTGAATCTCAAACGTTCTTTTCTTTTCCTGTATCTAGTAAACAAAAATATAGCTGGACAAATGCTCTGAGCAATCGCGGCTACATTGGGGTTGAGACTGAGCAGTTGGAGCCAGAGCGACCTGCTGATTGGAAAGAGGCTTTCAGCATTAGGCAAGATATCCCTGATGCTCCCCTTAGCCAATGCAACAAGTGGCCAGATATCCAACCAAGCTTTCGGCCGTGCATGCTGAATTTATATGCAGCATGCAGCGGTCTAGCGAGTCAGGTTCTTAAAGCATTTGCTCTTGCACTTCATCAACCGGAATCTTTTTTTTCAGCCCACCACGGGAATAATTATACGCTTAGACTCCTCCATTACCCACCTGCACCTTCCGAGCTTAAGCCAAATCAAATTCGCGCTGGTGCGCATTCAGACTACGGCTGTATAACTTTGCTATTTCAGGATGCAGTGGGTGGTTTAGAAATCCTTAGTGCTGATGGAAGTTGGATAGCAGCGCCCTATGTTCCAAATGCAGTGTTGATTAATATTGGCGATCTAATGCAGCGATGGACAAATAACAAATTCTGCTCTACGGTTCATCGGGTTGTACATCCAAATGGGGCAGATTCGTCTAAGTCGCGATATTCTATTGCGTTCTTTGGCCATCCAAATCCAGAGACTGAGATTGTTTGCATTGAGGAAAGTAGAGGCACTTATCGTCCTGCTATTTCTCCCCCAATCCGCGCGGGCGACCATATTCTTGCACAACTCAATGCCGCGCATGTTCCTCAATTGCAAGAGTCAGGATATCCTGCAACTGTTAGTTAGACACCGTCAATCAATTAAGCAGGTGTAATGAATTGCTCCTATAGGATGTGTCTTATCTTTGCAACTGTGGCGCTTGGCACATTTATGTCAACTTCATCTGCAGGTATTGTCAACACAGCGCTGCCCAGCATCTCTCGCGTTATTGGGGAGGATTTATCAAATACAAAATGGATTGTAGCCAGCTTTTTGCTAACCGTGTCAGCGTTGCTTCCCACCGTAGGACGCCTTTCGGATTTATATGGTTCAACCCGAATATATAACTTAGGCTTTTTAATCTTTGTGATGGGTTCTGCGTGTATAGGCGCTGCAAACAATTTACCGACTATCATTGCCTTTCGCATTCTTCAAGCGATAGGAGCTTCTGCCTTAGTCTCCAACAACGTAGCTATATTAAGTCAATCTTTTCCATTGGAGCAGCGGGGAAAGGCGATTGGTTGGCTGGTTGCCGTTGTTGGCTTTGGTTCAATGTGTGGACCTGCATTAAGTGGGCTCATTTTGCAATTTGGAAGTTGGCGATGGCTATTTTGGATAGATGTCCCTTTGGGGATTATTGGAGGAGCGATGGCATTGTTGATTCTACCCCATCAACAATTCAAAGCGGTTAAAGTGAGCTTTGACTGGTTAGATTCAATTCATTTCGCTGCGATCGCCATTTGCTTAGTTTTAGCGCTGTCTCAAGTATCTATATGGGGTTTGACCGACTGGCGAACCTTAGCAATCGCAGCATTTGCAATTAGCTTGATTAACTGGTTTGTTCGCCAGCAGCGGTATTCTCAAACTCCATTGCTAGATTTTAAGTTGCTCCAGAATCCAGCACTTAGCATTTCGGCTTTAACAAGTTTTTTATCCTTTGTTATTGCTTATTTTACACTTGTACTACTGCCGTTTTATCTTGATCAAGTGTTGAACTTGAGTCCAAGTCAAATAGGAATTTTATTGACCTACTATCCTATTACTCTAGCGTTGTGCTCTCCAGTTGGAGGGTGGTTGTCGGATCGCTATGGTGCGATTAAGCCCCTCCTCCTTGGCACCACATTTATGGGAATAGGGCAACTAAGCATGATCTTTCTTTCAGATATATCTTTTAGAGTATTCATTATTTTATCCCTAGTGATTCAGGGGATAGGAATGGGTTTATTTTCTGCACCAAACAACACCACGATTATCAGTGCTGTACCTAAAGAGTCAATAGGTGTTGGTGGGAGTATATTGGCATTCGTCCGAGTTTTTGGACAAGTAACGGGAGCCACTTTAGGAGTTACCTTGCTTCAGATGGGAGCGAGAAATATGGAGATAACTGATTCCCAGAGCTTTTTGGTGGGCTACCGATTAGTTTTTAGCGTTGGACTTCTTATATCCTTGACTATGATTTACTTGTCATTTCAACTGGCAAGAAATGAATCGAATACATACTCATGAACGCCTAGTCATGAACTTATATAGATTCAAGATCCAATTGTTAACGGGCATTGCCACTCCAATGGCCTGTATGAACTCTTTCTGCTTCATCCTCTAGAATTGGCCCAATGACATGAACGGGATAGGCCGTATTATCAAAGATGTCTCGGCAAGACATAGAAATGCTCTTGCCAGCAATTTTTTCCAGTCGGTAGTTAGAGCATCCAAACACAACTGTTCGCACGCCAGACCAATAAATGGCTCCTGCACACATGGCACATGGCTCATTACTCGTATATAGCGTACAGTTCTCCAAAACTGTTGAACCTAATGTTTGGGCGGCCTGAGTCACTAAATTCAGTTCTGCATGTTTAGTTGAGTCATCATCAGTGTAAATGCTATTCTCGGCTTCAAGCAAGATCTCTCCGTCTTTGACCAAGCAAGCCCCGAATGGATTATTACCCTTTTTAGCAGCTTTCTCAGCAATTGCTAGGGTATATCGAATGATTTCTTCATGCATAACTTTTGAGTGGAAACTAGAGGGCACCTCGATTAATTGCCTCATTGATAATCTTGGGAGCCCAGAACCACTGGAATCTCATTGCCATTCTCAACAAGATTTGTATTTTTCGAGGTGCCCTAGAGTACTTATAAAAGCTTAGCTCATTTTTTGTTGCGGGAATTACTTTCTAATTTTCTTGCTAACTACTTACAATTACTTATATTCTTAAGTTTCAATAGAATCGGTAAAGCAATGTAGTTAGCTGCTGAGATATTTCAACTCTAGAAGAATATTGTCAAATAGTAAACCCGCAATTAAAGCTCTTTTATTGAATAGGTCAGTCTATGGCAACTACAGAGAGGCAAACTATGAAATATGATGTTCTTTTACAGAGCGGCAAGGTTATCGATCCATCTCAAAATATAAGCGGGATCTATGACATTGGTATTACGAATGGTAAAATTTCGCAGATTGGGATATCTCTTGATCCTACTTTAGCTGATCAAGTTTTAGATGTATCAGGGAAGCTTATTACTCCTGGTTTGATTGATATTCACATGCATGTCGCGGACCATGAAGAGAGTATTAACGCCGCTGCTGATTCAGTCGGCGTTAGCATGGGGGTAACAACTGTTGTTGATGCTGGAACCTCAGGAATTCTTAGTTTTCCAGCCTATAAAAGGCTGGTCGAAAGCCAATCTTCAAAGACCCGTGTTCTCTTTATTGTGAGAACTGCTCAGGTCTATCATTTTGGCGGATTCATTTCCCTTAAGGTGGGTGCTGACATCGCACCTGAGAACTATAGCCTGCGTGCTAGTGCAAAGCTATTGGAGCGTTACCGAGACGTTATTGTTGGGTTTAAATGCACTGCTCCTCTAGGAGGTGAAAGCGATGTAGAATCGCTTCCTCTTAAGGCTTCTCAGGAAATTACTCAAGAACTTAAGATCCCACTTATGGTTCATTTGGGGTGGGTGCCCTTTCGCCCATGGCTTGACACCCCTTCTATTCTCGAGAAGCTCAATACTGGAGATATTGCTACTCATATTTTTCGCCGCCAAGGAAGCATTTTGGATGACAACAATCGAGTTCATCCTAAAGTGATTTCAGCTCAAGAAAGAGGGGTTTTGTTTGATATTGGGCATGGTACTGGAAGTTTTGATTTTGAAGTTGCTAAGCGTGCGATTGATCAGGGTATTCGCCCTTATACCATTAGCTCTGATGTGATGAATAAAAGCTCGGTTACAGGCCCTGTTTTTAGTCTGACTGAGACCATGACGAAGTTTCTCTATCTGGGTTTCAGCTTATCAGACGTGATTGCTATGACAACTTGGAATGCGGCCTGCTCTATTAATCGGCAGTCGGAACTAGGTAGTTTAGCCGTGGGACGAGTTGCAGACTTGTCAATTTTGGACTACCGAGAAGGAATCTGGAAGCTGAATGATGGAATTCATGTGGTTCATTGGGAAGGACCTAAACTCATTCCTCAGTATTCAATGCGAGCGGGCGAGTTAATTCCCTGTCAATATCCAGCCGGATCTCTTCGTCAAGATGAGTTAACACCAGCATTGCCGACGGTAGTGTCCCATGATAATTGAGTTAGTAAGCAGGCCCATTTGCATGTTGGCTTGGGTGTACTGCGGCAGGTTGTTCAAGAACTCCCCAGATAGGCGTGGGCGATCGCTGGATCTTGCTGCATTTGGGTTGCGGTACCCGAGTGAACAATCCGTCCGCCTTCTAGTAGGTAAGCGCGGTCAGCAATAGAGAGGGCAAGTTTTGCCATCTGATCAACGAGCAAAATCGTCATGCCCTCATCTCTTAATTCTGCCAGTGTTTTATACAATGTGGTGACGAGTTTAGGTGCTAAGCCGAGTGACGGTTCGTCTAGCAGTAGCACTTTGGGGCGCGCCATTAAACCGCGGGCGATCGCTAACATTTGCTGTTCTCCGCCAGAGAGCAATCCGGCGCGTTGATGCAACCGCTCTTGCAAGAGAGGGAATCGAACTAGAACAGACTGAATATCAGACTGCACTGCATCCTTATCCTGACGGCGGTAGGCTCCCAGCCGAATATTGTCGTAGACACTCAATTCTGTAAAAATTTGTCGCCCTTCTGGGACTAACACTATGCCTTGATCGGACATATGGTGAACAGCAACTTTTTTTAAGTCAGTTCCGGCAAACCTTACATCGCCAGACCAAGGACGAATCAGCCCACAAATACTTTTTAGCAGGGTGCTCTTACCACTCCCATTCGCCCCTACCACCGCCACTAACTCACCTGCATTCACGGTTAACGAAATTTGGTCGAGCACTTGCAGTGAGTCATAGCCGCTGACTAAGTTTTTGATCTGCAAGAGGGCATTGGCATGAGGATGGGCAGAACGGGTCAAGGCTAAATCTGAGACCCCTAAGTACGCTGCTAGAACTCGCTCATCTTGCTGCACTGTTTTAGGTTGACCTTCGCAAATTAATTGCCCGCTATCTAGCACGAGCACCCGATCGGAGAGGTTCATCACCAGCTCCATATCATGCTCAATTAAGATTACTTTGATGCCTGTACTAGCGATGCGGCGAATCAGATGGGATAGGGTTTGTTTGTCGTCTGAGCTAAGTCCGGCTGCCGGTTCATCTAACAGCAGCGCTTGGGGTGACGTGGCTAGGGCTCGAGCAATTTCTACAAGACGGCGATCGACGAAAGGGAGGCTAGCTGCCTCTAGATGAACATCGCCCTGGTAGCCCACAAAGGCCAATAGCTCTAGCAAGTTTTTCTCAGGCTGTTGGGCTCGACCTATGCCTGCAAGCGCCGCAAGAGGGCTACCCAATTGTCTACTAAAGCGGGCCACTCGCAGATTATCTAATACCGAAAGTGAATTAAATAACCGAGTAGATTGAAAAGTGCGCGTTACGCCAGCGTGAGCGATCGCCAAACTTGATCGATTCGTAAGCTCTGTCGTACCCAACATCACGCGACCGCTTTGAGTCTGATAGAAGCCACTGATCAGATTTAACAGAGTCGTTTTGCCCGCACCATTGGGGCCAATCACGGCTGTAATGGTGCCTGGCTCAGCAGTTAAATCAACCCCTTGCAACGCCTGAATTCCCCCAAAGCAAATCCCAACCTGATTCACTTGCAGCTTAGAATAAACTTGCTTTTGTACAATCAAAGCAGGCATATCGGTTGGCGGCGTATCGAGGGGATAGACCGGAGCAATGCGGCTGAAACGCCCTTTAAATAGACTGACCAAACCATTCGGCGCAATCCACAGCGTTAGGATTAACAACGACCCAAACACAATCAGTTGATAATCGGCAAAGTCGTGTAAAAATTCGGGCAATAAAACCAGAATAATTGCTCCGAACACGGCGCCTTCTGGGGTATTGAGTCCGCCTAAAATCACCACGAGCAAAAACAAAAGGGAGCGGTAAAAGGTAAAGCTATCAGGGCTAATAAAACCCACCGCAGATGCAAAAAAGACTCCAGCGATGCCTGTAAAAGCAGCAGAAATGGCAAACGCCATCCCTCGAATGTAGACCACGTTTAACCCTACTGAGGTTGCAGCAATCTCATCATTCTTCACCGCTTGAAATGCTTTGCCCCAAGGATGCTGTTTTAGAAAGGCAAATGCGACAACGGCTAATGCTGCAAACACGATCGCACTCACCACCACCAACCGCAAGGTGGGCTGCAATCCTAAGACAGAGGGTTTGGGCACTGCGATGCCACCAAACCCGCCCGTGAGTGACACCCACTCAATCAACACGCGCTCGACAATAATGCCAAAGGCGATTGTCACCATGGCTAGATAGGGCCCCGTTACTCGGAGAGCCGGAGCCGCCAAGGCAAGCCCTGTGACGGCAGTTGTCACTGCGGCTAAGCCTAGTGCTAACCAAAAATTCCAGCCGACTTTGGTGATCAGCAGTGCCCCAGCATAGGCTCCAATAGCAAAAAAGCCAGAGTGACCAATAGAGACCTGCCCCGATAGGCCAATCAGCACATTTAGCCCGACACCTACCATTGTCGTAATGGCAATCATAGCCAACAGAAACAAGTAGTAAGTGTTGGGTGCGGCGATCGCCCCTAAAATGGCGATCGCAAATAGCCCCAGGCCCAATCCAAGACGAATCCCCATATCCCAAGCCTTATTATTTAAACCTTCTTAACTTGCATTTGCCCAAAGAGCCCATTGGGCCGAAGTGCTAACGCCACAATCACCATCGCAAATCCAACAATTTCGCGATAGCTGCCGCCCAGCGTGCCGGCCGCCACCGATTCCACTACGCCATACAGCACACCGGCCAGCATGACGCCCCAGGGGTTTGCCAAACCACCAATGATGGCAGCCGCAAAGGCCTTTAAGCCCAGCAGCGTGCCCATGGTTGCAGAAACGTTTGCTACAGGCGCAATCAAAATACCAGCTATGCCCGCCAACACCGTCGAAAGCGCAAAGGAAAACGCGATCATTTTCTCGACCGGTATCCCCATAATCCGTGCCGTGTCATGGTTTTCACTCACCGCTTGAAAGGCCTTGCCCAACAGCGTTTTAGTAAAAACCAACCGCACCACCCATGCAACCGCAAACCCAACAACCGGCGTTAGCAACTCGATCGGGAAAATGCCAAACCCCAACACCATGACTGGATCAGTGGCTAATGCAGAGGGATAGGCTCGGACTTCCTTGCCAAATGTCACCATCGCGACATTATCCGCAATGATGCCAACGGCAATGGTCGTCAACAGCCAGGAATTCGACCCCCCCTTTGCAAAGGGACGAACCATGAACCGCTCAATCAAGAGCCCAAACCCTGCACAAACCATCAGCGTTAGGAGCGCAGACAGCCAAAAGTTCCACCCCCACGTGATGTTGAGTATGTAGCAGAGAACCGCCCCTAACATGACAGATGCGCCTTGAGAGAAGTTCATTGTGTTAGAAACGGCATAGGTCACCTGGAAGCCTAAGGCAATTAGGCCATACATGCTACCGATGGCAATGCCTGACAGAATAAATTGTTGCAGCATGCTCTGTATAAATTGTGTTATGCGCCGACCGGAACAATTTCATCACCTTGCCACTGCACTAAAAGGTAATCCTCTTCAGTTAGGGCGTCGTGGTTTTCTGGAGTGAACGCGCCATCGTATGTTTTGATTAATCCTTCATAGGTTGGCAGGTTGTAGAACGCTTCTTGAACCTGCGCACCTTCTGTGGTTCCGGCTGTCTCGATTGCGAGTGCAGTTAAATGCATTGCATCATAGGCATTGGCTACGCCTACCGGAGCCAGAATTTCACCCGGGCTCTCTAGCTGATAGTTCTCTTTTAGGGCGGCCATCACGGTTTGACCGACCGCATTTTGCTCACCAAAAAAGCTATAGGTTTGCACAAACACAACCTTGCTGGATGCTTCACCCGCCAGCTCAGGGAACCGTCCTCCCGAAATGCCCCAGTGAGAAATGACAGGCACATCCCAACCAATTCGAGTCAGCGATCGCATCACCTGCGCGCCGGGTGCTGCATTGCCGACTAACAGAACAGCTGCCGCACCCGACTCTTTGAGGCGTGTCAGTTGTGCAGACATATCTGTGTCGGTGTCATTAAATTTTTCAATTCCAGCAATTTCTGTGTCGTATTCGGGGGCCCACTGCTTAAAGCCTGCTTCGTTTGACTCTCCCCAGGGGTTGTTCACCAGCATGAGGCCGACTTTAGGATTGTCATAGGTTTCACTCACATGCTTGATCAAGAACCGATCCACAATGTTGTCATTCGCAGACACCCGAAATGCAAAGTTGGGGTCTTGGTTGTTTTGAGTGATGCTTGTAGCAGCGGCCCATACGCCCATGTAGGGCACTTGCAGTTCATGAATCACGGGCAGCATGGCCAGTGACACAGGGGAGTCAATTCCACCAAAAATGGCGGCCACCTGTTCCTGCTCAATTAATTCCCGCGCTGCAGCGACGCCTCGCGCCGGGGTTGACTCATCATCCCTCGTCACGAGTTCCAGTAAGCGCCCGTCTAAGACGCCACCCTTTTGGTTGATCTCATCAATGGCGATCGCCAATCCACGGGCAATTGATTCACCAGACAGGGCAGACCCTCCTGTGATGGCAGCAATCAGGCCAATTTTGACAGGTTCAGCAGAGGCTGCAGCGGGGCTTGATGCTGCGGTATCAGGTTGCGCCGTGCACCCCGCAAGCTTAGACGTGGCGATCGCCGCCCCCATCCCCAAAACTCCCCGCAATACATCGCGGCGATAGAACCCAGACCGATAGGACGACATGGATGACTCCTCATGCTTTTAATATGCTTTCAATGAATTGAAAAACTGAATGCAAACCAACTCTTTGGTTTTACGTAACTGCAAGCGCACTCAAGAGCGACCGTAATACATCCTCATATATGATCGCGTGCTTGAAGATACCAAACCACTATCCAATCTGGTGTATCCATGACTTATAGGGATATTTGGCGTCTGACACGTAGGGTAGAAGAAATTATGGAGAATCGAGTACTGATGGAGCAGGCAAGCCTAGCTAACCTAGGGATTGATTCTCAAATTCCAGTCATTGATTTTGCTCAATATCATTCAAAATCCCGGTCTGACCGTCAACAGGTGGCCGATCAAATTCGTCATGCCTGCACCAATGTAGGATTCCTCTATCTCAAGAACCATGGTGTTCCTCAAGTTTTAATCAAACAAGTGTTTGCCGAGTCAAAACAGTTTTTTGATCTGCCTATTGACGTGAAAAATCAAATTCTCTGGGATAGCCCAGAGTGCAACTGCGGCTATATTGGGATGCAGACACAGCATCTTGATCCCAGTCAAACCGGCGATTTAATGGAAGCCTATAACGTTGGACTTCTGCAACCGCAGGCTAACCAGAAATGGTTGGCAGATCAGCCTGTTCTGAATCAAACATTGCAAGAGTTTTATGCAGTGGGTGCGAAGGTTTGTGGTGAAATCATGAGAGCTTTTGCGTTGTCGCTCAACTTACCAGAATCCTTCTTTGAGCCAACCCATGATCAGCATTACAGCACCGTTCGGCTGCTTCACTATCCCCCGGCTCCGGCACACGTTAGTTCCGGTCAACTGCGAGCCGGAGCACACTCCGACTACGGCACGATTACCCTCTTGTTTCAAGATGATGTGGGTGGGTTAGAGATTTTGCAGGATGGCGTGTGGCTTCCTGCTCCTTACATTCCTGATACTGTGATTGTGAACACGGGAGATTTGATGGAGCGGTGGACAAATGATGTGTTTCGCTCGACTAAACACCGAGTGGTGGTTCCCCCTGAACCGGCGGCGCGGCGATCGCGCTATTCTGCTACATACTTTTATCGGCCCAATCTTGATGCAGAAATTGTTTGCTTAGAGCCGTGTTATGAACCAGACCAAGCACCGCTGTATCCCCCAACGACGACCCGCAAGCATTTAATCAATTGCCTCCGAGCCTCCCATCACGTTGATGCGCCCCAATAACATGACTCCTATAGATCTAAAAATCACCGATGCAACGCTGCCGGGTCGTCCTGGACGTTGGGATGTCGGCATCACGGGCGATCGCATTACTGAAGTCGCGCCCACATTGCCCCAATCAGCCACCCAAACTCTAGATGCACAAGGTAATTTGCTCATTCCGGGACTGGTAGATGGACATATTCATCTGGATAAAGCGCTGATTCTGGATCGCTATCCCGCGTTGGATGGCACGTTCAATGAAGCCCTTCGCGAAACCCTAAACCTAAAGCAGTCGTTCACAGTTGACGATATTCAGAGTCGGGCTAAACAGGTGATTGAACGGGCGATCGCCTTTGGCACCACCACCATGCGCACTCATGTAGAAGTCGATCCAACAGTGGGGCTCGACGCCATGAAGGCGCTGGTGCCCTTGCGAGACGCCTATGCCTGGGGCATGACCCTACAACTTGCCGTGTTCGCCCAAGAAGGCATCACAAACCACCCCGGATTAGTCGATCAACTGCGTCAGGCCTTGGCCATGGGCGGGAATGCGATTGGCTCTGCACCCTATGTTGAGCCAGATCCCCACCGAAATATTGAAATTGTGTTTGATCTGGCTCAAGAGTTTGACTGTGATGTTGACTTTCACCTCGACTTTTTGGATAACGACGATCCCTTGCTGCTGCTATTTGTGATGAAAGAGACCGTCAAACGAGGCTGGCAGGGACGAGTCTGCCTAGGGCATATGACGAAGTTGGCAGCCCTTCCTCCTTCAGAGTTAGAAACCCTCGCTGCCTCTATGAGAGATGCTGGCGTCTCTGTTTTGGCGTTACCAACCACTGACTTATACATGATGGCTCGCAAAGACTCCCACAACGTGCGCCGGGGTATTGCCCCTGTCCACCGCTTAGCTGAGTTGGGTGTTTGCGTCGGCCTAGCCACCAACAATGTGCTGAATCTATTTACCCCATTTGGGGATGGGGATGTGCTTAAGCTGTGTACGCTACTGGCTCAAGTGCTGCACTTGGGCACCGTCGCGAGCCATCAGCTGTGTCTAGAAATGGCAACCAGTCGGGCTGCAGAGGCGATCGCCCTGCCCAACCATAAACTTGAAGCTGGAAGTATTGCCGATCTCGTGTTGCTCAATGTTCGCTCAGTTACAGAGGCCATTGGTTCTGCGCCTAATGGGCGAACCGTGATCAAAAACGGTGTGGTAGTCGTCCAAAGCAAAATGGAGCACCAATGGTTCCTCCCCGCTCAGCAGCTTGCAAAGGTTTAGCCCATCAACGCCTGGGGCCAGTTGCGGGCTTTGATGATCTCTAGCAGGAGTTGCAAGATCCCACGAGCAGTAGACCATCGCGTTTAACCCGCTGGTTTGAACGTCTTTGTTGTGGGTAACTGCCAACGGCCATCATGGGCTCCCATAATGATGAACGCATCGTTTAGATAAACCTGCGAAATTAACTTGCTCGCCGAGGGGTAACGTTGACAGAAGATTAGCTGCAGCTTCTATCGTGGTGATTGGGGTGCGATCGCAGACATTCTCGCCGCCCAAGGGCTGAAGTTTTTGAGCTGACAAGACCGATAAGGAAGGTTTGAATTTAGAGCTTGTTTTTAAACAATTACAGCGGATTCGAGGTTTATGAGGCACAGTAACAGCAATGTGTGAACCAATTTTTGAGGTGTTCAGGGTTCATTAGTTGAAGTGCTATTTTGATTAAACCATCAACACCCGATGCAGTAG
>JBGTOF010000467.1:0-23759 GCA_041742695.1 Elainellales cyanobacterium | reverse complement strand
GCGTTTAGCCTGGCAAACAATTTGGCGAATAAGCCCTAGGACTCCTTGTGGTGCATTGTTCGCGAATGCACCCCACGGCACTGCTCCCTGGGCAATCAGCTGTCAATTAATAACAGCTCCCAGAGCAGGCGTCACTTAAGCCCGCACAAGCTGCCACAGAAAACCCTGCTCTAGCACAGGCTGAAGACGATAGCCGGGCTGTTGGTCGATGGCTTGAACGAGATCCCGATCAGGATTGACCACAAAGATTTGATGGGTGTCGAAGGGAAGGCGCTCTAACGGCAGGCGATCTTGGTAGAGATAGGCCGTAGTTTCGGACGGTAGGGTATGGCTTAGGGCCATCAGCCGAATGGGGTTGTTGCTCACCACCAGCGGTGTTTCAGCTTGCTGAATCAGAGCCGCCACATCGTGCTGGTAGTAGCTGCTGTATTTGATCCACCACGTTGAAGCTTGGGCACTCACGCTGCATGACACAATGCCCAATGCTGCCAGTGTAATGAGCGCAGTGCACCAGAGCGATCGCCCACCGCCCCCACCCGACTCTAGCTTTTGAGCAAAGAGCCGGGCGATCGCCAGCTGCACCCCCAGCAGACACGGAATCAAAAACCGCCCGATCGTTGAGCGTTGCCCGCCTAGGATTAAGTCTGGAAGCAGCAGCAATAGCCCCGTCACGGCCATCAGCGTCAGCACAAACCACCATGCGGCTCGGTCTGTAGGGGTGTCGCGCTGCTGCCACAGGTGCCAGAGGGCATAGGCCGAGAGCAGCGCAATGGCCCCACAGATCCACAGCGCCGGGCTGGTGAGCCCCAGCCGCAGGTCGCCATCCCCCAGCACGTCGAAGAGTTGACGGCGATCGCTCACCTGAGCGTCAAAAAACGGCATCGCCAGATTGATTAGCCAGCGCTGCACCAGCACCTCGAGGGGGATGCGCCGCGCCGTAAACCCTGCGGAGCGCAAAAACCCCGGACTGATTACCAGCCAAGGTAAAAAGGCCGCCACGCCAGCCGCGACCGCCCAGCGGTAGCGCTGCATCGGTTTGCAGACGGTTCCCCATTGCCAGCGATGGGCGATCGCCAGGTATAGCCCATGCCCAATCGTGACAAAAAAGGCAAAGAGGTGGACATAGAGCCCCAGCGCTACCGTGATGCTGTAGCCCACCCAGTCTGCGCTGCGATCACCCCGCGCCGCCCGCAGCAGCAGCCAGCTCGACCCCAGCATCAGCACCGTCAACAGGCTATAGGAGCGCGCTTCTTGGGCATAGAGCACATGATAGGGCGACACCGCCATTAGCCCGATGGCGATCGCAGTGGTGAGGGGCGATCGCCACAGAGCCCACGCCACGCCGCCCATCAGCGGTAGAGCCAGCACCGCCAGCACCGCCGAGAGCGATCGCACCCCCGCGGGTGAACCGTCGACCAACCGCGCCCAGCCCCACACCATCGAAAAATAAAGCGGCGGATGCACATCATCCCGTCGCAGCCCGTCGATGGTTTTGCGGAGAGAATCCCCCTCTGCAGGACGTTGGGCCTGCTGCAGTTCGCCAATGGGAAAGGGGCGATCGCCCCAGCGGTCTTGAATTTCTGGCCGGGTCGTGCTGGCCACATGCATCGAGGTATAGACCTCGTCATACCAGTAGACTTTATACCCCAGGTGATAAAACCGCAGCCCAATCCCCATGATCGCCAGAATTACCCAGACCCACAGCCAACGGGGCAGGCGCGCCTTTTGAGTCTGATCCGGCGGGTTAGTCATGGCGCATCCAGCGGCTCCACTAGGCAAGACGCATTGAGCAGCACGACCGCTTCAGCATCTATGACGGTGCAGCGATCCAGCCGACGCAGCAGCACTGGCCGATCTCCTAAAGCGATGCTATCTTGCACGCGGTTAGCAATACCGGGATACTGCCGAAACACACTTGCCGTTTCGAAATAGTCCTCTGTTTCAAAGCCGCGATCTACCAGCCAATAATCCACGCCATACTCCTTTATTACCTGCTGTAATGGGCCAATTCTAGGGCTATATTGTGCCTGGATGAGATCTGTTAGGCGATCGCTCACCGCGGCAAAATAGCCCAGATGGTAGGGCAAGATATAGCCCTGCCCACCTACTAACACAGGCCGTTGGGTAAAGGTAGGCAAGTTATTGACCTCTGGCGACAGCGACGCCGTCACCGTGTCCTTCGGCTGCTGCGCCAAGAATTCATAGACTTGGGGATACCGGCCAACGACATAGTTGTGATGGGGAAACGAATCATTACGGGAGTCGGTGCCGTAGGGATGCAGCAGCAGCAGCGCTCCCAGCACAGCAATGCTGCCATAGGACAGGAGCGATCGCCCCAGTCCATCCGAAGCACCCAACCGCTCTAGCCTATGCAGCAATCGGTCAGCCAAAAGAGCGATCGCCACCCCAGCCGCCAGCGCTGCCAGTATCCGAAAGCTATGCTCGGTGTAGCGATTGGGCAAATGCAGCCGAAACAGCAGCCCGTGAGCCACAAAAAAGAGCCCCAACGAAACCACGAAACAGTGCGCGAGTGTCCTGATGGCGGGCGTTATTCGCTGCACAAGGGGAAACCCCTGCCGCCGCCACAGCAGCACCGGCAACACTAACACCGCCAGCCACGACTGCGGATAGAGATGAGGTGCAGCGCACCATTCCGTGGGCAACAGGCCGCTGCGCTGGCTGCACACCCAAAATTCGTCATACCAAAAATCTTGATGCCAAGGCACCCCCGGCTGCATTACAAAAAACCGAGACCATCCGCCCCGTGCCATCGCTGGAATCTGCTGAGCCTCAGCCGCCGAAATGATCGGCCCATAGGACGACGAAGCTAAGGCGTAGGGGATCAGCAGCAGCACCGCGACGGCTAACCCGATTAGGCAAAACCGCCGCTCTTTCGCATCTGCCCACTGCAGGCGTTTCCCGCGAATTTGCACCAGCATTAGCCCCAGCATGCCTGCTTGCACCAGAAATACTTGGGGATAAAACAGAGCTTGCAGCGCCATCGTGAGGATGCAGGGATAGAGCGATCGCTGCATTAAAAAGTATAAAAATGCGGGAAACAGCACATAGACAAACGCTACAGGGGTTGCCGAAACCACGTCATCGCGAATCCAAAAGCCCTGATTGGCAAGCACCGCTGCCGCAAAGCCAGAGATCGGAGACGGCAGCACCTGCATCGCCGCCATAAAAATAAAGAACGTGCCCCCCAACGCCAACAGCAGCGGCAATAGCTTGCTCAACACCACTGGATCTAGCCCAAACTGGGCAAACAGCCAGTACAGTGTTCGATAGCCCAACGGAGCCACAGATTCAAAGTAATCAGTCGTCAAATCATTGGGAAAAAGAGTCGGGTCGAGAAACCGCCGCATCCAATACACATGCTGTCGCGCATCATCTTGAATCACATAGGGATGGCTAAACGCCGCCACTAGCACCGGCACGCTATACAGTAACGACACCAGTGAACTTGACCCCAGCCACAGCCAAACCTGAGCCTGCGTAGGCGTTTGGCGAAGCAACCGCTGCATCTGAGACACGATCATTACATCCCCCACCGCTTATGCCAATTCAAAAAAATGGGTGTTGACCCTAGAATATTGCAACGCGTTCTCCGAGCGCATTGCAACACCCCATCCATAGCCATAATTCTGAGCAAGAGTATCAGCCTAGTCCCGAGTGGCGCAAGTTCAGCTATCGAGCAACAGGGGGCTTAGGGCGGTTTTCATTAAAGAAACTTTCCTACCAATCAGCGGTTACGCCGCAGGGGCATTAGGGCAGCCAAGCCGAAGGCATTGCGGTTGTTCGCCCAATGCAATAAATTCTTTGCCAAAGCTAACCCAGCCCTTGTAACTAAAAGTTGCCGCCTAGTGGCGAAATTTCTGCCCGGACATAGTAGATAGGCAACGATAAAGGATCTCGCATCCCTTCTAGACAGCCAAAAATTTAAATGCTAAAGATGTCGCCGACAGGGCGTTATTTCTAATCTCTAATATCTAAATTCTCTGATGATATAGGGCAGCAGCTCATGGATGTGCAGCTCACTCCCCACGTGAGTGAGTCGTGAAGCCTTTGTATATGAAGGTCTCACAGACTCAAATCATCGTTTGGGTTTATAGGATTGCCTACTTTCAGCTATTGGTGAATCTTGGCAGCTTTCAGAACGTGATAGGTAATCAGCAGCTGTGTGAGCGCTAGCGGGTAACTCTGTAGCGTTTCGCCCGTTGTGCCAATCAGCTTACCGATGATAGGGTTACCTTCAATGCTGCAAAACTTGCCGAGATAGGGCACTTCATTGCAGAGCATTCGCTCTAGCTCTATCACCTGCTCGGCTGTCGCATGGGCATCGACTTCGAGCACATCTACTGGCTTGCCCATATCTCGATCTAGCTCTATCCGCACTGCCGAGGCCAGCTGCCCAGTCTTGGGGCCAAGGAGGTCGCTAAATTCTGGATGGGGAATGGTGGGACGTAGCACAAGTCGCACGTTAAGCAGCAGCTCGTCTTGGTCGGATTGTTCTCCGGGCGGATAGAAGGACACAATGACATCTGCCCACTGCCGCTGCGGGCGAATAAAGTCTTCTGAATCAGACTCGCGTTTCTTCATTTGCTCGCGGACTTGGGCTTCGCTGTAGCCCCGCTTGCGGGTATCCCGGTTAATCTTCCAAGAGGCTCTAAGAGGTTCTGGTGGTGCCAGATACACTTTGACGTCGTAGTTGTCACGCATACCTCGAGTAGAGTAGCCCAGCAGTCCTTCTACGATCACAAATTTGGCGGGTTTAATATACTCGGGTGGGTCGAACGCGCCTGTAGTGTGGTTATAGATGGGTTTGAGAATGGGCTGCCCGGTGCGAAGCAACGTGAGATGTTGCTGAATGATGTCGAGATAGTTGCAGTCTGGGCTTAGGGCCGAAATGCCCATTTCTGCGCGCTGCTGGCGATCGTAGCGATGATAGTCATCGGTACAAATTATGGTTACATCGTCGCTTCCTAATACTTGGGCAATGCCCCGAGTGAGCGTGGTTTTCCCGGCAGCGCTATCGCCAACAATGCCAAGGATAATTGGGCGTTCCGTCATGGAGCCTCCTAAGGGGTGCGGGTGGTGATTTGCAGGTGAAGATGGCACGAGCTATGTTGCGCCCCCACACCATCTTTGAGCCAACTCTATACACTGGGGCAGGATTACTTTTTGCTAGACCGTTTCGTTGAGAGGGCGCTCTCGCCATCCAAACCAAAAAATTGAACCTGCACTCAACATCTTCAACGTTGGGATACTCAGGGTCTTTGTTTTGAATTCAAGAGTTCTCGTTAAGAGAGGTCTGTAAAAAGCAGCCCATGCTATCAAGTTGAGAAATGGCACCACGATGACAGGGCTGGAGAGGCTGTAGTGAGCTTGCGAGCACCAAAACCAACGCCCCAATCGTGACTTTTCATTATCAGTTTCAATGGGCATCCTGACAACTGGGTATTTTGTCTGGTTGTAGGGTGCTGGTGCTTGCTGAGCATTGGCTGATGGGGACATGGGCGATCGCCCACTTCCCGATTCAACCCGTGAGGCTGCTGAACCCAGCCCGCAGCCCAGCACCGGGTTTAGCTAGATTTCTTGCGTCCTCGCGGTGTGGCTGTACGAGTAGCGTTTGGGGGAGTGACTGGGGGCTGGGGGCTGGCAGGTGTTTTGGCAGGGCGATCGCTCGATTTGATGGCAGCACTGGTTCGTCTGGCACGACGCGGGGTCGTGGACGTGTTGCTATCTGCCAGAGTGTCAGACCCAGCGCTGGCGTTGCGGCTATTTTCTCGAGTTTTGGCAAGGTATCGCTTGAGCGATGACACGCTGATACGAATCTCTTGATCGGCTAAAAACGTTGCGATTTCATTATGGGTATAGCCTCGGTCAAGGGCCGTGTTAATCGGCTCTCTTAGCAGATCGATAGCTTCGCGCAGCGACCAGTGCTCTTTTGGCTTTTGAGGCAATTGTTCTAGCAAAGAACCGGCTTGAGAGATAGCCGATTCATCTACCAGTGCAGAGCCAGATGAGCGTTTTCGGGAAGACGGTTTCGCCATAGGTTTATCAATATCCTCATGAATGACGTTGTGAATCCGGTTTGAAGCCAAAAATTGATCGGAGCCGAGCATTCCAATCTGCTCGTCTGGTGTGGTTTGGTGCACGCGTCACCTATACAAACGTCAGTTCGGAACATTCCTAAAACCATGCTGCTCACGATAGGGGTGGCATGGCTTTGCGTTATTTCAGACCTACGCTGCGGGCTTGAAATAACGCTATCGAACTCACGGTATACAAAACCTTTAACGGTGTAAGTCTTGCTAGTGTATCGAACTTGGTTCGGGCCGCGTCAATTTGCACATAATATTTTGTCATCTGGTTTTCGCGTTGATTCATTCACCGCTTAAGGCAAAGCTGGTCTGGGCTGAGGCATGGGGTTGACCGTTCAGCTTTTCTCGGATTAGCTGGGTCAGCTTTTGTTCTCGCTATCGGTTGCTCTGGTGTTGGGCATGGCTGAGTAGGGGCGATCGCCCCTACTTAGCCACATTCACGCCCATACTCAGACCGCCATCGTTCCATTCGAGATCTCAGGATGACAGCCATCGTCACTTCCGGCGGGCACGCGGCGCTTACTAAAGTATTAGAGCCTCTTATGATTGAGACGCGTAAAGAAAGAATGTGCAGGCGTTCGTGAATCCATTCCAAGCGTCCTTTCAGTAAGGTGGGCATACTGTTAGATAAGGCCCTTACATCAGGCTCTTCAGCAATTAAGACTGTCTCATTTCTCCCGATCCGTCCTCAGATTTCACCTTTCCTCGAATCCACGTTCAGATTACGCATCCTTCATTCAATACGCACATTCAACACGCCCTCACATTGCAACTGCTGCGGTTATGGCAAAACAGCTACCCTTTTCCCGTGAACAAATTGTCCCAGAGGATTGGGAAAACACGCCGGAGCCTATCCAGCGATTGGTAGAGTCTCTCATTGCAGACGCAACCCGCTCGGAAACCGAGCGTCATCTGAGTCAATTTCTGGATGCTACCCCGATTGGGATTGCGGTACATGATGCAACCGGGCAACTCACCTACCTCAACCAATCCGGGCGATCGCTCCTCGGCATGGATCCTCCGCCCCATCTCACCTTCCACCAATTCTCCGAGTTCTTTCTGATCTATCAAGAAGGGACTCAGCAGCTGTATCCCACAGACGCGTTGCCGGGCGTGCGCGCGTTAGCCGGTGAAGCAACCTGGGCAGATGATTTAGAACTGCGCCACGGTGACTGGGTGATGCCGCTAGAGGTCTGGGCAACGCCAATTTTTGATGACCAGGGTCAAGTGGCCTATGCGATCACAGCATTTCAGGACATCAGTGAGAGAAAGCGAATTGAAGCGGAAGGCAAACGCCGGGAGCTAGAACGGCAGACGGTCGAAAATACTCTGCTCAAAAGTGAGCAGCGCTACCGCCAAGTGATTCAGGCGCAAACAGACTTAATCTTGCGATCGCTCCCAGATACCACCATTACGTTTGCCAACGAGGCCCTGTGTCGAGCGCTCGGGCGCACGTTGGCCAACGTAATGGGAATGCAATGGTGCAGCTTCGTTCCACCAAACGAAGTCAGCGAGATTCATCGCAAGATTGCAGTCCTCACCCCCGACGCCCCAATTTTTGAAAACATCAATCAAGATTACCGCGCGAACAACCAAGTCGGCTGGACGCAGTGGGTCAACCTGGGCATTTTTGATGACCATCGGCAGCTCATCGAAATTCAGTCCGTCGGGCGAGATATCACAGAACTAAAGCAAAACATTCTGCGAGAGCAAGCGCTCAATCGGGTCTTTCAGGCCATCCATAAGTCGCTCGATCTAGATACTATTTTTGCAACGGCCACGGCAGAAACGGTGCAGCTTCTAGGATCTGTGAGCTGCTATGTGATGCAATATTTGCCCAACCTGGGCGTGTGGCGGTATGTGGCTGAATCTCAGGCTGAATCCAATCGCTCAACCCTGATTGGATTCGAGATTGCGGATGCGGCAAATCCCTTTGCGACTCAGCTGAAGCAGCTCAAATCGGTTTGCATCGAAGATCCATCGACGCTGCAAGAGATGACGAATCAGGCCGTCGCCCAAACGATTCCTGGGGCGTGGTTGCTGATTCCATTGACAGTAGACGGCAAGCTGTGGGGCGCATTGACGCTACTCGTGCGAGAGCAATCTTCAATTTGGCACGATGACCCAGTTGAACTTGTGCAGGCTATTGCAACGCAGTTAGAAGTCGCCATTCAACAAGCCAAGCTATATCGACAGGCCCAGCTTGACCTGGCAGAACGCCGTCAGGTCGAAATTGCGCTGCGAGACAGTGAGGCTCGATTTCATCACATGGCGGCTAATGTGCCGGGTGTAATTTTTCGCTATGTGCTGCGTCCGGATGGAACTGACTCGTTGCTCTATATGAGTTCAGGATGTGATCGGCTTTGGGAAGTTGGGGTTCAAGAGGTGCTTGCGGATGTGTCTGTGCTTTGGCAGATGGTTCATTCAGACGACTTGCCTGCAATGCAGGCCTCGGTGCTCGAGTCGGCCCAAACTCTGATGCCTTGGTTTCATGCATGGCGGATCATAACGCCATCTGGGCAAGAAAAATGGCTAGAAGCGGCAGGGAGGCCGACGCTGCAGCCGAATGGCGACGTGATCTGGGATACGTTGATCTTGGATGTGAGCGATCGCAAGCAGGCCGAAGCTGAACGCAAACAGGCCGAGGCGGCCTTAAAGCAGAGTGAACAGCGGTTTCGAGGCCTGTTTGAAGAAACACCCAATATTGCGGTTCAAGGCTATAACACTCAGCGTCGGGTGATTTATTGGAACCGGGCAAGTGAGCGGCTGTATGGCTACACCAAATCCGAGGCGCTGGGCCAAAAGCTGGAAGACCTCATTATTCCGTCTGAGATGCGAGATGACGTGGTTGCGGGCGTGCAACGCTGGATTGCAGAAGGGCATGCGATTCCTGCAGATGAATTGAGTTTAATGCGGAAGGATGGCTCTAGGGTGGCAGTTTATTCTAGCCACATCATGCTGGTGAATACGGCGGGTGAGCAAGAACTCTATTGTGTAGATATTGACTTGAGCGATCGCAAGCAGGCTGAAGATGCGGTGCGCGCCAGCGAAACGCGCTATCGCTTGTTAGCTGAAAATATCAATGATTTGATTTGTCTGCATGATTTGGAGGGGCATTATCTCTATGTCAGCCCGTCGTGTGAACCGCTGCTGGGGTATCGGTACGATGAGATGCTCGGACAAAATGCCTATCGCTTCTTTCATCCTGATGATTGCGTTCGCATTCAGCAGGAATCGCATCTAGCGGCAGTTAGCGGCAAACCTCTGCCCGTGACTTATCGAATTCGTCATAAGTCGGGGCACTATCTCTGGTTTGAAACCTTGACCAAGCCGATCTTAGATGCAGCGGGTCAACCGACGCATCTTCAAACGACATCTCGAGATGTGACTGAGCGGGTTCGGGCACAACATCAGTTAAAGCACGATGCGCTGCATGACGCGCTAACCGGCTTGCCCAATCGTCACCTGTTGATGGAGCGATTGGAATTAGCGATCAATCGGGTTCAGCGCTCTAGCCGTTATCGATTTTCAGTCCTATTTCTTGACCTCGATCGATTTAAAGTCATTAACGATAGTTTGGGGCATTTAGCTGGGGATCAATTCTTGATTGCGATCGCCCAAATACTTAAAGCCACACTTCGCAGCCTGGATGTGGTGGCCCGGTTGGGAGGCGATGAGTTTGTGATTTTGCTCGAAGATATTGCAGAGTTTCAAGAAGCCGTTCGGGCTGCAGAACGGCTGCTTAATGCATTGCAAACTCCGCTTATGATTGAAGGCCGAGACGTTTATACAACCGCTAGCATCGGGATTGTATTGGGAACCGCAGACTACACGCAAGCGTCTCATCTGTTGCGAGATGCAGATATTGCGATGTATCGTGCTAAACAAAAGGGCAAAGCCCGATACGAAATCTTTGACGCTGAGATGCACAGGCAAGCTCTAAGTCGCCTGCACTTAGAAAATGATTTGCGTCGGGCTATTGAACATCAAGAATTCGTGCTGCACTATCAACCCATTGTGACACTAAACACGGGGCAGCTGGTGGGGTTTGAAGCCTTGATCCGCTGGCAGCACCCGACTGACGGGTTAAAGGCTCCAGCGGTTTTTATTGCAATTGCAGAAGAAACGGGGTTGATTACAAGGTTAGATTACTGGGCGCTTTGGACGGCGTGTTGTCAACTGGCTATATGGCGAACGGACTTTCCGACTCTGTCTGCAATCAGGGTGAGTGTAAACCTCTCAGCGCAAGATCTACAACGCGCTGATTTGCTTGACGAAGTGGATCGAATCCTAACTGAAACGGGATTGCCTGGGCATTGTCTGGTGTTGGAGATTACTGAAAGTATGTTGATTGAAGATGTGGAGTCTACAATCAGCACGCTTCATCAGTTGAAGAAACGAGAAATTCAAATTAGCATTGACGATTTTGGCACGGGTTATTCATCGTTAAATTATCTCCATCGATTACCCGTTGATAATCTAAAAGTTGATCGGGCGTTTGTGAACCAAATCCAAATCGGCCAACATAATCATCAGATTGTGGAGACGATTATGGCACTGAGTAATCAGCTAGAACTGAATGCGATCGCCGAAGGCATTGAAACACCGCAACAACTAGACCAATTGTGCCGCCTGGGCTACAAGTTTGGTCAAGGCTATTTATTCTCTAGACCATTGAGTCCAGACGCAATAGAAGCGCTTCTCGCGACCCACGCGCCCCAATACTTTTTGCCAAGCGAAGGCTGAAAATGATTTTGGGGAGGGCGATCGCCCTTTTTGGCCACCTTAGGAGTTCCCTCGCATTTGAAGCGATCGCTGGGATCATTCGGCTGCGATCGTCACCGTAGAGGAGCAGCGTCGCAACTGGGGGCGGGCATCTCTCCGTTAGAAGGCGAAAACACCGACCTCCGCTCGACCCGCATCATCCCTAGAATAAGTACAGACGAATCTAAGCGCGACGCTAAAATCGGTTATCTTAACTCAGTCCTATAGAATGTATCCCAGTTTTGTAAGTCGGCCCACCCTACCGGAGGAGCATGGCTCTCTATCCCCCCAGCCCCCTTCAACACGCTCAGGACATTGCTTCTCCTACCAAGGACAAAGGGGATCTGGATTCAACGCCTCTCTCCTATCTAAGGAGAACGCTGTAGGGTGTAGATGCGAAGCGGCTTCTTTGTGAGTAGGCTGCAAACGGGGGATGCATCCGTCCTATAGCTGTCCCTATTAGTCAGCTCAGTCAACCTTAAATCGAAATTACCTCAGAATTACCTCTACAGTTCTACGGCAATGCAACCCAATAACCCAAATCAATTTACCGAAAAAGCCTGGGAGGCGATCGCCCGCACTCCTGACATGGCCAAGCAAGCCCAGCATCAGCAGATTGAACCCGAACACCTGATGCGATCGCTGCTTGACCAAGAAGATGGGTTGGTGATCAGCATCTTCAATAAAGCGGAAGTGAACGTGCCTCGAGTGCGTGAGTATACCGAAGCCGCCATTGCGCGACAGCCCAAAGTCTCTGGCAGTGGCAACACCGTGTATCTGGGACGCGCCCTTGATACGCTGCTCGATCGGGCGGATGAGTTTCGCAAAGAGTTCCGCGATGACTACATTTCTATCGAGCATTTGCTGCTGGCCTATACCAAAGATGATCGGTTCGGCAAGGGGCTTTTCAAAGAACTCAAGCTCGACGAAGGCAGGTTAAAGCAGGTGGTGAAGCAAGTGCGCGGTAATCAAACTGTGACGGATCAAAACCCTGAAGGCAAGTATGAAGCCCTAGAGAAATATGGCCGCGACCTCACCGCAATGGCCCGCTTGGGCAAACTTGATCCGGTGATTGGGCGCGATGACGAGATTCGGCGCACCATCCAGATTCTCTCGCGGCGCACCAAGAATAACCCGGTGTTAATTGGGGAACCTGGTGTGGGCAAAACGGCGATCGCCGAAGGGCTGGCTCAGCGCATCGTCAAAGGCGATGTGCCCGAATCCCTGAAAGATCGCAAGCTAATTGCGCTGGATATGGGTGCGCTGATTGCCGGTGCGAAGTATCGCGGTGAGTTTGAAGAGCGGCTGAAAGCAGTGCTGAAGGAAGTAACTGAATCCAACGGCACCATCATTCTCTTTATTGACGAGATTCACACCGTTGTGGGGGCTGGGGCAAGCCAGGGGTCGATGGATGCAGGCAACCTGCTCAAGCCGATGCTGGCGCGGGGCGAACTGCGCTGCATTGGCGCAACGACGCTGGATGAATATCGCAAATACATCGAGAAGGACGCCGCGCTAGAGCGACGCTTCCAGCAGGTGTATGTAGATCAGCCCTCGGTCGAAGACACCGTATCTATCCTGCGGGGACTGAAGGATCGCTACGAAACCCACCACAACGTTAAGATTGCGGACAATTCACTGGTGGCGGCGGCCATGCTGTCAAACCGCTACATTAGCGATCGCTTCTTGCCGGACAAAGCCATTGATTTGGTGGATGAAGCCGCGGCCAAGCTGAAGATGGAAGTCACCTCTAAGCCCGAAGAGCTGGATGAGGTGGATCGCAAAATTCTACAAATCGAGATGGAGCGGCTGTCGCTGCAGAAGGAAACCGACATGGCTTCGCGCGATCGCCTCGATAAACTCGATCGCGAACTGGCCGACCTCAAAGAAACCCAGACCGCACTCAATGCGCAGTGGCAGGCCGAAAAAGAACTGCTTGACGAGCGCAAAGCGCTGAAGGAAGAAATCGATCAAGTCACGATCGAGATTGAACAGGCTGAGCGCAGCTACGACCTCAACCGCGCTGCCGAACTGAAATATGGCAAGCTCAACCAACTCCAAAAACGATTGGAGGAGGCTGAAGTTCGCCTTTCCCAAACCCAGTCGAGCGGCAGGCTGCTGCTGCGAGAAGAGGTGACTGAGGCAGATATCGCGGAGATCATCTCGAAATGGACGGGCATTCCGGTCAGCAAGCTGGTGGAGTCAGAAATGCAAAAGCTGCTCAGCCTAGACGATGTGCTGCATGAGCGGGTGATCGGTCAAAACGAAGCGGTGACGGCAGTCGCAGATTCAATTTTGCGATCGCGTGCAGGCATGTCTGATCCAAATCGCCCCATCGCCAGCTTTATCTTTCTTGGCCCAACCGGGGTAGGAAAAACAGAGCTCGCCAAGGCGCTGGCGGCCTACCTGTTCGACACCGAAGAGGCCATGGTGCGGGTCGATATGTCGGAATATATGGAGAAGCACGCCGTCTCGCGGTTAGTGGGTGCGCCTCCGGGCTATGTGGGCTATGAAGAAGGCGGGCAACTCACTGAGGCGATCCGCCGTCGCCCTTACTCCGTGGTGCTATTCGACGAAATCGAGAAGGCTCATCCCGATGTATTCAACGTGTTTCTGCAAATTTTGGATGATGGCCGTGTAACCGATGCCCAAGGGCGAACGGTAGATTTCAAAAACACCATCATTATCATGACCAGTAACATTGGCTCGCAATACATTCTGGATGTGGTGGGAGAAGAAACTCAGTATGAAGAAATGCGGGGGCGTGTGATGGATGCGATGCGCACTCATTTCCGCCCTGAGTTTCTGAATCGGGTAGATGAGTTCATCATCTTCCACGGGCTGCAAAAGAGCGAACTGCGGGAGATTGTGCGGCTGCAGGTGGCGCGAGTAGGGCAGCGGCTGCGCGATCGCAAGATGACGCTAAAGCTATCCGATGCGGCACTCGACTTCTTGGCAGAGGTGGGCTACGACCCGGTGTATGGGGCACGACCGCTGAAGCGCGCCATTCAGCGCGAATTAGAAACGGCGATCGCCAAATCCATTCTCCGAAGTGAGTTTGCCGAAGGCGACACCATCTATGTCGATGTGGAAAACGAGCGCCTCGCCTTTCAACGGCTCCCGGCGGATTTGGTTACGTCGTAATCTGCGCCGCGTCAGTCCCTAAGCCTCATGCCCTATGGAGTTTAGGAAACCTGTGCAGCGTCCGGTTTTCAAGACACCTGTTATCCATCGCTACTGTTGTAAGGTGAGTTCGACCGCGCAATTTCAGCGCGCGCTGCGGGGTTAAAACCACCCTAAACCGTTTTGCCTGCGACGCGGGCAGAACGGTTTTTGCATGGGCCGCACTGGCGTGGCATTAGCCAAACCCTTTGCTCTTAGAGGCTTTGGCCACAGTTCTTGCGGATGGGGCGGTCTTGGGCACAATGCCTGCTAATTCCTTCAGGCACTGAATCTGCTGGGGCAGCAGCGTTGCCAGGTCGTAGCGATCCACAATGGTTTGGCGGGCACGCTGGCGCAGCGATTGCATCTCATTGGGGTGGGTGAGTGCCTCTTCAATGCGGTCGGCGATTTTTTTGGGTGAGAAGAAGTCAACCAGCAGCCCATTTACGCCATCCTCGATGACTTCGCGCACGGGGGGCGTGTCAGACGCAACCACCAGACAGCCGGACGAGAGCGCCTCCATTAGCGACCACGACAGCACAAAGGGGCGAGTCAGGTAGACGTGGACGTTGGAGGCGCGCAGCACTTGCTTGTAATCACCATAGGGCATGGTTCCGGCAAAGTGAACGCGGTTGAGATCAAGCGGAAACTTTTCTAGCATGACGTCTTTAAAACTGTTGCCCTTGGGTGGGTTAGGGCCATAGGCAATGCGATCGCCCGCCACAATCACCACATGGCAGTTGGGGCGGCGCTCTGTGAGATGAGCGATCGCTTCAATAAATTGGGGAAAGCCGCGATAGGCATCCATTCCCCGAGCCACATAGGTCACCACCTCATCCACATCCGATAGATCAAGGTTGTAGTCTGGCAGCACTAGCTTTGCGCCGGGCTCTGGATGGAAGTAGGTGGTATCAATGCCATCGTGCATTACGTCTATTTTGTCGTGGAACTCGGGCGGAAACTGCGATCGCTGCCAATAGGTCGGCGAGATGCCCTGATCGCTGCTATAGAGATCGATCAGCATGGGCGCATTGCTCGCCCGAATCCGCAACCGATCATCTGCCGTGATGGGATAGGCCGGATCAAAATCTGCATCGGTTCCGGTGGCGTGGTTAAACCACTCAAAATAAGACAGCAGCTTGGCCTCGGGAAAGACATCTTTGATGAACATGCCATTGCCCCAGCCCGAATGACTGCACACTACCTCGGGCACGAACCCCGCTTCTCTGAGCTGCAGCCCCATTCGCACCACCCCCTGCCCGTGCAGCACCGCACTCTCATAATTGCGAACATAGTGATGAATCGCTGCGTGGGGCTCACGGCTGGGGGAATAGTTCACCTTGCGAACGCCAGCGATTTGCACTGGGTCAGTATGCTTGGTGCCATAGACCACCTGGTTTTTAGGATCGTTGGCGAGAGCCGCCGCCAATTGGCGAAACTGAGCCGGAAAGTTATTGTGCAAAAACAAAACGCGCATAGCAGGTTGAGGGCATCACTTCACTGTTTTTATGACATATCACCCGATCGCGCGCGACTTACGCAAGAAAATGCAACATAGGATTTGCTTCATTAGGCGGCGGCGTTTGACCGTTGTCTGGCGTCTCACCGCTGCACCTGTGAGGCAGGGTAAGTGGCAGGGTTGAGCAGTTTCTTTTAACTTAAAAGTATGACGGCGGGGCTAAACAGAATTCGACTGCGTATTCTGTTTAGAGGGTGCCGCTTAAACTTCTCAAATCGCGGCCTTTGGGCTTAGATAGAGAGCCAAGATTAGCCTTAGTTTGGTTTGTCCGATTTGATTTAGTGCAATACATTAAACGGAGCAAGACCCATGAACACGCAACAGCGGCGATCGCAGCGAGTGATGATAATGGTCATGGCGGCAGGGCTAGGGATACTGCTAGCACAGCCCGGTCGCACTCAGGATGCGACGGATGCAGGCCCTCTAGCGCCGTCGTTGCAGGGTTCGCCAGAGGCGCGGGGTGGGTTTGACGATTACCAGCGGCTCTTTCCTGAAGAGGGTGGCGGTGGAGGCACCACGGTCGATCTGGCAGAGATTTCTGAGGAAATTAATCAGCGGGCTACGGGTGGGCCGACTGAGTCACCCACGCCGCTGACCCTGCCTGACCTTCGCCCCGATTTTGATCTATATACGCCAGAACCCCGCCTGCGTTTTCCGCTGCGCTAACGCACGCTGAGATGAGCGATCGCCTGCTGAACAGGAATTTGAATCACAAACTCAGCGCCTGATTCAGTGGGCACGCAATACAGTTTGCCGTGGTGGCGCTCCGACACAATCTGATAGCTGATTGACAGCCCCATGCCTGTGCCCTTGCCGATGGGCTTGGTGGTAAAGAATGGATCAAATAGCCGTGCCCGCACTTCGTCGGGAATGGCAGCCCCGGTATTGGTGATGCGGATGTTGACCCACTCTGTGCCGTAGCGCTCACTGTGGATCTCAATGCGGGGCGGGGTGGGGCGATCGCCCTCGGCCCAATAGCCCTGCTCAAAGGCATCATCTATTGCATCTATGGCGTTGCTCAGCAAGTTCATAAACACCTGGTTTAATTGCCCGGCGTAGCATTCCACCTCGGGCAGCGAGCTGTAGCGGCGCAGAATTTCTATTTCGGGGCGCATGTGCTCCATCTCATTCACCCGCAGACTGCGGGGTTTGATGCGGTTCTGCAAAATCATCAGCGTACTGTCGATACCGTCGTGCAGGTTTACCCCTTTGAATTCGGCTTCATCCATCCGCGAAAAGGTGCGGAGCGACGAGACGATTTTTTGAATGCGCTCTGCGCCTACTCGCATTGAACCCAAGAGCTTGGGCAAGTCAGTCAGCAAAAAGTCGAGGTCGATGACGTCGGTTTCGTGGGCGATCGCCGGATGGGGCACCGGATAGTGCTGTTGATAGAGCTTGATCAGCCCCAGCAAATCTTGAGTGTATCCGTTGGCGTGGGTGAGGTTGCCATAAATAAAGTTCACGGGGTTGTTGATTTCATGCGCGACCCCGGCCACGAGTTGACCCAGAGACGACATTTTTTCTGCCTGAATCATCTGGGCTTGGGTGCAATGAAGCTCTTGCAATGCGTGCTCTAGATCGGTGGCCTGTTGTTGAAGTTGAAGTTCGGCCCGTTTGCGATCGCTGATATCGCTGATCACCACCATTAATCCCATAATTTGGTTGGTTTGATCTTTAATGGCATCGCCCCGTAACAAGCAGGGAATTGTGGTGCCTGTGCGCGATCGCATCTCCACTTCGCCGGCCCAGGTATGACCCTGGGTCATCGCCTGCAGAATGGGTGCAGGCGTCGTTGGATCGGAAAACGCAATGGGAATTCCCCCCGCATCCATGAAGGCCTGCGGCGTCTCATACTCCAACAAGTTGATGTAGGCTGCATTAAAGAAAATGGGCACCCCGTCGGCACTGGCAAAACCAATGGCGTCACTTGAGCTTTCAACAGCTTGCTTGTAAAGGATAAGTTCGGTCTCGGCTCGCTTGCGATCGCTAATATCGGTCAGCGTCACCACCAGTTGGTCGATCTGTCCGGCGTGGTTGTAGAGAGGCGCCACATTCAGTGAATACCAGAAGGTTGCCCCTGGGGTACTAAAGTGTTCCTCAAAGGTCACGCTAATGCCCAGCCGCACTGCATGTTGATAATGGCGGCGATAGTGCTCCGCCGCCTCTGGGGATAGCGCTTCTGCTAGCGTCAGCCCCTTTAAGTGAGCAGGCGGAACGGGGCTAAGGTGCTCCATCGCCGCATTCAGATCTACAAATCGAAACTCCTGCGCCTGCTCCAGCACATCCAACACAAAAATGCCGTAGTCTACTCCATTCCAGATGTTTTGCAAAAACTGAGTTTGCTCTTTTAGCTCAACGGTGCGCTCTGCGACATGGCGTTCTAAGGTTTCTTTAGCCTGGTGCAATGCTAGAGACGCCAGCTTTTCATCGGTGATATCGCGCTGGCAGCCGATAATGCGAATGGGCACCCCGGCGGCATCGCGAGTCGTCTGGCAGATATCGCTATACCAGCAATATTCCCCCGCCTGAGTCTGCATGCGGTATTCCACATCGTAGGCAGTCTGCCCGGTGAGGTCGTTTGCGTGGGCCAGAAAGGCTGTGTTCACCCGCTCGAGATCCTCAGGATGCACGCTTGATGACCAGGCTTCATAGCTGGCGCTGATGCTCCCTTCTTCGTAGCCGAGGGTGGCGCAATAGCCAAACGACCACCAGTAGCGGCAGTCCGGATGCGAGACATCGCCGTGGGCCACTTCAATTTCCCACAGGCCCTCGCGTGCCACATGGCTGATCAGGTTGACCCGCTCAATCACCTGCTTGCGCTCGTGGGCTATGCGCTGCTGCTCAGTCACGTCACTGCACAGAGAATAGACGCCCAGACAATGCCCCTGGGCATCAAAAATAGGGGTGTTAAACCATTCGCAGATAATAATGTGGCCATCCCGCGTCATATTTTCGTTAAGGCTGCGGGTGCCGCCGCGACGCTGCGCGAGGGCCTGGAAGTCCTCGCCGACTTGGGGTTGTGCTTGAGGCGGGGTAATGCGTTCAATCATGGGGTGATTCAGCACTTCGTCGCGAGAAAAGCCAAAAATACGCTCAGCAGATTGATTCCACTCCACCACGCTGAACTGCGCGTCCCATTCAATCACGGCCATAGGATTGTCGGCGAGCAGCACTTGATATTTTTGGATCAGCGACTGAAATTGCTGCTGGGTAGGAGACGGGGCGATCGCCCCTTCCAATTCTGCAACGCGCTGACGCAAGGCGTTTAATTCATCAATGTTGGTCTGCATGTCTTCGCTCAACCCTGGATACAACTTAGGAAAAAACGCTACGGCATCCCCATGTCTGCCCCTAGGTTGCCCAGCCTGCGTCTGAGGTAACAAAGGATGCATTAAGACGGGCTTTTGCTACGGCTTCGGGTGTTTTTTCTCCACCGTGGCTCAACGTTGAGCAGAAGCAGAATGCTATTGTGCAGCGCACTCTGAACGGTCTTAACCCTGCTGTGTAATGGGAACCAGGAGGCATCTGACGGGTTATGGATGACGTGCTAGAGATCTAAATTTATGTAAACGGTTCTCTAAATGACCAGGATGCGGGTCAAGAGTTTGCAGCGGACACATCGCCAGAGGCAAAAATACATCTAAAATAATCAGGATTTATCGCACGACACCAAACCGCTATGCCTCGCCGCAACGATCTCAAAAAAATCTTATTGATTGGCTCTGGCCCCATCGTCATTGGGCAAGCCTGCGAATTTGACTATTCCGGGACGCAGGCGTGCAAAGCCCTGCGCGACGAGGGTTTTGAGGTAGTGCTAATCAACTCCAACCCAGCGACCATCATGACCGATCCCGAAACGGCGGATCGTACCTATATTGAGCCGCTGACGCCTGAAATTGTGGAAAAGGTGATTGCCAAAGAGCGCCCCGACGCCTTGCTGCCGACGATGGGCGGGCAAACCGCGCTGAACTTGGCGGTGGATCTGGCCAAGAATGGGGCGCTAGAGCGATATGGCGTGGAACTGATTGGGGCAAAGCTGCCCGCGATTGAGATGGCGGAAGATCGCAAGCTATTTAAGGAAGCGATGGCGCGGATTGGGGTGGATGTGTGCCCCTCAGGGCTAGCGGAAACGATGGAGGAGGCCCGGGCGATCGCCCTAGAGATTGGCTCCTATCCACTGATTATTCGCCCGGCTTATACCATGGGCGGCACGGGCGGCGGCATCGCCTACAACCAAGAAGAATACGAAGAAATTTCTCAATCTGGCTTAGATGCGAGCCCCGTCTCCCAAATTCTGATCGAAAAATCGCTGCTGGGTTGGAAGGAGTATGAGCTAGAGGTGATGCGCGACCTAGCGGATAACGTCGTGATTATCTGCTCTATCGAAAACCTCGATCCCATGGGCATCCACACGGGGGACTCCATCACGGTGGCTCCGGCGCAGACCCTCACCGATAAAGAATATCAGCGCTTACGCGATGCCTCTATCAAGATCATCCGCGAGATTGGCGTAGAGACCGGCGGCTCTAACATTCAGTTTGCGGTCAACCCCGTCACAGGCGACATGATCGTGATCGAGATGAATCCGCGGGTGTCGCGCAGTTCGGCGCTGGCGTCAAAAGCAACCGGATTCCCTATTGCAAAAATGGCAGCCAAGCTGGCGGTGGGCTATACCCTAGACGAGATCCCCAACGACATCACCAAGAAAACGCCCGCCAGCTTTGAACCCACGATTGACTATGTGGTGACAAAAATCCCACGCTTTGCCTTTGAGAAGTTTCCCGGCTCTCAGCCCAACCTGACGACGCAGATGAAGTCGGTGGGCGAGGCCATGGCGATCGGGCGCACGTTTCAAGAATCGTTTCAAAAGGCGCTGCGATCGCTCGAAACAGGACGGTTTGGCTGGGGCTGTGACAAAGCAGAAAAGCTGCCCAGCTTAGAGCAGATTCGCTCTGGCTTGCGGACGCCGAATCCCGACCGAATTTTCACAGTTCGCCACGCCATGCTGATGGGCATGTCGGTCGAAGAAATCTATGAGCTGACCAATATTGATCCGTGGTTTCTCGACAAGTTGCAAGATCTGCTTGAAACCGAAAAGCAGATGAAGCGGACTCCACTAACCCAGATCAATGCCCCGCGCCTGCTGCGGATTAAGCAACAGGGCTTTAGCGATCGCCAAATTGCCTACGCCACCAAAACCACCGAAGACGAGGTGCGCGCCTACCGCAAGTCCCTCAATATCATCCCGGTTTATAAAACTGTGGATACCTGCGCAGCCGAGTTTGAGGCGCTGACGCCCTACTACTACTCGGCCTATGAGTCAGAGATCATCTTGCTGGCTGGCAACAAAGAGCCCGGCTCGCGCACCCAAGCACCCGGTGAATCGCTGACAGAATCTGAGGTGCTAGCCTCTGATCGGCCTAAGGTAATGATTTTGGGCGGCGGCCCCAACCGCATTGGTCAGGGGATTGAGTTTGACTATTGCTGCTGTCATGCCTCGTTTGCCTTGGGCGATGACGGCTACGAAACGATTATGGTCAACTCTAATCCCGAAACCGTCTCGACGGACTATGACACGAGCGATCGCCTCTATTTTGAACCACTCACCAAAGAAGATGTGCTCAATATTATTGAAGCCGAGCAGCCCGAGGGCATCATCATCCAGTTTGGTGGGCAAACGCCGCTAAAGCTAGCGGTGCCGCTGCAAACAGCGCTGCCCCTCTGTGACTCGCCTCAGACCAAAATTTGGGGCACCTCTCCCGACTCAATCGACACGGCAGAAGACCGGGAGCGGTTTGAGAAAATTCTGCGAGAGCTAGACATTCGCCAGCCCGCCAATGGCCTCGCCCGCAGCACAGGCGAAGCGTTAGATGTGGCTAAAAAGATTGGCTATCCCGTGGTGGTGCGCCCCAGCTATGTGTTGGGCGGTCGGGCGATGGAAATTGTCTATTCCGACCAAGATCTAGAGCGCTATATGGCCTATGCCGTGCTGGTAGAGCCCGATCACCCCATTCTGGTAGACCAGTATTTAGAAAACGCAATTGAGGTGGATGTGGATGCGATCGCCGACACCAGCGGCAATGTTGTCATCGGCGGCATCATGGAGCACATTGAGCAAGCGGGCATCCACTCTGGCGACTCGGCCTGCTCCATCCCCACGGTGACCCTCTCGGCTGAGACACTCGACACGATTCGCCTGTGGACGAAGAAGCTAGCTCAGGCGCTCAACGTCGTGGGGCTAATGAATGTGCAATATGCCATTCAGGGCACCGCTGAGGGCAACGACAAAGTATTTATTCTAGAAGCCAACCCCCGCGCCTCGCGCACCGTACCCTTTGTCTCCAAGGCGATCGGGGTGCCTCTGGCCAAAATGGCATCTCGCGTCATGTCTGGGCGATCGCTCGCTGATTTAGGCTACACCCAAGAGGTGATCCCCCAGCACATTTCGGTTAAGGAGGCGGTGCTGCCGTTCTCCAAATTCCCAGGAACAGACATTATTCTCGGCCCTGAGATGCGGTCTACGGGCGAGGTGATGGGGATTGATACCGATTTTGGCAAAGCCTATGCTAAGGCAGAGCTGGCAGCATCACAACAACTGCCTCTGACAGGCAGCGTCTTTGTATCGATGAACGACCGAGACAAGCAGGCCGCCGTGCCTGTAGTCAAAGAACTGCTGGAACTAGGGCTGCATGTGATGGCAACCGAGGGCACCCGCCGCGTGCTTAAGGAAAACGGCGTAGACGTGGCTCTGGTGCTGAAGGTGCATGAAGGCCGCCCCAACGTGATGGATGCCATCAAGAACAAGGAGGTGCAGTTGGTGATCAACACCCCCCTAGGCGCAACCGCGCTGGTGGATGATCGCGCCATCCGCCGTACGTCTTTGGCCTACAAAATCCCCGTGGTGACTACTATCGCAGGCGCCCGAGCCACCATTGCCGCAATTCGCTCTCTGCAACAGCAACCGCTAGATGTGAAAGCGCTACAAGACTATGGCCACGCCCCATTGTCCTAATCAACCTAAGTTCGAGATGCGTTCAAGCCCCTGATATGCCGTACACATCAGGAGGCTGTGGGCGCATCTCGTCATCTGCTGCCCCATACCCCAAACCTAGGGCGTTTAGTACAGCCCTGCCCCGGCGATCGCTCTCCTCTCCCACCCCTCGAAGCGGTCTTGCCAACGCTCAGCCTAACGCCATCATCCCAAACCTCTTGCGGAGGGGTTCTAGGGAACGAAGCATGTCCCCTAGCGGGGGTTCGGGGGAACGTTCCCCTGAGGTTTGGTTCTGACGCCCTTGCAGGAGGTTAACAAAAACAAACACTCAAACCAGTGCGGTTTTCGCTAGAAGGCCGTCGTCGTCGGTCTTGTTCGTGGATCAACTCGGTTTGCAGACGAGCTTGGCGGCAAAATCTAGCAAGACAATTCCTTATACCTGTACTGGCAAAGCCACACAGGCACCCCCACCCCACCAATTGGTCAAAATAGCTTTGCACTTTCGCGCCTGGAATCACTGCTCTGGAGGCAATTCCACATCAGGAGGAGTTTTCACATCAATCAGATGAGCTTTGGAAGCTTTCAGCGCCTTCCAGAGTAGCTTAATTTGAGCATAGGCTTCTTCAGCAGAGATTTTGCCACCTGTTTCCAAATTGCAAATGATAGAAATCCGCTGGGTAAATTCTTGTAAGTTGGCATTGAACGCTAATGCTTCTGGAGAAAACTCACCCTTAAAACCAGCTCGCGGATAAAAAAATGCATCTTTGTTTGCCTTGGATTGTTCGTCCACGAGATTTCTCCACTACACCGCTAAACAACTACAGCGATCTCAACCATTCACGCATCGATCGGAACTGCTATTCGACTTTGTCTTAGCAAACATGTTCAATCATACTCAACTACATATATCAGCCATCTCCTCCCGACGCTGTTGCTGTGAAACTAGAATAATGCAGAAAGGCCGAGCGCTGCTCTACTGCATCCTACACGTTGACTCAATTAACCTTTTCCATGCTACAGTCGCCTCCTTTCTTTTTAAAGGCTATTCTAAAATTTCTTCAATTTCTTACGCAAAGTACAGGAAATATATCCTGGCAGGTTTGAACTTCTTCTGAGACATCACCATTGCTTATCTCCATTATAGATTTGAGCGCAGCAGACGAATTCAAGTAATCTAACATACTCAAATTTGTCGCTCGAGCTGTATCTCTAGCTA